>NZ_WJBJ01000019.1:0-340860 GCF_020804205.1 Methanosarcina sp. DH1 | reverse complement strand
TCTACTTTGTCCAGTTTAGATTTAGGCTCTTTATCCTATGGAATCTTTCTTTTTCTTCTCTCTTTTTCAGAAGAAATGTCTTCATGCTTTTTAGAGCCAAGAATCTTAGGTTTGGCTTTTTCACCTTTGAGTAAGTTGATTTCATCTCGAAGCTTCTGGTTCTCTGCCTTGAGGAATTCAATCTCTTCATTCTGTTTTTCAATTATAGCAAACAAAATGCGAAAAGCTTTGGCATATCTTTCATCTTTAATTTCATCAGGATTGATGTCCAGTGAAGCAAGCAATTGTTTTAAAGCTTCAAGTTCCATTTTTCTACTCCAAAATATGATAAGGGAAAATGGAACTACTATTATAGTTTTTATGTGGTCGAAAATACATTACTGCTTTCGCCCATACAATTTGAAGAGGATACATATTTTTGACTATGCTTTTGACATAAGCTATATTGGAAAATTATTAAATTTAAGTTCGGACGTGGTTTTATTAAACACACTTGCGCTTATTAATTCATGTTTTAACATCACAATAGTTATCTTTACACTTATCCTAATATTGTGGATTAAATATCTTTACTCAAAAAAACTTTTAATCCCCAAAATTAACAAATATGGTGCAGTTGAACTATCTTCACTGAATGTTTATTCATCATTTTGGTTTTTTATTGGAATTGTGTTTGGCTTGAATTTAGCTATATATGCGTATTTTATTGCAACTCTACATAATATCTCAATAATCGACAATAATTTTTCACTCAATAGAGCAAGATTTGATATTCTATATACAAACTTACTGTATCCAGAATTTCACGTAATTGTATATATAGTAGGATTTTTAGTAAGTTTTGTTTTAATAGTCATATCATATTCTGTAGCTAAATTGTACAATGACCAGGTTATGAAATCAATAACAAATTTTTATAAGTATGATTTTCCCTATATTAAAATTAAAACTGAATCAGGAGAAATTAAAGGTCAACTTAGAGATATACGAAATAATTCTTTAGTAACTCTGAGTGATAAAGGAGAATTAAAAATTGTAGCTTGGGATAAAATACAGATTATGGAAGCCAGTAACCCAAACAAAAATGGACAATTCTTTTTTGATGGTTCTGTAAAATGATTATGTAGTAAATGATGAGCAGAAGAGTCCAACTTATATCAGAATGTTCTTTAAGAACATATATAATACATTTTTTGATTTTTTTACTGTTTTCAAAGCACTTTGATTATCAAAATATACGCTTTAAAGGTCTTTTTCGGTATTTAAGTAAAAGGTTGTACGAATGAAGTCTTAGTTCTTTGTATCACTTGCTTATATTCAAATATAAACCCAGAATAACCTTCCTGAGAAGCTGTACAGCCTCCTATTTCCTGAGAAACTGTACAGCCTTGTTTTCAGTGTGCCACTAATCTCCTGCTGCCCATATACCTGACAGTCAGGACATTTTTTCAGGATATTTTCTTTTTTATAGCACTCAGGATTAGATCATGATACGAGAATCTGCAAGAGGCAGATAATCAATGCCCTCTGTATTCACGGTATAAGCTGCATCACAGATACCGTCTCCGTTCTTATCTGCATGGGTCTGGCTGAAGCCGTCTCCTTTTGGAGTACCCCAGAAATTCCCACCAAGGTAAGTTCCACCAACAATATTCTTTGCCGGTGTCAGGGTTGTATTCAGGCTCGTACCTGCGTTAGAACCTTGCAGATAAATATTGTTTACGTTGCTGAAATAGTTATTATAAATCGAGTTGCTTCCCGAATCAAGAAGGAAAAGCCCATACTCCGAGTTTGAAGTAACCCTGTTACTGTCCAGGATATTACTCCTGGAAGAACCCAGATAGATCCCATACCTGGAGTTTGAATTTGCCTGGTTACCTGACAACCTGTTATCGCTGGAATTTTTCAAATAGAAACCGAATTTGTTATTCGATACGTCATTCTCACTCAGGTTGTTGTTACTGGAATAGGCAATCCACATCCCGTAATTGCTGTCTGAGGCCGAGTTGTTGGAAAACGCATTTTCACTGGAATTCTGCAGATAAATGGAGACATAATTGTTCGAAGCTTCATTATTAATTAACGTGTTTTTGGTCGCTTCCCAGACACTGATTCCGGACACGGTGCTGTCTAACGCAGTATTGCCTGTAAGGACATTTCCACTTGATGTCTTTACATAGATACCGATCTGGTTATTTAATGCCCTGTTGTCGTTCAGCTTATTATCATTACTCGAAGAGTACAGCCATATACCATAATTGCTATCCGACACCGTGTTGTTACTGAGCAGGTTTGCGCTGGAATTCCTCAGAACGATAGAAACACTGTTATTCGAGGCTGTGGAATTGCTTAATGTATTTCCCACAGAATCCCACAGATTAATACCAGAGTTTATGCTGCCTGATACCTTACTGTTGTTCAGTACGTTTCCGCTTGAAACTTTCAGATAGGCCCCGATTTTATTGTTTGACAGAATATTTCCTTCCAGCGTATTATTGTTAGAAGAATCAACCCAGATACCGTAGTTACTGCCGGATACCGAATTATTGAGAAGCGTATTTTCCGCGGAATTACGCAGGAGAACCGAAATTCCGCTCCCTGAGACTGTATTATTGTTCAGGAGATTGTTGCTGGAAGAATCAAGACGGATCCCGGATCCTGTATCCGAACCTGAGTTATTGCTAACCGAGGAATTGTTCCCACTGAAAAGGTTTGAAGTAGGATCTATGTAATTGTTAGAGAGCTGATTGCTTTCGATATTACAGTACTTAACTCCATTAAGGTGGATGCCTGAACTGGGGTAGTCTACAGGCCCAATTATATTCAGCCCGCGAATTGTCACTCCATCCGCAATAATATAGAAAACATCGTCCAGACTGCTGGCTGCCTTGACAATAGTGTCCCCACTGGTGTCCCCATAACTGGAAGATTGGGAGGTCAGGGTCAAATTCGTTACGTATACGTCGACGTTTTCTTCATAGACGCCCGGGAAAATAAGGATTGTGTCACCAGGGAGTGCGTTGTCTATTGCCGCCTGGATAGAAGTATAATCCGCAACCGGCCCGGTACTATTATTTACAGTAATCACTACCGGCTCTAATCCTTTCAGGGGAAGATAGTCTATGAACTGGGTGCCTTCGATATTATACTGTGAATCAAATATTCCGTCAAGGTCACTGTCCCTGGCTTTTTCAGGATATGTAGTCCCATCAGGTTTTGCCCAGAAATTGCCTCCCAGGTAAGGGCCGCCAGCTATGTTGGTACCCTCGGTTTTAGTTGTGTTCCAGGTATTTGTTCCCGAAACTTCTTCGAACTCTACGTTTACCGTATTATTGAAACAGTTATTATAAATCAGATTGTTTGAAGTCCCGTAAATATTCAGCCCTGATTTCGTATTGAGGGTTACAGTATTACCTGCCAGAGTGTTGCCGTTTGATTCGCCTGTAAGATAAATACCTTCCATATTTTTAGAAATTGTATTATTCTCCAGGACATTGATGGAGGAGTCAAAAAGTGAAATTCCATTACTGCAATTTGAGATTGAATTATTGCTCAAATTATTGTACATGCCGCCGCCAATACTAATCCCGGTCAGACAGTTTGAAATTTCATTATTCTCAAGCGTATTGCTTGAGCTCAGTATATATAGATCGATACCGCAGCTGTTATTGAACAATTCATTGTTTTCAATGTGGCATTCAATAAATTCAAAAACATGAATACCTGCGGAATTGGACCCACTTATGCCAAAACCTTTAATGCTTACGTCGTTTGCCCAGATACTGAAGACATCTTGAGAAACGTCGGCTGCCCGGACTACAGTATCGGAGAATTTTCCAGATTCGGAAACAATAGATATGTTCTTATTAATTACAATATTCTCCTCATAAATACCGGGTTTGACAACAATTTCATCTCCTGGATTTGCAGCAGCTACAGCCGCCTGGATGGTAGTAAAATCTGCAGGCTGACCAGTGTTGTTACTTACAGAAAGCACATTAGCTGCTGCACTTCCTGCAGTCATCAGGTGAAGTGCGAGAATTATTAAACAGATAATTTTCAAGATTCCTTTTACATACATCATAATACGCCCCATATTAAAATTTCATAAGTTGTGAGATTCCTCTTTTACAGCAACTATTGCAGTTAATAGCTAGATATGGAAAATTTATGTGAGGTATTACAGGATGTTTCATAACCGAGGAAATTGAGATTAAATCAATTAGATCGGTAAGATCGGTTGAACCTTTTTGACTGGTTTATCGGTTGAACCGCTTTGACTGGTTTATCGGCCAGGTAATTTGACTGAATAGTATGGAATTGCTCATAGTCCCCATAACTCCAGACTTTGAGGTCACATAAAAAAGACGAAAGAAATCAAACACTCACAACAATCTTTTTTATTCTGACTCTTATCCGGTTTATTGTCCTGACAGGCTAGCTGTAATTATAACGTAGAAGAACAGCGTTTTTAAGCAGGAAACTGTACGAATTTTGAAACTAATTGCATATATAAAAAATTTATACTGTTATAAAAAATTAACCCAAGAGTTAAAGAGTGCGCTCAAAAAGATAGAAATCATAACAATAAAACAGCCAAATTTAGAATTTCTCATTGATCAAAATAGGAAAACAGACTCTCTATAGACTTCTCTCTACGAGGATTCAGTTCCAAAATATAGTGATAAAAGTAAGTGTAACCTCACACTACATAGATTTATAATTCTGAAGAAAAAACAGTATTTTAAAACCTGATTTGTATGATAATTAATCTTTAATAACCCCGTCCGTAATCCTGAGCACCCTCGAACACTCCTTTGCAACCTCCGGGTCATGCGTCACAACAAGAATCGTCTGCCCTTTTTCGCTCAACTCTTTGAAGACCCGCACAATTGAATCCCTGGTTTTGCTGTCCACCTCACCTGTGGGTTCATCCGCCAGTATAACCGCCGGCTTATTCGCAAGTGCCCTGGCAATAGAGACTCTCTGCTGTTCTCCTCCTGATAATTCCGAAGGCTTATGGGAAAGTCGGTCTCCAAGGCCAAGTTCTTCTAGCAGCTTTCTGGCCCTGTCTCCTCTTTCTTTTTTGGGCACTCTGGAAAAGCGCATGGAAAGCTCAACGTTTTCAAGTGCAGAAAGCGTAGGGATAAGGTTATAGTGCTGGAAAATAAAGCCTATTTTTTCCCTTCTCACGCGGGGAAGCAGTTTTTCAGGCACAGATGTGAGATCCGTCCCGTCAAGAATGATTTTTCCGTCCGTGGCTTTTTCAAGCGTGCCTATAAGGGCAAGAAGAGTGGACTTTCCGGACCCTGAAGGCCCCATTATCGCAAGCAATTCCCCTTTTATCACAGTGATACAGGCACAGCGAAGGGCATGGACAGGGATTTTGCCCTGGGAATAGGTTTTGGAAAGGTTTTCAACCTGAAGTATGATTTTCTGATCTTCGTTACCCCAATTAAGCTTATTATTTTCTTTTTCCGGCTTATTCGAGACCTCAAGCCCTTCCCCCTCAATCTCGACCTCATGCATGCTTCAAAGCCTCCATAGGGCTCATTTTCGAGGCCCTGTACGCAGGATAAAGCCCTGAAAGAGCCCCTATCAGCAAGGCAAAAAGCATGGCAATTACAAGAAGCCGGGGCGTTATCAGGAAAAGCACTATCCTTGTGTTTGCGAGCCATGCATTCATAATATAGACGGCCACGGAACCTACCAGAATTCCGAGGATTCCGCCGAAAAGGCCCATAAATGAAGCTTCCCCAAGCGTGAGGAGCAAAATATCCTTTG
This sequence comes from Methanosarcina sp. DH1, assembly GCF_020804205.1. NCBI lineage: Archaea > Methanobacteriati > Methanobacteriota > Methanomicrobia > Methanosarcinales > Methanosarcinaceae > Methanosarcina > Methanosarcina sp. DH1. Next base: position 335,076 of record NZ_WJBJ01000019.1, on the reverse strand, counting down.
TTTCGGCTCCAATGGCTTTTAAAATTCCAAATTCTCTTGTCCTCTCGGCAACGGACATCAGCATTGTATTCATCACGCAAAGCCCGCCTATGATTGCTGCAAGAAGCCCTGAGCTGATAGTGATTACACTGAAAATCATAAAGGACTGCCTTGCCTGCACCTCAAGCTCTCCGGGAGAAAGGGTGCTTGTGCCTTTAACGCTCAATTCTATGCGTTTGGAGAGTATTTCGGCATCCACTCGTTCGTCAGGCACCGCAAAGATATAGGAAATTGAATTGCCCACATCATATAGATCCTGCGCAGTTTCAAGAGGTATGATTACCGCGTTATCGAAAATCGAACCCGTGTAGTCCAGAATTCCTATAACGGTAAAATACTTGTCATGGATCTCAAACTTGCTCCCGATCTGGAGTTTATATTCCCTTTGTATGTTGCTTCCGACAACAACATTATAAGAGTCTCCCGGATTGAGAAAACGGCCTGCTTTCAGCTCTACGGGATAAAGGGCAACGCTGGATTTTTCCGGTGGGACTCCCAGAATTTGCTTCCCGGTCATTCCCATTTTGTCCTCATCAAAAGTAGTCATTAAAAGCCCATACGCATCTTTCACACCTGCCACCCGGAGTACGTCGCTCACCTTATCGTCCGTAAGCCCCCCTCCAAAGACGCCGCTTTCGGCAAAAACCCGAATTTTGTCGCTGGTCACACTCATGGAACGCTCAAACGTCTGATGGAAATTTTCGGACATCGCACCCATAACTATAACTGCAAAGATCCCGAGGGCAATCCCGCAGACTGTCAGTGCACTCCTGACCTTTCTGTTCATTATATTCCGGATGATGAGGTCAAACATGATGATCCTGCATTCGAATTTTATACTATTTTGGGCTTTCAAGGCTTTCAAAGCTTCCAAAACTTCCAAAGCTTCCAAATTCTTTCAAGATTTTCAAAGCTTCCAGGACTTTTTATTTTCCTTTTTCAGAACTCTTTATTTCCTTTTCCTTCCAGATAAGATTCCAGCACATAGAAAAATCTCCAGAAATGTAAGGAAGCAAATAGCCGGAGATTCTTCAACAGGGGTTGCTTCAGCAACAGGTTCAAAAACCCTCAAAACCGTTTCATGGCTGTCCAGAATTTCTCCTTCGGAATTCAGCACATAGATCTTTACATTATAATCTCCCTTTGGGACTCCCTGCCAGATTATTCCTACAGTATCTTCTTTTCCCGAGATCAGGATATCTGCAGTTTCCTCAAAAATCTGTACCTTCCCACTCTCAGGCGTCAACACAACCCTTACAAATCCGTCAAAGGGCACCTGAGATCTTCCAACAACAGTAACACTTGCTCCGTATTCATCCACATCGATATCCCAGTCAACAATTTCCACTTTTTCTTCGGCCCTGAAATCCGATCTGTAAGCTGCAGTAACATCAGGAGAGTGGGAATGGACCTTCAAAAGAGCAGTGTAGTTTTTATCTTTTTCAAGCAGGAAAGGCCAGTAGCTTGCATTATAATAAGTGCCTGTAACGGGGATATTCTTATGCTTTTCAGAATACACGATTTCCGTTCCTGAGAGAAGTTTCAGGTCAAGGTCGATAACGCCGGGTTCAGGCGCCTGTATACTCCTGAGGTTAGCAGGGCTTGTAAGACTCATTAAAACTAAAGCTTTCTCGGAATCTGCGGAGAAGTCAACAAGTTTAAGCTTTGAAAGGATGGGATTTCGGTCGGAAAACGAAAGTTTTCTGAAAGCAAGGCGTTCATTCCCGTTTTTAACATAAACCTGCGCTGTATAAGAGTCCGTATCTTTTCCAAAATCGTTCTCAATTTCCCAGAAAAGTACTTTTGTAACTTCCTGCCCTTTCTTAACAGACCCTAGAAGAAAAGTTTCCGATTTCAGCAGTTTTTTCTCCGAATTCAAAGTAAAAACAAGAGAAACATTTTCAAGAGGCTGCTCAAACCGTACTGTAGTATCCGCAAGCTCATTGTCCGAGAAAATATCCATGATAACGGCATCTCTCTGCCTTTCCTTTTCAAAGGCTGTCCCATCTACTGCAGCAAAAGCGGGAATGAGATCAGCGCAGAAGATTATCAGGAATAGAAGAATGAAAAAAAAGTGGAAAATAAACCCTCTCTGTCTAAAAGAACTCTTTCTTTCAGGCAAGCTCAAACCCGACTCCTCCTCCCTTTAAGAAATATCAGGACAGAAACTTCAGGAAACTGGCTTTGTAGGAGTTCTAAACACTAAACCGGCACTTCCGTCTGTTTTCTGTTATTAAGATATATGTCGGAACCTCTATGTTTAAGTTTTCATTTTCTGTAAAAATAAAGATTTTGAAGCCAGCTTTTATTTTTCGAACTCTATCTTGTCTGGCTGTTAATACTGGTCTGAGCCTTAATTGGTTTGAACTTTAAGTCTTAATTGGTTTGAACTTTAAGTCTTAATTGGTTTGAACTTTAAGTCTTAATTGGTTTGAACTTTAAGTCTTGATTGGTTTGAGTTTTGAGCCTTAGATCTTTGTCGTAATCCAGGTCCCGCAGGATATGGGAGTCTTTTTAACGGCCTCTCCATCGAGAACTTCTCCGAGCATGGCAGGATTCCGGGCATCCATGACAAGTGCATCGAGCTTGCAGCGTTCTATAATTTTTGCGGCTACAGGGTCAACAGGAGATTTGGAGCCTGCTTTCATCTCGATTGCCATGACTATGTTTATGAGCTTCTCAGGAGAGATTTTATCGTACTTTACTGCCGAAGGGTCACAGTTAGGGTCTGCGGAATAAACTCCGTCAATCGAGGTTGCAATTGCCAGCAGGTCTGCCCGCAGGAACTCCGCAAGAATTGCAGCGACGGCATCCGTTGTCTGGCCAGGGGTAATTCCTCCCATGACGACTACCTTTCCGGGACGTATAGCCTTTGCAGCTTCCAGATAATTTGTAGGAATTTCCGGACAGGCATCGGGCCCAAGAGCTGCAGCAAGCAAGTGTGCATTCAGGCGAGTAATTTCGATACCAATGTAGTCGCATGTAACTTCATCGGCACCAACTGCCCTTGCAGTTTCGATGTAATTCCTTGCCGCTTCTCCTCCGCCGGCTACTACAAGCAGGGTATGTTTTTTCGAGAGCTTACGGAGAACATCCGCATATTTTAAAAAACGATCGGGATCTAGATTTTTTGCGAGAATTGAACCGCCTAATGAGAGTACTATGAGCATGATGATCTCTACACATTAACAATTCGGATTTTTAAATGTATCGCTGGATATTTTTTACTTAAGTTGCCAAAAATCCCTTGTGGACTGCAATACCAGCTAAAAGCCAAGAATAAAATGCCATAAAGTATTTATAATAACTTAATATTAAAACATAAATGACTAATCAGTCAATTATAGAGATAATACATGAAAGAACAGGTCAAAGACAAAAAAACAGCCATTCTGGAAGCAGCCTTAAAGCTCTTCACGGAAAGAGGCTTCCACGGTACATCCACTGCCCAGATTTCAAAAGATGCAGGTGTAGCCACAGGCACGCTTTTCAACTATTTTCCTACAAAGGAAGACCTTATTAACAGCCTTTATTTTGAGGTAAAAGGAGATTTAAGCCGCAGTATGGGAAAAGAAATTGAGGCACAGAATACCTTCAAGGATAAATTAAAAAAAATATGGTCAAATCTAATCAAATGGGGAGTAGCAAATCAGGAAGAATTCCTTTTTGTCGGGCAGTTCTGTTCATCCCCTTACATCACAAAGTTTACACGTGATGAAGTGATGAAAGAGTATGTATTCCTCCATAAGCTTGTGGATGAAGGAATAAAAGCGGGAGAAATCAGAGATTTTTCCGCAGAGCTTACCATTGCAATGTTTTATCAGGGTAGCAGGGCGGTGGTGAACCTTATCATTGATTCAGATTTATCACTGGATGAAAATAAGGTTATAGAAGATGGATTCCAGATTATTTGGAAAGGTCTGGCTAATAACTAATTTTTTTTCACTAGCCCCGTGAGTGATTAGTCAATCATCCATTAAATTAAGGAATCCGCTATCTAAAAGATCAAAGTTGCGCTGGCGTACCCTGCAGCAAGCTAGCGGGATATTCGACTGAAATAAAAAAGGAGATGCACACGATGAAGAAAATATCAGCTCTGACCCTCGTAATAATGACAGGCCTCTTCCTCTCTATCTGCGGATGTGCAGACAGCGACACGACAAATGTTGACGTAAACAGCACACAGGTAGAAGCAGAGGACAATAGCCCCAATGTTACCGCCCCAGAAGAAACCAGTTTGCCAAATATGGAAACTGAAAGTGAGAATCATACACAAATGGATTCAGCGTCAAAAAAAATTCTTGTGGCTTATTTTTCACATACTGGCAATACACGTGTAATTGCTAATCAAATCCACGAAAAAGTCGGCGGGGATATCTTTGAAATTGTGACCGTAAATCCATATCCCACGGATTACGATGCTGTAGTTGATCAGGCAAAGCAGGAACAGGAAGATAACTACAGGCCCCAGCTGAAAACAAAGGTTGAGAACATGGACTCCTACGATGTGGTTTTCATAGGTTATCCCAACTGGTGGGGAACGATGCCGATGTCGGTATTTACCTTTTTGGAGGAATATGATTTTTCCGGGAAAACCATTATACCGTTCTGCACACACGAAGGAAGCGGCCTTGGACGAAGTGTTGAAGATATCACTGAGCTTTGCCCGCAGTCCACGATTCTGGATGGCCTTGCAATCAGGGGATCAAGTGTAGAAACTGCGCAGGATGATGTATCCGAGTGGCTGCGTAAAATCGGAATGGCAGAATAAATGAGGAGAAGCTTTTGGATCGGAAAATCTTGTTTAAGCTAGCCATTGACCTCGTTATGACGGTTATCATGCTAGTAGCCATGGCTTACTACCTAACAGGAAACGTGATCCACGAACTGTTAGGAGTTTCCTTGTTTGCTTTATTCATTGTCCACAATGTTTTAAATCGACGATGGTATCAGACAGTTATAAAAAGAAAGCACAATGGACGCCATGTTCTTAATACATCTGTCAATCTGCTTCTTCTTGTAATGATGCTGATGCTAATGTTAAGCTCCATAATGATTTCCCGTACCTTGTTTGCCTTTATTCCGGTAAGCGGTGGCATGATTGCACGGCAGATACACGTTCTGGCCACATACTGGGGTTTTATCCTCATCTCCATACATCTGGGAATGCACTGGGGAATGATTACAGGTGTGGCCCGAAATACACCGGGAATTCCCTTTCCAAACCGTAGCCACACATTTGCGCTGCGAATCATGGCAGTGTTGATCGCTGTACATGGAGTGTATTCATTCTTTGAAAGAGACGTGGGTTCCAAGCTGATTTTGTACTATACATATTCCTATTGGAACTTTGATGAATCAGCTGTGTTTTTCTTCACGGATTACCTTTCCATCATGGGAGTTTATATTTGTGTGACTTACTATGTTCTAAAATTTGTCCAGAATAGGAAAAAACAGCGCCTATTCAAGAATTATCAATAATATCGGAGAAAGCAAAAAGGAAGTTGAACATAGAAATCTGCCACATGTCGATGGAAAAGTCAGTACTGTTGGCATTGGAGCAGGAGGCCTGCATGAAACTACATCGCAGGAAATCAAAGGCATCTCTTCCGTCTTAACATGAGGATTCCGCTGTGCTGTGTATGCAGAGTAGCTCAGGGTTGTCCGACTCTATTCTGAACTGTCTTACAGTCCGGGCAGAGACGTAAAAAAGCGCAGAATGGGATCTCCAATTAGCTGCGTAAAATTGGAATTACAGAAGTGAAAATATGAAAAGGATTAAAAAAATGGGGTTATATTTACTCAGTTTTTTGCTTCTATTGGGTGTCTTTATTATCTTGTTTATAAACATAGACCCGGCTTTCGGTGGGAATCCAACAAAAGAACAAACAGAAATGTATCAACATTTAAATAATTATGTTGATGGGAAATTTATTAATGAGGATCCTACAGAGTTGGTTATAAATTCCTCAGACGCTTCATTAATGAATGAGGATTCTGCTTCAGAGGCTAAAGACCGCAACCCGAGTGGTCCAATTCCTGTTTCTGCCATTGACTGGAACAAAATTAAAAGTGAAACTGATAGTTTGACCTGGTTTGGACACTCTGCTTTTCTGCTTAGCATTGATAATAAAAAGCTATTGATAGACCCTATGTTGAGTCCTATTGCTTCCCCTGTTTCATTTGTGGGAATTAAAAGATATGAATATAGTAAAGATATTATGCTGCATCTTATTGATGAAATGCCGCCTATTGATGCAGTTTTTATCACACATGACCATTATGACCACTTGGATTATCAATCTATTGTTAAACTAAACAGCAAAGTATCACATTTCTTTGTTCCTCTGGGAGTTAGTGCTCATCTGGTTCGATGGGGTATTCCAGAAGAAAAAATTACGGAACTCAATTGGTGGGAAGAAACGGAATATCAGGGCTTAACCGTTGTTTTGACACCAGCCAGACATTTCTCCGGAAGAGATCCGTTTAATATCGATACTACTCTATGGGGTGGATGGGTCATCCTGGGAAACAAAACTCGAATATATACAAGTGGAGACGGTGGATACGGTCCACATTTCAAGGAGATCGGAAATAAATACGGACCTTTTGATATAACCTTGATCGAAGGTGCCCAATATGATCCGAGCTGGTCGGATATTCATATGGTACCGGAACAATCTGTTCAGGCTAATCTGGATGCGAATGGTGAGACCATGATGTTGATGCATTGGGGAGCATTTACATTAGCTAATCATGGTTGGAATGAACCAATAGAAAGAGCACTAAAGGAGGCAAAAAAAAGAGAAGTAAACATAATTGCCCCGGAAATTGGTGAAACCGTTCTATTAGATTCAAACCTACACATGCCTTCGACTCCCTGGTGGGATTTTTGAAAGAACATTATCTAAGGAGATGATGCCTGGAATGGAGGGATATCAGAGGAAACAAAGTCATAGAGTTGGGATATGAATGAGAAAAGCGGTTTGAGCGAAGGAGAAGAATCCAGGCATGTTGAAAAATTATTTTTCAATTTTTTACATTTTACCTTTCTCTGTATGGCTTACTTTTATATACCATTAAATCCTATACGATGACTGATCAGTCACTCATGAGATTGATCGAGTAAACGATTAAGAAAAAAATTGTGACAATCATAATGAAAGTAAAATAAGAGAGAACATTATGAAAGTTGTCGGTATTAACGGTAGGCCACGGCTAGTAGACTTTTCAGTAAGAATATTTGACATTCAAGAAATTAGGCATCATGAAAAATGAAAAGGGGGACCAAAATATGGACAAATCAAACTTAAGTGAAAGCGTGATCTTTCCGAAAGGAGAAGAACTTCCGGAAATGTTCAGCAAGTATTTTTCAGGTAAAGCATGGCTTAGCATGCTGGTAGACAGGGATAATGAATTTAATTGTCCCATAGGCAATGTGACATTTGAACCCGGCTGTCGGAATAACTGGCATAAGCACCCTGGAGGACAGATCCTGTTAGTAACAGGCGGACGTGGTTACTATCAGGAGGAAGGAAAGCCTGCACAGAAACTTAATCCTGGTGATGTAGTAAAAATTCATCCAAATGTAAAGCACTGGCATGGAGCGGCTCCAGACAGTTGGTTCGTACACCTTTCTGTAGAGACAAATGTCAATGCGGGTCCTGCTGAATGGCTAGAACCCGTAACAGATGAAGAATATAACAATTTAAGTTAACAGCATCATCAAAAATAAAAATTGCAGGAAGCAGAATAGATTGGGTTAAAAGCGATTATTAAAGGCATAATTGGGGCATGAGAATGAAAGTATTATTAGTAAACGGAAGTCCGCATGAGAAAGGCTGTACCTATACGGCTCTTTCAGAAGTAGCAAAGACCTTGAATGAAGAAGAGATTGACACAGAAATTTTTTGGATCGGAAAAAAGCCTCTTACCGGGTGTACTGCCTGCAAGAGCTGTGCCAAAACAGGGCTCTGTGCATTTAATGACCGCGTCAACGATTTTCTTAACATTGCCAAAGATGCAGATGGATTTATTTTCGGTTCCCCTGTGCATTATGCAGCCGCAGGTGGAGCGATTACATCTTTTATGGATTGCGTTTTCTATGCTGATCTACTAGGAGGCAGACAGTCTTTTTATCTGAAACCAGCGGCAGCAGTTGTTTCTGCAAGGAGAGCAGGGACGACAGCCACACTTGACCAGCTTAATAAGTATTTCACCATTTCGGAGATGCCTATTGTTTCTTCTCGCTATTGGAATATGGTTCATGGAGCAAAACCCGAAGATGTGAAAAAAGACCTGGAAGGATTGCAGATCATGCGTGTGCTTGCAAGGAATATGGCATGGTTCCTGAAGTGCAAGGAGGCTGGCATGAAGGCTGGCGTACAGTTGCCGATGAAAGAAAAAAGCATCTATACAAATTTCATCCGGGAATAATCAGTAGTTAATTTTGGATATGAATAAACAAAAAGAAGGCGAGGGACAAGGAATGGCGACTTTAAAAGAAGAGAAATGCCTGATAGCCTGTTTTTCACGTGAGGGGAATAACTATGTCAGTGGAAAGATCGTGAATTTGCCTGTCGGTAACACAAAAGTAGTAGCCGACATGATCCGGGAAATAACAGGAGGCGACGTTTTCCGTATTGATACAGTGAAGTCTTATCCCAGGGATTATACTGCAACAACCAACGTGGCAAAAAAAGAATTGAATAACAATGCCAGGCCTGAGCTTTCCAGCCATGTAGAAAATATGGACTCTTATAATGTGATATTTCTGGGTTATCCCAACTGGTGGGGAACGATGCCGATGCCGGTGTTTACATTCCTGGAAGAATATGATTTTTCCGGAAAGACCATTGTTCCATTTTGTACACATGAAGGAAGCGGATTAGGCCGCAGTGAAAAAGACATTGCAAAACTTTGTCCTAAGGCAACACTTTTGAAAGGGCTCGCGATCCAGGGCTCTCGTGTAAGTGCAGCGAAAAAAGATGTCGCAGATTGGTTGAATAAAATCAGTATGACCTTGTGAGCTGGTCGAGTCCACAGGACATTTGTGGATCATTTAGCAAAGGGAGATAAAATGGCAAAACGATTAGGTTTTGGCTGTATGAGATTACCACTTCTGGACAAAGATGATCAGACATCATTTGACACAGAAGCATTAAACAAATTGGTAGATACATTTTTGGAAAGAGGATTTACTTACTTTGATACAGCATATACATACCATGGATTCAAGAGCGAGGAAGCTGTTAGAGAAGCTTTAGTAAAAAGACATGACAGAGATGAATTTACTCTTGCGACGAAACTTCCTCCCAGAATGTTAAAAGCAGTGGAAGACCAGGATAGAATTTTTAATGAGCAACTGGAAAATTGCGGTGTTGAATTTTTTGATTATTACCTGCTTCACAATATTGGTGTGAGTGCTTATGAGCAGGCATGCAAATTTGATACATTTGGTTTTGCTTTGAAGAAAAAGGAAGAAGGCAAAATAAAGAATCTGGGCATCTCTTTTCATGATACGCCGGAATTACTGGATGAAATTCTAACTGCTCATCCTGAACTGGATTTTGTTCAGTTACAGATCAATTACATTGACTGGGAGAATCCAGGTATCCAGTCAAAAAGATGCTATGAAGTTGCAAGAAAACATAACAAACCAATTGTTGTAATGGAACCCTGCAAGGGTGGAAATCTTGCCTCAGTTCCAGAAAAAGCAGAAGAATTGATGAAAGCATATAATCCTGAATTATCCATTGCCTCCTGGGCAGTCAGATTTGCTGCCAGTCAGGAAGGCGTCATGATGGTCCTTAGCGGTATGAATACCATGGAACAGGTACTTGATAATACCTCATATATGACAGACTTCGAGCCTCTGAATGAGGAAGAATACAGGACCATCAGCCAGGTAATTGATATTATAAATGAAGATACTGCGATTCCCTGCACAACCTGCAGATATTGTGAAGCAGGGTGTCCTGAGAATATTGCAATACCTGATTACTTTGCATTGTATAATAGTGCAAAGCGTGCTGTAACTGATAATATCTCAAGCCAGTTTGTTTATTATCTGAACCTTACTTCAAATCATGGCAAAGCTAGCGATTGCATAGACTGTAAACAGTGTGAAAAGTCATGCCCTCAGCATCTGAAGATAACAGAGTACTTAAAAGATGTGTCAGCGGAATTTGAGGCCGGCCCGGGATTACCGACAAAATAAAGATGAATGAGAATTTGACCGAACAATTTTCGGAACAAACTGGCTGTCAGGAGGAAACGGTGAAACGGTGAAACGGATTCCGAATATCCTCCTGGGCAAAAAGAGAGGTAAATTATGAGTATCAGTGAAACAGCAAACAAGAACCATGAAGAATTATTTCCCAATCATAAATCAACACTAAAAATAACAGATCCGGAACTCATAGAAGTTTTCGATAATTTTGCTTTTGATGAAGTGATCAGTTATGGAAATTTAGATACAAAAACCAGATTGATGGTCATCTTGGCATCTCTAATCGCAAGCCAGACTTTAAGCGAATATAAAGTAATGCTTGGTGATGCACTCAATGTCAGTGTGACTCCAATCGAGGTTAAAGAGGTTGTATATCAATCCGTACCATATGTCGGGATGGCAAAAGCATTTGATTTTATCCATGCCACAAATGAAATACTGGAAAGCAGGGGAATAAAACTACCCTTAGAAAGCCAGTCTACAACTTCACCAAAAACACGATTTGAAAAAGGGCTGGAAGTTCAGAAGGAAATATTTGGTGACATAATCGATAAAATGTACGAGGCAGCACCAGCAGATCAGGTCCATATTCAAAAATACTTATCTGCAAACTGTTTTGGTGATTACTACACCAGAAAAGGACTGGATATAAAAACAAGAGAACTCTTGACATTCTCTGTGATTTTATCCCTTGGAGGATGTGAGCCCCAGTTAAAAGGACATATGCAGGGCAATCTGAATGTTGGGAATGACAAAGAAACGCTGCTCAGCACAGTTACGCAGCTATTGCCATATATCGGATATCCCAGGACATTGAATGCGATTGCGTGTTTGAATGAAGTAATACCCGATTAGGTCTAATGATACAAAGAAATCCATGTGTTAATCCATAACAGGATGCTGGATACAATTTTTTGAGAAGTAAGGATAACTCAAGATATGGAGATAATTTCAATGAGTAAAAAAGTATTGATACTGTCCGCCAGCCCGAGGAAAGGCGGAAACTCCGACATGTTGTGCGACCAGTTTATGCTTGGAGCAAAAGAAGCAGGCAATCAGACAGAAAAGATCTTTTTGAGAGATAAAACAATCAATTACTGCACAGGATGTGGAACCTGTTTTAACATGGGAGAGGGCTGTCCCCAAAAAGACGACATGGAAGAAATCCTGGAAAAAATGATTGCGGCAGATGCGATTGTAATGGCAACGCCGGTGTACTTTTACACAATGAACGGTCAAATGAAGACTCTAATTGACCGCACTTGCTCCCATTACATGGAAATCAGCGATAAGGATTTTTATTTTATTGCGACGGCAGCAAACGATAGTAAGCAGGCTATGGAGAGAACATTTGAAGGATTCAGGGGATTTACTTCCTGCCTTGAAGGAGCAAAGGAAAAGGGTATTATCTACGGAACCGGTGCCTGGAACATTGGAGACATCAAAGAAACAAAAGCAATGGAACATGCATATGAAATGGGAAAAACGGTTTAATCGAAGGACAAGATACAATTAACAAAGCAAAATCATGCGAACAGAAATTTGAATAATTATCTGGAAAGGTCTAACTAAAAACTAATTTTTCCTGTTAAAAAACTCTTTTAACTTACTGTTATTCTTTTTTGCCGCTGCTTGAGCAATCTGCGTCAGAATCCATCTTTCTCCCTTTGATCCCCTCTTTGTGATTCTTCCGTTGTGGTATTTATCTGCAGATTGATACACATTATCGAAGTTGGAGTAAAGTCATGGATCACTTGTATACGATATATGACTGTAATAACAGAAATTAAAAAAGCAAAATAATTTTGGGATAAAATAATTTTGGGATAAAACACTTTTCTATATATTGAAAGGCTGTTTCTATTCAAACTTTTTTTAAAGAAAGTACAATTTCTTTAAATAATTTGTGCAATATCATTATTATAAAGATATTTTGCAGTTGTTTTTATAACTTTAAAATGATTTAATTGCTATCAAGATAGAATTCGCTTAGGCCCAATGGTGAGTACATTTTTGATCTAGTCTGCTTAAAGCAACAAACAAAGTGACCCCTTGATTTTCGGAGAAGGTTCTGAATGGAAGAAAAACTGAGGAAACCTTGTACTGAGAAGAAGCAAGTAGAGGAAGCACTGAGCCAGAATGAGCAATATTTTGGGTTGAAGTTAGATAATAACCTCTCACCTTCCAGGATAGCAGGAAACTTTGAGCTGGCTGATATTCTTGATATTCCAGCGATTCAGTCTCTCATGGATGACTTGTATGAACTTACTCACATTACTACAGCACTGGTCGACCTCAAAGGTAATGTTCCTGCAATTGCTGGGTGGCAGGATATCTGCACTAAATTCCACAGGTTTCATCCAGAGACCTGCAAATACTGCGTAGAAAGTGATACAAAACTGTCCCTGGGTGTTGCTCCTGGAGAACTTAAGCTGTACAGGTGCAAAAATAACATGTGGGATGTTGCGACTCCTCTTATTGTGGGCGGCCAGCATATAGGCAATATCTTCTCAGGGCACTTCTTTTTTGAGGATGAACCTCTTGAATATGAATTTTTCCGGTCCCAGGCTAGAAAATACGGCTTCAATGAAGAGGAGTATATAGCAGCGCTTGAAAAAGTTCCACGGCTTAGCAGACAGGCTGTAAACAAAAACATGTCCTTCTTCATGAAACTTGCCAACATGATCTCGCAACTAAGCCACAGTAATTTCAAGCTTTCACAATCGCTGGCCGAATGCGATACTCTGCTGGATGCGCTGCGGGAGAGCGAGGATAAGTACCGCAACATCGTAGAGACAGCAAACGAGGGTATATGGGTAGTTGACGCTGAAAACAAGACTATCTATGTAAATAAAAAAATGACAGAGATGTTAGGATTTAGCCAGGAAGAAATGATTGGCAGATCTGGGTGGAAATTCACAGATGAAGAAAATAAAGTTGTTTCCATACCGAATATTGAAAAAAGACAGCAATATATTGGTGAGAGCCATGAATTTAAACTAATATGTAGAGACGGCTCACCCTTATGGACTCTTGTAAATACTAGATCCTTCTTTGGCAAAGATGGCAAATTTGCAGGCTCTATAGGCATGTTTACTGACATCACCAGGCGTAAGCAAGAAGAGAACCGTATTTGCAGATACAACCGGATTCTAGAGGGAATAAATAAAATTTTCAGCAATGTAGTACAGGCAAAAACAGAAGAAGAACTGGGAAATACGTGTTTATCTGTCGCCCTGAAAATGACCGGCAGCCAGTTTGGGTTCATCAATGGAATGGACGCCGACGGGTTGCTACACGATGTTGCAAAAAGCGAGCTTGCATGGGAACAGTGCCTTATGTACGACAAGGCAAAGCATCGTAGTCCACCTGGTGATTTTGCTGTTCATGGCCTGTACGGCAGTGTCATTATCAACGAGAAAGCTTTCTTTACCAATGATCCACAGTCACACCCAGACAGCAGAGGCTTGCCGGAAGGGCATCTCCCAATCAGATCGTTTCTGGGAGTGCCCCTTGTTCAGGACGGGAAAACAATAGGCTTGATTGCGGTTGCAAACCGTAAAAACGGCTATAGTTACGAGCAGCAGGAGGATCTTGAAGCTATAGCACCGGCAGTGACGCAGGCCCTGCAAAGGAAAAAGTCGGAAGAAGCTCTGAAATTCTCAAATCTTTATAATCGTAGCCTGATTGAAGCTAGCCTGGACCCATTAATAACCATCGGGCCTGAAGGAAAAATTACGGATGTAAATGGCGCTACAGAACAGGTTACTGGATATTCCAGAAACGAATTGATTGGAACTGATTTTTCATATTATTTCACTGAACCTGAGAAAGCCTTTACAGGATATCAACAGGTATTCCTAGATGGTGAAATTAGGGATTATCCTCTGGGAATTCATCACAGGGACGGACATATAACTCCTGTTTTGTATAATGCTTCATTTTATAAAGACGAGAATGGCAAGGTTATTGGGGTTTTTGCTGCCGCACGTGATATTACAGAGCTTAAAAAGGCAGAAGAAGCTCTAAAACGAGCGCATGATAATTTAGAAAAACTGGTTGAAGAGCGTACGTCAGAGCTTGAGAAATCTTACAATTCATTGAAGGAAAGCGAAAAAAACCTTGCAGAAGCTCAAAAAATAGCACACCTTGGAAGTTGGGAATGGAATCTTATAACTAAGGAAATATGGTGGTCTGACGAATATTATAGAATTTTTGGACTGAAACCCCAGGGATCAACTCCAACTTATAATGAGTTTTTAAGTTATATACATCCTGAAGATCGAGACATTGTGATTAATGCAATTAAAGAAGCTTCAAATGGGAAACTTTTCAGCATTGACCATAGGATTATTTTACCCGGCGGAGAAGAAAAAATAGTTCATGTACAGCCAGAAATCACTTTTAACGAGGAAAATAATCCTGTTAGAATTAGGGGTATACTTCAGGACATTACCGAGCGTAAGAAAACTGAAAAAGCGCTCAGGTTAAGCGAGGAAAGATACCGTATAGTGGCCGAACAGACAGGACAGATCATATACGAGTATAATATTAAGGAAGATACTTTTGCCTGGGCAGGCGATGTCGAGAAGATAACAGGATTTACTCCTGATGAGTTTAAAAATATCGGTTTAAGAAATAAGAATCGTGATTTCTGTCTGTCCCGTATTCATCCGGAAGACCGAGATCTATTCCTTGAAAATCACGAAAACTTTCAGATGCCCGAAGATACTTACAGAATCGAGTACCGTTTTAGAAATAAGAATGAAGAATATATTTTTATTGAGGACAACTTCATCTGTCAGAGAGACGAAAACGGGAATGCATATAGGATTATTGGGGCATCTAAAAACATCACAGAAAGAAAAAAGACAGAAATTTTCCTTGCGAATATCGAAAATGCCCGTAAAAGGGAAATCCATCACCGTATTAAAAACAACCTTCAAGTGATCTCATCCCTGCTTGATCTTGAGGTTGAAAAATTCAAAAGCAGAGGGCGCGTTGAGTATTTGGAAGTTCTTGAGGCCTTCAGGGAAAGTCAGGACAGAATAATCTCAATTGCCCTGATTCATGAAGAACTGCATGAAGGCAATGGAAATAATGAATTGAACTTTTCTCCATATCTTGAGAAGCTTGTTAAGAACCTTTTCCAGGCTTATAGTTTTAAAAATATGAACATTGACTTAGATATGGATCTTGAAGATAATATTTTCTTCGATATCGATATTGCAGTTCCTCTCGGGCTGATTGTCAACGAAATTATTTCAAACTCTCTCAAGTATGCATTCTCAGGCAGAACTAACGGAATAATTCAAATCAGGCTTTGTAAAGAGCTTTGTAAGGAACTTTTTAAGGAAGAAGACACAGGTATTTTAAATGACGCATCAGGAAGCATAAAAGGTGATTACGAAAATAAGGTTGCTAACTTTATCTTAACCGTTTTGGACAATGGAGTGGGTATCCCAGAAAACATTAATATAGAAGGTTCTGATACCCTTGGCTTTCAATTAATTGCTATCCTTGTAGATCAGCTAGAAGGAAAACTTGAACTAAAAAGAGACTCTGGAACTGAATTTACTATAAAGTTTGCAATACCAGTGAAGGAATAAGAATTCTCTCAGGGACTTTCGTTACTCTTATATTTAAGTTTTACAGTAAATATGGGTGTATAATTTCAATCTTAAGAAAAGATTAGAGTCACTAACATTATACCGGGTTATTGCACCAACTCGAGTATAAATAAGAATAACAGTGTCTGTCAGTTATCGAAAAATAACATGTATATAAATTTGCATATGTTTACTCAAAAACAACAAATCCACTCATTTTTTATAATTGATTGACAATTCACGGACATAATCTAAGAAAGATTGATTTTATTACTTTTAAACGGTGTTTAACAATGTCTAAAAAAACTTCTAAACCGATGTCTCGTAGAGAACACGATCAAATGAAACGCAATAGAGTAAATAATAACAAATCAGAATCAGTTAATGAAGGTATAATTGAAAAATGCAAGAACCTTCTCAAGAGAAAAAATTCGGAGAATTAAGTAAATAAAATTGAAAATTACTTTTACCATGATTTCAAGTTCACTATACGCTTTATATAGATACGCATTATATAGAAAAGAAAAACAAAGTTTTTATAATCAATTAAAGACTGTTGATTATTCAGGAATGATAAAAATATAACCTCAAATTTGCAGTTCAGGAACTGACCCTTAATTTCAGTATCCCAATAATGATTCTTGGCAATAAATACTTTGATATTATAATTGAATCATTCCGTCGTCATTTTTATTTTTACTACTTTTTTTTGTTTTCCATTATTTTTTTAATATGAACTGCCCTTCGAGTTATTTTTATATGTTACTCCCGCTTTGAACCTTTTTTGCATTCCAATCTTTACTTCTCGCTGTCAAAAATGTCAAACTGCCAGCAGTGTTAAACAGGTCAGCAGACAGACAATTTATTAAAACATAAGGGATTTTATTAAATTGGGGAAATTATCATGAGCGAGATTAAAATCGGGGACAAAATTCAGGATTTCAGGCTAAGAGACCATAAACAGATAGAGGTGCACCTCTATGATTTCGCTGGCAAGAAGGTTCTTTTATCATTCCATCCACTCGCCTGGACAAGCGTGTGTGCAGAACAGATGAAATCACTTGAGGAAAATCACGAAATGTTCTCCAGATTGAACACGGTGGCTTTTGGCATAAGTGTGGACCCTATACCTTCAAAAAGAGCCTGGGCTAAGGAACTTGGAATTACACACATCAAGCTTCTTTCAGACTTCTGGCCTCATGGGGAAGTTGCCAGAGCATATGGAATATTCAGAGAAAAAGAAGGGGTCTCTCAGAGGGCGAACATAATTATCAACGAGGAACAGAAGGTTATATTCTTCGAAGAATATCCTGTACATGAACTTCCCGATATGGAAAAGATTGTAAAAGTTCTGGAACAAGGGAGTAAGATTCAGCTCTAAAAAACAAAGCAATAGAGAGATAAAGTAAGTAATAAAATTACGGGAAGAAAGAAGGGGAAAAGTAAACTACGAATCGTAGAATGAAAGCGGGAAAAAGAAACCTGGGATTTATATGATTTAATCCATTGTAAATCCCATATTACTTAATTCCGTATCAATGCCCTCAAAGAGTTCCCTCAGTGCGATCCTGAGCCTGCGGACCTCTACCTGCCAGATTCTTTTGCTAACCTGCTTGTCTCCCCCGGCTTTAACAGCTGCTATCCAGGAGTATTTTCTGGCAATTTTTTTGTTGTTTGATGGGAAACGGAAAGCTTTTCCAGTTTTCTGGTTAGCGTATTTTTCGTTGATAAGGAACTCGTATATTTCCTGAACTCTTTCAAGCAGTTTTTTTTCACTTTCAGAACCTGACGATCCAAACAGCACAAGATTCCAGAGGCGGAACTGTACATTATGAAGCTCATGAGAAAGCATCTCGGAAACCGAGATTTCCAGCATCTTCTTAAACTCAAGGTAAATGCCCGTGTTTCCAAAACCTGAAGGCAGGATGTTTCCAAGCGAAATCATAACGTGAATACACTCGTGAAAAAGAATTCTGGCTATCAGGAACTCAACCCTCTCCTGCAAATTCCAGAATTTGTTTACAAGAGCTTCGTCCCAGAGCTGGTAAGGGTTAACGAGGATCATAGACCTGTAGACAATTCTTTTTTCTTTCTGTGAGACCAGGCGCTTGGGATAAAGAGTCATTCCCAGCATTTTTCCAAAAAATTGAATCCTGACGGCAAGATCCCAGCAGTACTCCCACTCCCCTGAACTTACACACTTTACCCTGTAGTAGTTTCCATCAAAGTGAACGTTCTCAAGCAGCCGGTACATATCTTTACTGTGTACCTTGATCAACGACTTTATCATGGGCTCCCTATAGATCCGGAGGTCAAAATAAGGTGCATTCGGAATAAGAGCAGGAAGTGAACTAGGAAGTGGAGCAGGAAGTGAAGTCGGTGAAGAAATATTCAAATCCTGAAATCCATAATTCAAATCCTGAAATCCATAATTCAGATACTGAAATCCATAAGACCATAAATTTGAGTTCTCGTTCAAACCATTGACTTCCTTCTCAACTGGCATGGTCTTCTTTTTCATCCAATTCCCTCGCACAAGATCCCCTGTAATAAGATACCCTATAAGATATTACCCTATACCCTATAAGATATTATTACTGAAGATATATTAAATTGGTCAATAGGCGGCAGGGAATCGAAATAAAGTTTTATCTGGATTCAAAATAGTAAAACTCTCATTTGTTTCCACGCATTGTCTTAAGATTTCCACAAACAGGACAATTATTTAGCTTTGAGAGTGATATTTCGCTGAAATTTCCAGAAAGCCCATTCCAGAACAGGAGGCGACCTTCCAGAAGTTTTCCCTGTCCTGTCAGGAATTTAATGACTTCATTTGCCTGGATGGAACCGATGATCCCTGGGGTTGTCCCTAAAACCGGAAAAACTTCCTTTTTGGAAATACGTGGGAAAATACAGTAAAAACAGGGAGTTTCTCCAGGAACTATTGTTGTTACCTGCCCGTCATAACCGGTAACTGCTCCATGTATTAAAGGAATCCTTCTTTTAATGGCAAGCCTGTTAAGCATATGTCTGGTTTCGAGATTATCAAGCGCATCAACTATAACATCACATTCAGGAACAAGGGCTTCGAGATTTGATTCGGTAAGCATCTCTGCTATAGTTTCAACCTCAATATCCGGGTTCATGGAGAGCAGTTTTTCCTTTGCAGACTCTACCTTAAGCCTTCCGATGTCCTTTTGATGGTGAAGAAACTGTCTATTTAGATTGCTGGGGTCCACGGAATCGAAATCTGCAAGAATTATTTTTCCGATTCCTGCTATTGCTAGATAGGTGGAAACCGGACTTCCCAGTCCGCCTGCCCCGGCAACCAGTACTGTTGCATTCTTCAACTTTTCCTGTCCCTCTTCCCCAAAAAGAAGAATCTGACGGCTGTATTTTTCACGCTCGAAATCATTCATGCAGTGACTTCCGGAATTTGATTTATTTAAGGATGCGATTTTTATTTATTCGTCACCAGGAATATTCTCATTCAGGTGAATTTAAATCATTCTCATTAATCATCACCTTCCTTATGCATAACCCCTTCGGATGGTAAAAGGCAGGATCGGTGGGGCCGATAGGGTCGGAAAAAACTTTTACAAGATGGATCCCAGCGTATGAGACCTTATAAAAACTGGGCTTCAGTATCAAAGCAGAAAGGTATATCTCGGGGAAGAAATATAATCCGCAGGCATATCGGTGGTAGGGATAAGAATTTTTAGAAAAATTAATTAAGGCAAGGCCCATAAAAATAGGAAATTCATTTTTTTATATTATTCTAACCGGCTATTGCAATTCACTATTGTAGCATCTTTCTCACATACTAAAGGCGGGATGCTGAAAAAAAGAAATTTATATAGGTCTTGGAATTTATGAAAATTCTGGATTTAAAGAATACGGTTATCAATATCAAACAGGAGTTTTCAGGCTACTTTAAAGAACGAGATGCTGAAATTAACGGGTCTCTTCTTGCACTCCTCTCCGGCGAGCATGTCCTTTTACTTGGCCCACCCGGAACTGCAAAAACCCTGCTTGCAAGCAAAATCTGCGAAACTATAGAAGGGGGAAACTTTTTCCATTATCTTCTTACCCGCTTTTCCACGCCTGAAGAGGTATTTGGGCCGCTTTCCCTTAAAGCGCTTGAGAGAGACGAGTTCAGCAGGCGGGTAGAAGGTTACCTTCCAACTGCCCATATAGCCCTGCTCGATGAGATTTTCAAGGCAAACAGTTCCATCTTAAACAGCATGTTGACTGTATTGAATGAGAGAAAGTACCATAACGGCAAGGAACTTATTGAGGTGCCTCTGTTTACGGTTTTTGGGGCTTCCAACGAGCTGCCGGAAGAAGACGAAAGCCTCGAAGCTCTCTACGACCGTTTTTTGTTCAGGTACAGGGTGGATTATATTCAGCACGAAGAGAACCTTGAAGACCTGATCTTCAAAAACACCGAAGATTTCGTACCCTCAACGAAACTCAGCATAGAAGATATAAAGGAAACCCAGAAGAGAGCAAGAGACCTCCCTGTTGATCCCGAGGTTCGGTCAATTATAAAGGCACTCCGAAGAGAACTCAGGAACTCAAATATTTTTGTATCGGACAGGCGCTGGAAGAAAATTGTAAATGTACTCAGGGTAGCTTCAGTCGTAAACGGGCATACCAGTGTAGACCGGATGACTGCTGTCCTGCTACAGCACGTACTCTGGGAAGTACCGGAACAGAAAGAAGCAATCAGGAAACTTATTCTGGACAGGGTTGTTTCAGGGGGCACGGATACTGGCAAATTGAAACTGGATGTCCTTGATCTGAAAAATTCCATTTACAGTTGTTTGCAGCAGGAACTTCCGGATCTCGTAGCCTGTAATAAGTGCTACGAAGAAGAAAGAAGGACAACAGGCAGCCTGAAAAGCTCAAGGTTTTCAGGGGTCAAAGCGCAGAGGAACCTCACATTCGACAATGCCCTTGACCTGCTAAAACACCATACCGAATTTCCAACCCATTCTTACAGTTTCGGGCTCGACTACAGCAATGTCAACAGTTCCCTGAACTTTGAGTCCCTGGCAGAACAATTCCGCAGAAAATACGGGTTTGAATTCAAGATCAGCCTTGATTACGGAGATAAGAAGCTCTATGAAAAAGAGTACGAAAATCTGGAAGAAAGACTGAACTATTTCAGAAGGCAAATCCAGGAAGAAGAAAAAGCGCTTGAGAACACCCTGAGAGAAAATCTCTGGGTTTCAGGGCAGGACAGCCAGGAAATCCTGATGAAATATCGCTCCAAAAATACCGATGTTTACGAGATTGCAAGCAGTCTAAACGAGGTAAGGCTCCTGCTTGAAAAACCCAGGGTATTTGATGTAACCATTGAAAAAGCAGAAGAGATAGCTGAAACCTGAATATCTCCAAAATATAGCTGAAAAACCTTTAAAATATGGATGAAAAACTCTAAAATATGACTGAAAAACCTTTGAAATATAGATGAAAAACTCTAAAATATGGCTGAAAAATTCTAAAATATGGCTGAAGAGTTTCTCTGAAATATAATAGATAAGAAGACAACTTAACTATAAAACTCCTAAAACTTATCAAAAACTCCTAAAACTTAGGAGAATTTCCGGAAAAGGAAAAATATGCAGGAATTAAAAAAGCGGAAAGAAGATTTCGAGGGCATTCACAGATTAGGCTCATCTTTATCGTTTAGCCACGCCTTCAATCCTTCCACAATATTGAATATTGAGCTCAGGGGTGTCCTGGCAACTCCACGAAAAATACCAAGGCAAGTCAGGGAAGAAATTGCGGAAATTCTTGTTTATGAGCTCTTTTCAGAAGAGGGATACGAAATAAAAGATGTAAAGCTGTTTATGAGTAAATTTGGAGCTTTTTATCCAATATTTCTAGGCTTAAGGGATTTTGGGGTCTGGGCTGAAATAAAAACTCTTGCAGGAGCCAACAACCTGGCAGGTGTTTTTATACTCAGGGCCCTGCTTGAAGAAATTTTTACACTTCTGGATGACTATGGAAAGTTGGAATCTGAATTTTCAAAAAAGTTCGCAAGAAACCTGGAAAAAAGCCTTAAAGCCCTGAGGAAGCTAATCGATGAAACTCAATCGGCTTGGGAACGAAACAGAATAAGAGATCTTGAAGAAAATTCCTGGTTGCAGGAAAATCCTAACACATCCAATCAACAGGCAACTCAAGAAAGAAGACAGGAAAGTCCCCTCGAACAAGAAAGTTCCCTCACACAGGAAAATTTTCTCAAAGAGGAAAGTTCCCTTACACAGGAAAATTCTCTTACACAGGAGCGTTCCTTCCAGCAGGAAAATTCTCTCAAAGAGGGAAGTTCTCTGCAAGACCTCGAGCATGAGACCTGGGAAAATCCAGATATTCAGACTGGAAATACTGCGGGGTCCGAAAGACTTGCTTCAATGACTCTGAACTTTATGTCTTCAGAAAAGGCAGGAGAAGCTCTTGATTCTGTTATAGAAGAAAGCATCGCTGTAAAAATTGAAGAGCTTATCCCTGTGCTTGAAGACCACCTTGAAATGCTGGAAATTCTCTCAATGCTCTTTCCGGGCAGAGCATGGGATTACTCCTTGAGGGCTCTCCACAGAGAATACTTCGGAAACCTTGAAAAATACGCCGCACTTCTTAGAAAGAGCTCGTCTATTCACGAAATTCTTGAGCAGGTCGGAAGAATCGAACTTGAATACGGTTCAAAAAAGCTGAGTTTATCTCCGTACAGTAAAAGCGAAGTCCATTCGGTCACTTTATCGGGAGATATCCAGACATTACTTCCAGCAGAAACCGTAAAGCTAAAAAATCCCCTATTGAAGCGTAAATTCTATGCTGATATGCTTGAAGGAAAACTCCTGACCTACCAGCTAAAAGGAGAAAACTGGAACTCGGATAATGCAGGAAAAAAGAGAAAAGGGCCTGTAGTCGCCCTTGTAGACACCTCGGCATCGATGCGGGGAAGCCCAGAGCTTCTTGCAAAAGCCGTAGTTCTGGCAGTTACGAGAAGAATGTTAACAGAAAGCAGGGATGTTAAAGTGATTCTCTTCTCCTCTAAGTGGCAGACCGTTGAAATTGAACTTACGAATAAAAAGCGCATGGGGGAGGAGTTTCTGGAGTTCCTGAAGTTTACTTTTGGCGGCGGCACCGATTTTAATACCGCACTTCGCGCAGGCCTTAAGGCTATGAAAAATGAAAAATCCTTCGAGGGAGCTGATCTTCTTTTCCTTACCGATGGTTATTCAGAACTCTCAGAAAAACCCCTTATTAGGGAATGGAATGAGATAAAAGCCGAAAGAAGAGCCAGGATCTTTTCCCTGATTATCGGAAATTATGATGCTGGCGGACTGCAACAGATTTCGGATCACACATATCTCATAGGGAATGCCGAAAATTGGGATGTTGCAGAAAGCCCTGCAAGTTTTGTGAAAGCTATAAGCAAACCTTACAGGTTTTAAGTTCCCGGATATAAGTTCCCGGATATAAGTTTCCAGATATAAGTTCCTGGATATAAGTTCCTGGATATAAGTTCCTGGATATAAGTTTCCGGATATAAGTTTCCAGATATAAGTTCCCGGATATTTTTGATTCTCTAGCATTTTTGACTGCGTGGTATTTATTAAGATGTTTTTGGTATTTCGCACTGTAGATATTTTTTGTCCTTCGTACTTTAATGCCTGCGCTTAAAAAGTTTCTGCAGACCTTCTCCAAAATCTTCCAGGTCTTTCCGTGCTGGGGTCTGGCGCCTGGATATGCTTGAAAGGACGGAAAATGCAGCCTGTTTACTCCGGCTGGCTCCTTTAAGCAGCCCAATCTCGATCATTGCAACAATTAATTCGGAAATGATTTTTTGATCTCTGGGACTCAGGTTATTCCATTTTTCGTTTATCTTTTTCGAGGAATCAATTATTGATTCTTTTCCTTCGGATGCTATTGTTGAGGCTTTTGAGGAAGCTACTTTTGAGGCGTTTATTATCTGTTTTCTTCCATAGGAAGCCGTTTCCAGAAAGACTTTGAAAGCATTCTGTGAGATCTTTTTTAGTCTTGCTCTTTGATTAATAGGGATCTCCTCTCCAGATGCCTTTCGGAAATCATTTTCAGAGCCTCGGCTCTCCAGAATTTTACGGACTTCTCTAAAGATCTCCAAAATCTCCTCCTCAGACCTCGTTTTAAGGTATTCTCTGAGTTTTTCCAGAAGGTCCGAGTCGATTGGTTCTGAATCCGCTTCATGAGATGAGTTCGAATCGCTGAAAAATTCCTTATCTGCCTCAATGTCATCTACTTCAACGTCATCTACTTCAAAGTTACCTACTTCAACGTTATTTACTTCAACGTCATCTATCTCAACGAAATCAGCATCAATTATAGGACTGGACCCAAAGATAGCTTCACGTGATGAAGCCTTTCTGGATTTGGATTTATTCCGGATCTTGAAACCTGCATCTGAAAGTCTGTCGAATACTCTGTCTTTAAGCAAGAAAATGCACTCCTTCCTGAAAATAAATGCCTTCCCTCTTAAAACAAAAAACTTTACTTACACGTGAATAATTCGTGGCCGGGCAACTTTAGCATTAACTAGCTGTTTAATATAATATTATTTAATTACCTGCATATCAATCTAATTACCTATATGGAGTTTAATTTTAAGACTTCATATCTTTTTCTGTTCATCTCTTTTCAGCAAAGTCTGAACTTCCAGATTTGGATGGAAAAGATCAAAGCTCCAACACAATAATGAAATCGTATCCAAGCCGCTTGCACGCTTTCACCCTTCTCATAGGAGTCCACCTCCTGTCCTCTGCGTCTGAAATTCAGGTAAAACTGCAACTGGAGCAATTGAAATCATTTTTTCCCGTACCTGAGTTTGATTACTACAGAGAAAAAGAGAATATGCCAGGCTATTTTTCCATCAAATTAAGCTACAAGTGATAGTTCGGGAACAAATTTCGGGTTTTTACGGAGGTATTCAACGAGCTTTCCTTCATTGGGCTGCCCGAAAGCAAGATTGATTACTTCAGATTTGACGGTAAAAATCTCCTCTCAATTTGAAAAAGTTCGAACCAATATTAAATAATTTTTATAAAAAGTACAGAGCTAATTATCGAGATACCCTTTTTAGTAGAATTTATATGTTTGAGAGATTCATTTAAAGAAAGTTTAAGAAAAAAATGGATTTTATCTGAGTTCATAATTTTACACTCCTCCAACCTGTCCTTATAAAATCTGTAAAACGGAGCTCCATTTATGATCCACCTTTTCAGTGCAGGAAAACTCGCTTTTGGAAGCATTAAAAGTGCAAAGCTGCGTTCGACCCTTACAGTGCTTGGAATCGTCATAGGAGTTGCAGCTGTAATTGCAAATGTGTCTCTTGGGGCAAGTTTCAACCAGCATTTTACGAATGAAGTGACCAATATAGGATCGAATTTCATTTATATTCAGGGGATGCAGCCCAAACTTTTTTACGACAATGAGTTGAAGATCGTTGAGAACACACCCGGGATTTCGGGAGTTTCTCCTTTGAAATCACAAACTGCAGAAGTCACGTACATGTCCGAAACCAAAAATATTATGGTTAGCGGCGTAGGGAAATCCTATGATGAGGTGGCAAACACAAAGCTTCAGAAAGGAGATTTTATCACTGACAACGACGGGTATGTGGCAGTTATCGGGTACAAGGTTGCAAACGAGAAATTCGACCGGAACATCTCGGCCCGGAACTCCATAAACATAACATTCAGGGTAGGAGAAGACGAAAAAGTTACAAAGACCTTTAAAGTTAAGGCAATAATCCAGAACCCGGAGAACACTGTTATCCAGGCGTACAATGACAACGAAGCCGTTCTTATCCCAATCGATGTCATGAACGAGATCCTTGGAGAAAAAGATTATGGCGGGGCTTTTGCAATGGCTGATGACCCCGCAAAAGTTCAGGAGACTTCGGATGAGGTCGACGAGCGTCTTGCCAGAAATTTCGGGATTTCTGAAAGGGAACTTGAAGATAAAGATTCCCGCCCTTATATCATTGTCAATCAGGCAGAGGTACTGGAACAGACGGATATGATGGCGGCAGCTCTAAGTTCGTTCCTGACGGCCGTTGCGTTAATCTCACTGCTGGTTGGCTCAATAGGAATCATGAATATCATGCTCGTAAGCGTAACTGAAAGGACAAGGGAGATAGGAGTGCTCAAATCTCTTGGATTTACAGGCTTTGACATTCTTTTTCTTTTCATGATAGAATCAATCCTGCTCGGAGTTTTCGGGGGCCTCCTGGGGAGTACGGTTGGGATCGCAGGTGCATACAGTGTTGAAACCCTCCTCAAACTTCCTGTCGTCTTTCCTTTCAGCCTCATTGCGGCCGGATTCTTCGTAGCCGTTTTCGTGGGCTTTGTCTCAGGAGTCTACCCTGCAAGAAAAGCCGCAAAAATGAAGCCTGTGGACTCACTAAGGCACGAGTAAAGTTCAGCAAAAATTGAAATGGATAATTTAATTTAAGAATTCGTGACGGATTTTTATCCAATCATTTACTTAATTTTTTACTTGATGATTTATCTGCTTTTAATTTATCTGCCTTTATTTGTGACTTTACCGCTGCCTGAAACCTGCGTGTTGAACTCTTCCGGGTTCCCTCTATAGAATACATTTCCACTTCCGCTTATATTAGTGTCAAGTTTCCGGTCCGCGTAGACATTTGCATTTCCCGCACCCCTGATACTTACTCTGGTCACCTCGGTCCTGAGTTCAGGAGCATCAACACTTCCCGAACCTTCTATATTTATTTCATGTGAAGAGGCATTGCCTTTCAGGAGGACACCCCCAGAACCGGAAATCAGGCTCTTCAGAGAGCTGGCATTTGTCTCCAGTTTGATATTACCTGAACCTGTGATTGCGAGATCCAGGTTTTCGGAATCAATCGGCGTAGTTCCTATAATATCCCCCGAGCCACTGAGGGAAAGGCTCCGGACTTCTTCCATCCCTGCATAGATCTTAATAGTTTTCTGGGGGCGGATGCATTTTTTCGCATTGATTACCAGAACTCCGTTTTCCACGCTGGTCTCCAGGAGGGGCAGGATATTATCTTCTGCTTCAATTCTAAGGCTGCTGTTCCCTTGCTCAATAAATACGTTTCCTGAAATACGTGAATCCAAGCTGTGAAAAGGTTCAATGCTACGGGTTATAGTTTCCACATTTCCTGAGCCACGTTCGCAATCATAGTCCGTACATCCGCTTTCAGCCATCACCACAGCCAGCAATAGGATTCCCAGGAGAAAAACAGAAGTCCCTGCAGGCTTGGTTACGCTCACTTTTCCTTTCATTTTCCCAATCGATATTTTTTCCCATCTTACTTTTCCTGCCCTTTCAAGCCGTTTTATCATTCCCTTCTCATTTCCGGTCATATCTCTATCTTCCTCATACCTTTGTCCCTTTTCTTTTGACATCGTTCCTTTTAGGCACCCTCATATCCTGATAGAAGCGAAGAGCTGAGTCATGGAGTACATACTCATAGTATGTTTGCTTCGAGTTTTTATTCTAGCTCATTTTGAATCAGGGTTTTAAAGAGCAGCATAAGAACTGATGCCTTACCTCGGAGTTTTTAACTGAATAAGAGTAATAGGGTCCTCTTAAATTCACTACCAAACTGGAACTTCTTCCTCCTTTTTTCAGACAATTAACTAAGATAGTAGTGTTTCCAAAAAAATTACCATTTATTTTCAGGTTAAAATCCAATTAACCTTCCTAAAAACCGCAAATTTTGGTGAGGAGCACGTATAATCTCCCCTGGCTATGTATTGTGAAAGCTCCAGTTATATCACTAAACGAAAATTTCAAATGAAAATTGTTATCCAAAATATTAAAAACTTTTTGAGATGAGATCTTGCAGGCAAATACTTACAGGGAGCTCTGTCCAAAAATACTATTCTTTAGCCGTATTTTTACTGGAAATAACTGTAAGTTACGGCATTACAGAAAGAAAGGAATTACAAGCCTTCTCTGAATGAATAAGTCAAGAAGGATCTAAAAACTATATTTCTTAAAGGCTTTTAAGAGCATATAGCCTTAAATAGGCCAGATTAAAGTATTGAGCTTTCAAATCGGCTTATACTGGAAAAAAAGCTTGAAAATTACGAAAACCAGAATAAAGAGCCCAAAACCAATCTTGAGGAGCACTTTCCCACGCTCAATGGCTCTTTTTTGGCTTTAACCGCTCCATATCAGACCTGCCCCAATCCAAATTCCGGAGGGAAAACAGAACGCAGCCTGACGCATGTGATTCGATCTGGATATTACAACCATGGAAAACACGGAAAGCACGGAAGAAAAACGCCTTTACTATTGATTTCCGTGTCTTCCGTGCTTTCAGTGGTTTTCAAAAAATTCATTTCTGACATACTTTGGAATCGATGAACTAGAAAATAAAAAGGCAGAGTAAACTTTCCAGGGTTAATTTGTTTAAAAACGATAACTTCAAAGACTGCTGCAAGAAATATAAAGGACTCAAAAAATAGTAATATCGCTGGAACAACTAAATCATATACAAAGGGGGTTCACACATGGAACAGAAAGTGGGTGAAAAATCTGAAGAAGAATGGAAAAAAGTACTTACTCCTGAACAATATCACGTCCTGCGAAAGAAAGGTACGGAAAGTCCCTTTTCCGGCAACCTGTACTATAACAAGGAAAAAGGAGTTTACACCTGTGCTGCCTGCGGGCAGGAGCTCTTTTCCTCGGACACCAAATTTGAGTCCGGAACCGGCTGGCCAAGTTTCTCTGACGTTATTTCCAGTGACAGGGTAAGGCTCAAAGAAGACACCAGTTATTTCATGAACAGGATAGAAGTAGTCTGTTCTCGCTGCGGAAGCCACCTGGGCCATGTATTTGAAGACGGACCTTCACCAACCGGAAAACGCTACTGCATTAACTCCATTTCTCTTAATTTCAAGAAAGAAGGAGAAGAAGGCAAGTAAGGCGGAGAAAGAAAGTAAAAAGAGTGGAAAAAAGTAGAAAGAGTAGAAAGAAAGTAGAAAGAAAGTAGAAAGAAAGTAGAAAGAAAGTAGAAAGAAAGTAGGAAGTAAAGTTCAACAAGCCAGATCTTGTGATTTATAAGTTTATGGATTGGGGAGAGGGGGCTCAGATAAAACTTGAAACCAGCAAAAATATACTTTGAGATAATTGGCTTTTTTCTCTTCTTAATTTCCTATATTTTATTTTTCAATATATTATTTTCTGTTAAGGGATTAGGGTCCTCTATTTATGTTCCGGGCACACTCCTTTTTGCCCTCTTAGGATATTGGCTGGGAGGGATTCTGTACGAGAAGTATTTCAAATGAAAAATCTGCTCAAAAAATAATCAGGGTATCACAACCTAATAGATCTCTATAGAGATATTATAGAACTTTATTTTTCATAATATTTATTATAGATTATAACAATCTATTAAATAGATGTTAAAAGCAATAATTTTTGATGTGGACGGAGTTCTTATAGATTCCATGCGTTTCCAGGCCGATGCCTGGGTTAAAACCTTCAAGGAAATTGGTATTAACATTACCAGAGAAGACATTTATGAGCTCGAAGGCTCAAACAACAAAAGATTAATTAAATCAATTTTCGAAGAGGCCGGAAAGGAGCCTGAACCCTGGCATTTAGAGCAATTGCCTGAAAAGAAACGTGAAATTCTCGAATTTGATCGGATAAAGCCTTATGAAGGTATCCCGGACTGCCTTAAGGCATTGAAACGGCATTTCAAGCTCGCTCTGGTCTCAGGGTCACATACTGATACCGTAAATAAAGTTGTCAATAAGTATTTCTCTAACTGTTTTGATGTCATAATTACCGGGAGTGACCTTGAGCGCGGAAAACCGGACCCGGACCCTTACCTTAAAGCCCTTGAGAAACTTGACCTGGCAAAAAACGAGTGCATGGTAATTGAAAATGCACCTCTGGGGATAACCGCCGCCAAGAGGGCAGGGATTTACTGTGTTGCAGTTACAGGTATGCTTGAACCTGAAAAGATTGAGCATGCGGATCTTGTGCTCGAAAACCATGCTGCCCTTTTCAAGTATCTGAAGAATCTCATTCCAAAGTGATATTAAAAAGTGATATTAAAAAGTGATATTAAAAAGTGATCATGGTTTTTCCTGATCACTTCCTTCATTATGCAGGATTTGTAGAAGTATTGCGGAAACTGAAGAGGCTTTTCACAAAATTTTCTCATTACAATCTTTTTCAAGCATTTCTCTTACAGCACGAGGCCCGTCCAGTTCTCTGGCAAGTCTTCGTAGCCTTTCGGTTTTATTCCTGTATCTTTTTTCCTCAAGGACTTCCCGAATACATTCGAGTACGACCTCAGGAGGCGTGGAATAGCTGAGCATCCTTCCGTAGCCTTCTTCCTCGATTACTTCAGCATTATTTTCCTGCTCACTATGCCCCCTGTCAGGAAAAGAAAGGATAGGAATCCCAAAGCTCAGGGCTTCCATCATAGTACTGTGCCCTCCTGGAGCTATTACTGCATCAGAACTTTTCAGGTATGGATATGTATCTTTTATGAACTTAAGAATCTGTACATTTTCTGGCAGGCCAACCAGGTTTGAGGGATCGAGGGAAGGACCTGAAATCAGGGTGTAATTAATGGACGACTCAAGTTTTGCTGTTTCAAGCACCTTTCTGAAAATAGGCTCTCTGTATCCGAAGCCCCCTATAAGTGAAACAATATGTGGTTTCTTAAGGGGAATTGACTCCACATCTTCGTATTTTTCTTTTATAAGGGGACCGCTGAAGAATAGCTTTTCCTGAACTCTACCCCGAAAATTAAGGTTTTTCTTGCAAACGGTATAAGGAAGCGGGTAATCAGGAATAATTATTTTATCTACTTTTTCAAAAATCTGGGTATAGAACTTTCTGGTCACTTCTCCAAGAAGCCTCAAGGATACTCCACGGTTTTTGAAAAACTCTTCCATATTTGATTGGTTCAGGATGAGGTATACCGGAATTCTAAGTGTAAAACCAGCGAGAGTTCCCAGATAATAGCTGTCCGAAATAACGACATCAGGACCAATCTCTTTGATCAGTTTAAGGAGTTTTGGTCCTCCTAAAATGTCAGCACTTTTAAGGGTAGCCTCAATTGAACTTGTAAGATCCAGGGCTCCAGCTTTTCCGATCAGCTTTATTTCTGAAGGGATTTCATGTGCCGAATACCCTGTTTTTTCGACCAGCTCCTTTGAATATCCATATGCTCCGAAATGCACTTCGTGTCCGCCAGAAAGGAGTTCTTTTCCCAACGCAAGGCACCGGCTGGTATGACCAAGCCCTTCTCCACATATCAGAATAATTATTTTCATTTATCCGTCCCCCTTAAAAGTACATTTATTTCTCTTTGTTCTCTCCTTAATTCTCGATTTTTAATTCTATATTCCGGGCTTTTTTCAAAGAATTTGCGGATAATTCCTGATCCGTCTAAATAATCGAAAATTAGTAATGTATTCAAAATCAGTATGTAAATTGAGCATTCACAAACCTGGTCATTTCGAGTGCTTATTTCATACACAACCTGATAGAGTTCTCCTGGAAAAACAGATCAAAAATTCAGCTTTAGAAATTGTTGAGGAACTACTGTAACAGCTTCCATACATAAATGAAACATATTAACCCTAAAACGGGATCATTTTAAGAGTTCAAAATTAAAGGAAGAAAAAGTAACATGGGAGAATTATTTTAACTCCTTACTGATGGCACGGTTTTTGTCTGTTCGTATATTTTTTGTCTGATGGTATATTTTTTTGTCCCACGCTACTAATTATCGATACTCCACTAATGTATATATGTTTTTTCTTTTTTTCTATGTAATTATTAAATTAAATATATTCTTATGTTTTGAAAAGATATATTCTCATGCTCTGAAAAAATATTCTGTTCCTCAAATTTAATTGCACGATATTTCGACATTGATTATTTTATTTTTATTATGTTGTTCTATATATTACTTTCTTTTTTTATCGGTCTATTAATTAGGGTAACATCTCGCCCGAGTTCTGCAAGCTTTTTTTGAAAAGGCCTGACCGAAAACCTCAACAACAATATGGTCGGCGTGACCGCAACTCTTTAAAAAAAGCTTGAGCTAAAACATTGTGAAGTGTGGTCAAGTGGGGAAACGCTTGTGATTATAAATTCTATGAATAAAAGTGAAGCGCGTACATGCAAAATTGAATTACACAGGAACTCAGAACAGAAGAAAACGACAAAACCATGCAAAACAAAACAGCCAGAAATATTAAGAATTATGGAGATTCAAAACAAATTTAAAACAAATTTAAAAAAAAAGAGAACCGGAGGGTTCGGCTTAAAGGCCGTAGTTCTCCGGCAGGAAGACTTTAACTTCATTCTTGTATTTTGTGAAGCAGTCGTCCATGAACTTGTCCATGTCGTCTGGAAGAGCTGAGAGAGCTGCCTTTGCGTCTGCGAGGGCTTTGGTTTCGAACCTGGAGAGCTCGAGCTTGCCAGCTGCACCTTCTTCGACAATGTTGCAGCATTCGACTGCAGCGTTCTTTGCCCTGAGGTAGATGTTTTCTCCGTCTTTGACAATTGCCTGACCGACTCTGTATGCATTGTCGTATGCAAGCACATATGCCTGGGGGTCTCTGTATCTGTCAGAGAGCATCATAAGGTCCCTGAGAACTTTTTCGTTCTTGGTTTCAAGAGCGGTGTTCATGAGGGCACAGTCGTATGCGAGGGTTTCAGACCAGCACTGGACAGTTGTACCGCCGAATTCACCGTGATACTCAACAGATTCATTGGACCAGCAGTCACAGCACTGCATGACCAGGTTACCCATTACATCAGAGTGGGCGCAGGTTGAGGTTTTACCTTCCATGGTCATCGGCATACCTGTGATGGCTTTGACGATGATGTTTTCATATCCGCAGTCTTTTCCGGGTCCTACTGCACCTGCTTCATATGCAACAAGGGACCTTGGAGCAGAGATTGCCCTGGCCAGAATTGCAATTGTGTGAGCGAGGTTCTTGTTGAGCAGTCCACCACCAATGAACATTGCAGTGTTTGCCTGTGCACAGTCTGTGTCACCTGCAGAAACAGTGCCGGTCTTCTTTGCAATGTTGGAGATGTCGGTCCAGATCATTTCCATGTCAATGGAGCCGAGACATCCAATTGCGTAGAGCATACCGGGGACATCGTTCCTGAGAACTGCATAGTCGAAAACTTCCTTACCACCCATGCTCTCTACAGAAAGCAGGTCTGCACCACTCTCGGCACACTGTTCGAAGGCCTCAAGGAAGACAGAGTATTTGTCGCCTCTGAGCTGCATGAATTCTCTGTTCTCACGGATGTCACCAATGGTGTGGCGAAGTGCACATTTTATACCGTATTCATCATGGTATTTTTCCATAATGGTTTTCTGGGCGTGTGCAACTTCTGCTCCCCAGGAAGGGTTGTTGGACATCTGCTGAACGTGTTCGGTTTCGAGGATAACTGCTGGGAAACCAACCTGAACCATTCTCTCCATAATGTCAGTGGTGATCCTCTCGTATTCCTTTACGAGTTTTTCCTTGGATGCACCAGCTTCAGGTCTAGGAGCATAATTAATTTCAGGAATAGTGTAACCTGCACCGATCTCGAGGTCAAGACCTGCCTTTACAGGGTACTTGGATACGCCGAAAGTCATTTCGTCTGCGCTTGCGTATGCCATTGAAGTGTATCTTTTTGCTGCCATTTTACTCACCTCAGTGCTTGTGGAATCTCTCTCTTAGTTCTGTGACATCTGTTGTACCTGCAATGATTGCGTCAGCAATCTTGGGGGCATCAGCGGCTTCTTCACCATATACACCAAGTGCAAACTGGGATACGAAGTCCTGATTAACTGCACCGCCACCACATGCGAATGGAATCTTTATTCCGTTTTCAAGAAGCTTGTCATTAACTTCCTTGAATGCATACATGGTGGTTGTCATGAGGGCAGTACCTGTGAGCAGAATTGGCTTCTCTTTTTTGACTGCAGCAAGAACTTCTTCTGAAGGTACATCTCTTCCAAGGTCAACTACATTGTAGCCATTTGCCCTGAGAAGAGCTGTAACGATGTTCTTTCCAATGTCGTGAACGTCACCTTCTGCGACGTGGCAGACAACGGTTCCTTTGGTTTTTGGAGCAGCACCAGAGTGTTCCTTACAATACTCGATACCTTCAAGCATGGCATCAGCAGACATCATGACGTTGGGGAGGAAAATTACACCTTCATCATAAAGTCTTATGACAACTCCCATACCGACCATAAGAGCGTCATCGATAAGATTAATTGGGTCCTTACCAGCTTCGATTGCGGCCTGGAGCCCCTCGATAACGTCATCTTCTTCTCCTTCAAAGATGGCCTTTGCGATAGGGTAGATAAGTTCATCTTTAGGATAGAGTTCTTCTGCGGCTTCTTCAGGCGTCAATGCCTTTTCCAGAGCCACGTTGTATCTGGTTAAAACCTTTTTCAGACTTGCCTCTGTAAAGTCCAACATATTTTTAAACCTCCGTTTTGGTTTTTGGCAAAAAGGTCACTACCGTTGCCGGGTCTGCAGTCCCGGACATGTTCGGTGTCATGATGTTCCGGCTTTACCTCCGTGAAGTCTTTTCTTTCGAGGATATTAAGACCTGGAAATCTACAGTTCATCCGTTCTACAGGATTTGATCTCTAGATTTTACTCAGAGTCTACCAGCGAAAGAATTTTCTCCTTCTCACCGGAACTTTTCCTTTTTGATTAATTCGCGTGTCTGCTAATGCTGACACGTCTTTACAGCATTATTAGGGGAGATTATCACATATACCATAACCGACGGGAATTTTTTTCTGATTTTTACAGGACAATAAGAGGTCTGAAATTTTGAATCCATTACAGAGCATTTTGCCCTGAAATTTTATGTGCCCGTTTTTCATGAGATACAGCCCTTAAATTTTTGAGGTAAATCTGTAATACATTTAAATATTATTTGGATTCCGGAAGTTTTAGATTCGTGAGGAGAAACATGATAAAATTGTTTAAACAATGAGATTATTAAGATAAAGCCTATCAAAAATTTCAATGATCGTACTCTACTATTTCAATTTTATACAACTTGATTATTCTGTCATTTAAGGCAGTAAAAATTTAAAAATGCATTTAATGCTATCGTTTTTATGAGTGCCTGAAATTAGTTTAAGACTTTTTGAATTATATCTACAAGATGCCTTCGCGTTTAAAATTATTAATCCAAACTCTTTTATATAAATGGATATATCGAATCTCAATAATGGCACAAACGCTTCTTCCTATTCAGGTCGTATAAAGCAGACTGAAGGTAGAATTTACATCTGTCTTTGTGCGGAGACTTTAGTGTCACATGATACAGAGATTCTATATTAATACAAAAACGCGATAGAAGTGGTTTGAATGCAACACGAGTTAATAGATGTAGTATTTCGTTCCCAGAAAAGAAAAGACCTCCTTTTACTCTTGGGAGAGGAACCAAGAACAATGGAAGAAATTAAGACCCTTCTTGATGTTTCTCCCACGGCTATCTTACCCCAGATCAAACGGCTTACAGACAGTAACCTTGTTATTCAAAAAAATGGCAGCTATGAATTGACAGATATGGGAGATCAGGTCTTTAAAAAAGTTCAGTCCCTTGTCAATGTCCTTACTTTACTCGAACAAGATAATTACTGGATCGAACACGACCTGAGTGGAATTCCTAAGTATCTCCTCGACAGAATAGGAGACCTGAAGGACTGCAAGCTGGTTGAACCCGATCCTAGCCAGATTTTTGAGCCGAGTACTGAACTTTTGAATTTTTTCTCCTCATCACGTTATCTGATGGTATTTTCGTCTTTCTATAGGCCTGAGTTTCTTCCCCTTTACACAAGGCTTGGAAGGCTGGAGTCAGATATTACCCTTATTTTCACTGAGTCGGTACTCGAAAAAATTATGCAGAATTATGAAAAGAAGATAAGAAAACTTGCTACGCTGGAAAACACCGAGCTTTTTGTATGTAATGACGGGGTCAAGCTGGCTGAACTTATGGTTTCAGACCGTGGGATGATAATTTCTCTCTTTGACAGCAATGGAAGATTTTATTACGAGTATATGTCCTGTTCCGGACCTGAGGCCATAATCTGGGCAAAAGAGCTTATTGAGTTCTATAAATCAAGAGCCTGGCAGATCGAGAACGAGCAATGTATCGATAATTTTATTGGTACAGCCGAAAGCGAAGCTTTTCCGGAATCCATGATGTTCAGCCTGCACTGATAAATAGAGAAACCAGCTGGCAAGAACATATATAAGGCAATTTGTAAGCGGTTGGTAAGGCAGTTTGTTCAGGTGTAAACCATCAGTCGAATCTCCAACCACATTTCAGAATCGCTTCAGAATCCCTTTCCGGAGGTTATATTGAATGAGTACAGAACTTCAGTTAATAGATACAATTTTTTTTTCGGACAAGAGGAAAAATTTGCTTTTACTCCTGAAGGACGGGCCAAAGACAATTGAAGAAATTAAGAAAGGGCTTAAAGTCAGTTCCAGTCCTATAATGGCCCAGATCCGAATCCTTCTCAAAGAAGGGCTGCTGGTGCAAAAAGGGGACAGTTATTGTCTTTCTGTAAGAGGAAAGCTTATTGTCCCAAAAATGGAACCTCTTCTCTCCACTTTTCGGGTCTTCGACGAAAACCATGAATACTGGGCAAGGCAGAATTTGCGGACTCTTCCTCCTCACTTGCTGGACCGAATTGGAGAACTTGGTAGCTGTAAAGAGCTTTTACCTGAGAAAACCCACATTTTTGATTACCCTCCTGAAATTATGGACCCTCTTTACAAGTCCAGGACAGTCATGGAGATTTCTTCAATTTTCCGCCCCGGATATCCGAGTCTATATCTGGACCTTGCAAAAAGAGGCATTGAGGTTTCGCTTGTTCTTGAAAGGCAAATATGTGAAAAACTAGTTTCCGACTACAGGGCAGATGTGGAAGAGTTCTTAAACATGGAAAATACGCACCTTTTTGTCTGTGACCATAAAATTGAGCTCGCTTCCAGCATTGTTACAGATCGCTTTATCTCCTTATCCATGATCTCTAAAGAAGGAAGGTACTATAACCATGAGATGGTAAGTTTCGAGAAAAGCGCCCTTGTCTGGGGACAGGAACTTTTTAACTATTACAAAGACCTGTCCGAACAAATAACTCAAATTTAATTTTTTAATCAATTTAATTTTCAAACCGTTTAGTTTCCAACTAATTTAGTTTTTTAATCAGTTTAGTTTTTAATCAGTTTAGTTTTTGATCAGTTCAGTTTTTGATCAGTTCAGTTTTTGGTCAGTTTAGTTTTTGATCAGTTTAGTTTTTGATCAGTTTAGTTTTTAATCAGTTTAGTTTTTGATCAGTTCAGTTTTTGATCAGTTCAGTTTTTGGTCAGTTTAGTTTTTGATCAGTTTAGTTTTTGATCAGTTTAGTTTTTTTGCTCCCAAAGTTAGAAATAATCGTAAGTTCCAGATTCTTTAGAATGAAAAAGCAAGGTTTCCCACCAGTCATTGACGAAAATACCGAAATCCTGATTATCGGGTCTCTCCCAGGAGACGTTTCTATAAGGAAGCATCAATACTACGGGCATCCAGGCAATGATTTCTGGAGGCTGCTTGGCAGTATTATCGGAGAAGACCTTCAGAGCATGGATTATCAAAATCGGCTTGAGATCCTGAAACGCAATAAAATAGGCCTCTGGGATGTTTTCAAAGCCGGAAAAAGACAAGGAAGCGAGGACACAAAAATAAAGGAAGAAGAAATAAACCAATTTTCAATGCTAAAAGATATGGCTCCGAACCTGAAGCTGGTTCTTTTTAATGGCAAGAAATCAGGAGAATCTGAGCCGATTTTGAGGGCAATGGGGTATGAAACAAAAGTCCTCCCTTCGTCAAGCGGAGCAAACCGGCGATATTTACAAAGTAGAAAATTGGAATGGGAAATGGCTTTCAAGCATTGATTGATTCTTCTTTACTGATCAGCTTTGTACCCATTCTTCCGAATAATCGGATTTTGTCGAATCTATTTAAAACGTGAAATTCCGACTCATTCAAGTTGTTCGATCGTTATGGCTTCATTGGGACAGGCTTCTTCACAGGCTCCGCATTCAACACATTCATCTTCATCGACAACTGCACAACCTTCGTCCTCATCAATAACGATTGCTTCTACCGGACACTCGTCCACACAGGTTCCACAGCCCGTACATTCTTCTTTATTGACTTTTGCTGGCATTCTATATGCGTCTGAAGTCAAGGTTAGCCTGAACCTATTTTTAATTATGTCATATTAAATATATAAAATTTGAATGTATAAATGTTCCAACCCATTTTACCAGCAAAGTTTTCTTTTTGTTCTTTTTCACTTGTCGAGAATTCGGGATTTATCCAACCGATTTAGAATTTCAAGCAGCTTCTTTTTGAACCTGTTGACTTTCCGAATCTGATTAAGATATACTTCCCACTCCTCTTTCTTTCCAATAGATTCCAGCGTCTCCTTTATTTTTCGGAGGTATATTGATGCTACTTCATATGAGTTTACTTTTGTCTTGGAGATCAATTCTTCTGCAATGGTTTTCCAGATTTCAATCGCAACCTCAGGGTACTTGTCCTTAATAGCATTTGCAATTTCTTCTCCTAAGATAGATTGTATGGCTATTTCGGCTGCACCTTTGCTTTTTTTAAGCTCTTCATACCAGTGGACTACCTCATCAGCGTCATTTTCTTGAATAGCTATATGAATCAACAGATCAAGGACAGGAGGTTTAATTTTTTCTAACGAGCTTACTTCCAGCAGCCCTGATTCCGGAAGAATGCCCGGAATGATTGAAAACTCCCCCGTAGTTCTGGACTGGCGGACGGGTAACTCTCCGGTTCGCAAGTACTGGAGGGCAACTTCTCGGATTTCCGGCCACTTCCCAATTTTTATGGCTGCTTTCTGCATTTTAATATAACTGGAAAGTTGGGGATATCTGAAAAAATCTTCCGTTTCAAGGGCAGCTATGAAAAGCCAGTTTCCTTCGCTTTCTTTAATTTCAATAAGGGTTTGCAAGAGCTCGTAGGCAGTGCCAGGGTCATATTCTCTTAGTTCTTTGATCCCTTTATAAATCCAATCTTCTGCTCTCTTTTTTTGCCCGGAATCGAGCAGTTCTCTAACAAGCCTCGTATAATTGCCTGTCATTTCGACTTCGAGCTCGGAGATCGGGATAATCTCCTCCGACCGCCCAGCTTTTCTCAGGGCATCGATAAGTCTGTCAACAATATAATCTCGTTCCCAGGATGACTCGTACAGGATATCGGTTTCTTTCTCTTTTTCTTTTTCAGCTTTTTGCAACCTGACTTTCAGGGTTTCTGCAAATAGATTCCACTCTTCCTGAGAATAGGCTTCTCTCCAGATAACAGGTTCATTAAGAATACTGTGATTATCTTTTAGCTCAAGATCAAGAGCATAAAGCATTTTCTCATGTGCAGGAAGAAAGGATTGAGATAAGGCTCTGAACACCACATCCATGCAGCCGGAGATTTGTGTTCCTATATCCCTTTCTTCGTCATATTCCTCAATTTCATTATATCGGTCCATGAGCTCTTTTCCGATATCAAGAATCTCATCAGGATGACCTGAATCAAGGAGGCTTTCAAGCCGAACCTGTAACTTTGAAAAATCAGGCACTTCTTCGCTTTCGTAAGACCAGAAATCAAAACTTTTTAATTCTCTCCAGAGCCCATCCAGCTCGGAATAGATATTTCCAATAACTCCTTCCGGATTTTCAGATGAAAGGTGCTGACGGTCTGTCAGATATATGCCAAGCATGTTATCTTTTTTTGCAAACGTTGTCAGTATCTGGATTAATTCCGGCTTCTCCAGCTTTTCTAGATATTCCTGGAGAACCTGTGAAGATTTTTCGACCTGGTAAGCTCCAGAAGTTCCGGCTCCTGCAAATCCTCTTCTGGATCTTTTAATAAGTGGGTCTTCCTCAGTAACAACCGGCACATCTTCTCCCTGTTCAATAAGGTCAAGATATTCAAGTACAGCTGCAACTCCGTGTTTGCAGTCATACCCGACAGGACAGGTACAGATAGAACTCAATTTCCCGTTTTCAAGGGAAACTTCAGTGAAATACTCTATCGTCCCCTCTACCCGCGCGACCAGGCTGCCTATGGAAGTGCATTTGATTTCTTTCACCCGACCCTCTTCTTGATACTTGATCCCCTTTGCAGTTGCTTTCCCTCCAGCCCAATCCTGGAGGTCACTCCATTTAAGTTCCTTGAAGTTCCGGGCAGTTTTGCTTTCTTCTGGCATATGTGAGTATTTATATAAACGTGGTATAAAAATAAACTTATAACCTCTGTGATATAGTTCAGTGTTTTAGATATCCTGCTGCAATCCTGCTGCAAAACAGCATTGCTGAGGATGAAATCTTGTTTTCGGGATGTTAACTACTGAACTGGCATAGAGTTACTGCATATCGAAGACGTTCTCAATTACCTCTTTTAAACCCCGATGGCTGTGCCTCAATGGTGTGGAACCGTCAGAGTTTAAGTCCGAAATTCCCTGTGTCAATCCAGTTCATTGAGATAAGAGACCAGAAATCCACTGCGAACTTACTCAGGACATATTCATAGGGCAGCCAACCATATCCCTGATCTCCCCAGCCTGTCCCCCAGGAGTTGCGAATCAGGAGAGCGCCAGTGGTTTCCTGGTTGCTGAGAGTGTTTTTGATTTTTATATCATCGTCATATCCGACAGCAACGACTGCATGACCCCATATTGCCTGTTCTTTGGGGCCTGGGAAAGGGATTCCGCCTTTTACATCTGTATCGTTGAAAGAGGGAAAACCAAAGAAACCAAACATTGAAGGTATTCCTGCTGCAAGGTACTTTTTCACGCTAAAAAGAACATCTGAAGGCAGGATGTTCATACCCTGCGGGTCGTGGCAGAAGTACTTAAGGGCCTCGAAATCGTCGGCAAGCGAATATACAAAATTCGAAGGTTCTTCATCAAAGGTCGGTTCCCCTGCCGGGCCCGGGATTTTTCTGTCAGTATAAGGGTGATATTTTTCAGGAGGGACCCCGCAAAGAACAAGAGCTGCCATAGTATCTCGAAGCCAGGCTCCGGTGTCTCCCTTAACGCCCATCAGGTTTCTTGTCGTCTTGTAAACAAAAAGCCTTGACCCTTCGATGTGCTTTCCAAAAGCCCGCCTCTGGAAGTATTCAATCACTCCTACGCCTGCGTGGGCAGTACAGGAACCCAGATCCATCTGGTTTTCAACCGGCGAACACCAGCTTCTAAGGTCTACCGATGCATGCAGCTCAGAAGCTTTAGATTTCTTTTTGAAAGACAGGAGCCCGAGTTTTTTTGTTATTTCAGGAATTTGGGCATCTTCTTCTGTTGTTCCTTCTGTGTAATCTCTCAAGTCCGGCAATGGAGGAAGCCAACCAGTTGAAAAAGTTTCCCCAGTCTCCGGAATCTTCACCTTTTCAAAAGCAGCTGCTATACCAATCATTTCATTTACCCCACTCACTTAGAATAATATTTTTTATCCATTATGACAATTTATCTACACGTAATTATTATTTTATTTGCATTATTTTAAACATTATTACTTGTGTTTTAATCTTAAAGTTAGTATATTTTCCATGTTTTCCTGGTTCTCGCAAAGAAAGCAAAGCACTTTCGAACTATCAAGACTACTTACTCAAGCAAGTAGTTACTCAAGCAAGTAGCTTCGAAGTAACAGCGAGATTCATCCTAATAATGTCCAGCGCGAGTCCGTAATTGATGTGATCAAGAGTATCATTAGCAGTATGGACATTGAGATTTGAGCTGTCAGTTCCCTCAATCGTGAGAACCGCGGGAATAAGTTCACCGATAAAAGGTACGTGGTCGCTTCCGAATGAGCTTTCTGATGTCTGGACAATCAGGGATGTGTATGTGGCCGCGGCTCCTGCAAGTTCTTCCATTAAAGTCCGGGAAACTGGATCACCCTCAAGCAGGACAGCTTTCGATGCGGTATTTAAGGTCGCGATCATATCCATATTGATAACTGCACTAATACGGATGCGCTCATTTTTTGACAACCCGCTGACATATTGTTTGCTCCCATGAAGTCCCTCCTCTTCTCCTCCAAAAAGGATAAGTCGCAGGTCATTTTTTGCAGGACGCTCAGCAAGCACGCGTGCAATCTCCAGAACTCCTGCAGCACCGCTTGCATTGTCGTCTGCACCTGGAGCAGGTGCATCCGCTCCACCTTTTATGTTAATTGAATCCAGGTGAGCAGTAACAAGCACAAGTTTACAGGATCCACTTTCACTACCTGGTCGATCTGCCACGATATTATAGCTATTGCCGTCTCCAATATTGATTGGATACAGTTTTACCTGATAACCAAAGCTTTGCAACTGATCTGCAGCCCATTTTGCTGCACTGGTAAATTGAGAGCTTAAGGAATGGCGAGTCAGGAAATTCACCAGCGAAGTCAGATAAGAACTATAGGTAGATTGTGATACAACATCGACATTTGCCTGTACTCTGGAAACGGCTGCTCTTACTTCCGGTTTTATTATATCCATAATCACGCTGTCCATTGCCAGAGGGCGTATCGTCCACCAATCATTTTCACGTTTAGAGAAACGGCTTAATTCTTCAGGAAGAAAATCGGCCACCAGGTAACGGCCTTTTTCCACGATTATCCGAACTTCAGGATGTTCATCCTGGAATGCCCTTCCAGTCTGGATAACAAGATAAAACTGACCTTCCAATTTGCGACCTTCTGCCTGGTCGAGACTCATGCCTGCCTCTATGGCTTTATTGGCGAAAGTGTCCCATTCTTTAGAAACTGTCCATACTACAGTTTTATCTCCCAGACGAACCCAGTGCGCTCCGAAGTTCCTTGCAGATTCTTCAACACTGCGTTTTTCGCTTGAATCCGAGAGTACTATATATCTCCCCATAATTTCACCTCGAACACGAATCATGAAGATTCTGGCAATTTCCGCACCTTCAATACTTCTGAATCACATTGAAGGATCTCTATGACTGTAGAAGGTCGAGTGCTCTCTTCAAAAGACACACTTACACGCCCAGAACCCTCTATCTTCCAGTGTCCATTAATTCCACGAGTGGCATCAGTAGGACCAATTTCCCAGGAGATAAACGCTCCATCTGGCCTGAACTCAATACCACCTCGACCGCGAGCTAGTGGAAAATCATACTCCACTGGCCTATACACAGTTATTCCATTCGTATCTTCTTCAAAGGAATGTATCCATTTTCGGAAGATCTCGTCAGGTAATTCGGTCATAGCCTGTCCTTTAGATATACCATACAAAATCAAAAGTTAGCAGTAACCTCATCCACTTATTCAGAACATTTACTGACTGGTTCCATTTTGAGTTGTTTCATTGTGGCACAGGACAAAATTGATACAGAGGAAGAAAACGGCAAGGTATTCCTTCCTCAGGCAATGATACTTTTATCTTCCTCAGAGATACTTCACCTTGGCATAGGCATTTTACCTTCAGATGATGCTCTCTTGACCTCTGCTTTTTGCGCCGCAGTAAGGAATGATGACCGTGGCCCTTCAAGACATGCATTTACACGAACGGCCTGGCCCTGTGTGAACATAACCATGCATCTGTCATCAACGTAGTCCATGTAATTCATGAACATATCACCATTAGGCCCGTTGTTACAACTAATATGTGGAAATGCCGGAACGCCAATGTTTTCATTTGCCTGGTTTGGAGTATCATCAACTTGATCCGAGCGTGAACATGGGTCTTCAAAACTCAATTCATCACCCCATATATGATATAGGTCTAACCAGTGGCCTATTTCGTGGGTAGCTGTCCTCCCTTCGTTAAATGGTGGTCTGGCAGTGCCAGTGGTACCAAATCCTGTGTAAGTAATAACTACACCATCTGTTTCAGCTGGCCCTCCTGGAAACTGTGCGTAACCCAGAAGACCCCCGCCAAGCTTACATACCCACATATTCAGATAACGGTCAGCCGGCCATGCATCCTCACCGCCAGAAGATTTGGATTTAACTTTGTCATCGACAGTGAAAGATGTCACTGAGGTTTGAGTGCGAGTTATTCCTGAAGTCGGATGCCCATCTGGATCTTTCGTTGCGAGAGAAAATTCAATTCCCAGGTCTGCCGTAAGATTGCTCCAGACAGAAGGAACCTGCGATATGTCTGAATTCGACTTGCGGAAGTCTTTATTAAGGACATCTATCTGGCTCTGGATCTGGGCATCAGAAATATCCTCTTCTTCTTTATTCCATACAACATGAACAACCACAGGAATCTGGACAATCCCGGTCCGAGATACTGCTCGAAGCCCTCGTTTATATGCAAGAGCCAGATTTTCAATTTG
This sequence comes from Methanosarcina sp. DH1, assembly GCF_020804205.1. Taxonomy (NCBI): domain Archaea; kingdom Methanobacteriati; phylum Methanobacteriota; class Methanomicrobia; order Methanosarcinales; family Methanosarcinaceae; genus Methanosarcina; species Methanosarcina sp. DH1. The sequence goes on along the minus strand of NZ_WJBJ01000019.1, from coordinate 290,780 downwards.
ATCGCGGTTTCTGGCATATGATTCAGATTCCGCTAACAACCTGTGATGAACTTCCATCGCTCCGCATCTACGTTGGGTTGGTGCTTCCGAAGACTCTTCCCTTATCTCCTTATTTTCAAATTTCTTAGCCATGTGTATACATCCCCCTACTCAATTTTACTACCACTCAGTGATTTATTGAAACTTTATTTATTATATTTTATATGTAATAATAATATGGGCATATCGCCTGAAATAAATATGCCATCCAAAATTCCTAGAATGAACGACCGATCAAGAATTATGATTATCTGTTGCCCTGTTACGGATAATATTACGGAATATACGTATTTTGACATCCGAAAAAGAATTTTAAACCTTCTAAATTTAATAAGGCAATTGAATTTAATACGGTAGTTAAATTCAATACGGCAGTTTAGTTTAACAACTAAAAATAAATTAGATCTCCGGAGTATTTAGTTAATCTAATGAATAATATAAATATAATATAATAATAACCGAATTTAAGATCCTTAATAGTACTCAGGAACATTAAAAACTCTTTCAAAAGCCTTTCATTTCATTTTCAGGTTTTTCGCAAAAAAAGAAAGCTCAGGCCCTCATTAGATAAATCTCTCTTGTACCCAATTAATACATCAATTTCATCTTTTTGCAATATTTTGTTTTGAGAAATAACTTACACTTGAATCAAATCCATGGAAAACCTTTGTATATATTGTAAGATGTTTCTATATTATGGCTAAAGTTCCATAGGATGGTAATTGATGACAATTGGTGAAACGGCAAATACAGTGATGCATTCTTCATATGCCACATTTGAAAAGAATAAGAACACAAATGAATATACTGAAGAATATATTACAAATTCAATAGAAGAATGCGATCTTTTAATGGAAGATGCATTGAGTAAACTCAGCGATGTCATAGAAGCTCTTTCACGAGATTACTTCAAAGAAGAGAAAGATCAAATGTCAGTAACCGATGCTACGGCAATGCTTTCTCTTCGGAATGAATTTATCCGTGAGTTATCTGAAGCAAGAAATTACCTGATTGCAGAACTTGTAGGCTATCGAAAGTACGTCAACGAGATGTCGAAAGAAGTAGATACTATGACGGAAACATTCTGATGAAACATTCTGATGAAACAGTCCAATAAAAGTCAGTAAGGTCAAGACCTGGGCATTACAACATTTTATATTATTATAAAGTGGGGGAAAACGTAGACAGCATTCTGAAGGAACAGAGTTGCCCTGAAAATTAACAGCTTGGTTTATAAATAGATATTTCCGTTACTTAATGGTCTATGAAGACAGATTCTGAACCAAAAACAAACAGCTGCCAGAGGGCTCGAACCCTCGGGCCTGCTGATTACAAATAAGCCACTATACCTATAAGCAATAAAGATAAATGCGCAGGAAAAAATAAGCAGACTGAAAATGGCGATCAAGATTAATTATTTTTCATTTAAGAGCTTTTTTCTCGATATTAAGGTTTAAATTTTCCCGTCCCAGTCTGACAATTTTAAACGAAAGAACGAAATGGGGGGTGTTTTGGATAGATCCCCCAAGTTCTCCACATGAACTACCCCTAAGATAAAGACTCAGGGGTTTTACGCTTCGTCATATAAATCAAACAAACATGGTGAAAGCCACATAAGTTATTATTACCATGCTTACGCTGTACTTCAGGCCCAGATACGCCGAGCCCTGTCCCATCTTCCCGGCAACAATCCCGGAAGTGAAAGCCTGTACCAGGGCGGAGTGGAACATGAGCATACTGTACTCTTCGACGTTAAAATATCCGCCGATTCCCCCCATACCCTGCGAAGAGGTGGAAAAAGAAGCCGTTTGTGGGAAGAAGTTAGTAGCAAGGATATAAACTATGAAAAGGAATACGAAAAAGGCTACATAGATTGTAATAACGTAGACTACCATTGCTGATGAGCGCTCTTTTTTCATATCCTCGTCATTTCTAACCTGTCTAGCAGTAATCGAGAGCACGTTTTTAAGGTCACTTGTTGATTCATTTGCTTTTACTAGAATGTGAAGGATTCGGCTTGAAGAAGGTGTTCTGATGCTGTTTTCAAGGTTCAGAAGGGCTTTAGAGGTGGAAGTACCCCAGGAAAGGTCTTCTTTTAACTTTTTAAGTTCTTTACTGAGGATCCCCATTTTGGATTCAGCAATTATTTTTAAGGAGTTGGCAAGCATAATCCCCGATTCATTCATGCTGGAAAGGCTTTTCAAAAAATCAGGCATTTTCTCGTCGATTTTGCGCATCCTCCAGGCCTTTATTTCGTAAAAAATTATAAAAGGAATAAGGGCAACGACAATAAAGATGACAAAATAATCATCGACAGCAGTAACTAGCTTTATAGCACTGTCAGTGACATGGTCAAAACTTATGTTCAGATGATGAAAACTAGAAAATAGGCTGTTTCTGAGGTTTCTTGGAAGTTGGGTAAGATAGTACAATCCGAGCGGAACTCCGAAGAAAAACGTGTATCTTGGCTCATTCCGGATAGTCCTGTAAGGGTTAAGCACCATGTCTTTTAGCCTGTGAAGCTCCCTGTACAGCATGTACATCTTTTTCCTTTTTTCCTCCACCTCTTCAGTAAGTCCGGAGTCGATTTCCGGGATATCGGAAAGGTTTATTGTAAAACTTCGAATATCACCTTTTTTCGGATCAATGGAGAGTTCTCCCACAGTATCGAGAAGTACTAAATAGAGCAGGGTTGCGAGAGGTAATATTATATAAATAAGCATGTAAAGGATCTGAGCTGAAGCCGGCCGGAAAAACTGTAGCACAACAAGGGTTACCATTACGAAAAGAGGACCTGCAACAAGAGCCGTCACGTAGATTTCGGCAAGTACATCCAGTCTCTGTAATAAGTTTCTATTTGCCATCTCGGCCAGACCCTGATATTGTTCAGACTTATTTTTGATATATTCGGTTATGGTCCCACTGCTTGAAACAATAATCAATCCATCAACAAAGTCTTTGAAAATTTCAGAAGGAGTACGTTCCTTGGCAATTTTAAGGGAACTTATGAAATCTTTTCCCAGATAGTCCATGTCTCTTACAACGTAGGAGATTTCTTCCGCAGTTGCTCCAAATATATAGCTGTACCTGCTCAAAGACCGGAAAACGTCATAAATTGACATGCCTCCTTTTGTCAGAGCATACATGTAAGTTATTGCCGGAAGCATGGATTTATCGATAGATGCTTGCCGGTTATTTGCCTGGAAATAAGGATAGATATATGCCACGAGAAATACGGCAAAAAAACTTACAAGAAACAGTATAAGGCCAACTAGAAGCGCAAGAGGATATACATATTCACCTGCAATGTCGGCACGTCCAGGATCTGCAAAAAGGCTAAGTCGGGAAACCGGATTCCCAAAGATTTTTAGTCCCAACCATAAGCCAAAGATTCCTGAAGTAATTCCTACAATTACGGAGTACATGAAGGTAGAAGCCAGATATTGGTCTACTGACATAGAGATATGAGAATGACGTATTTTTACCTTTAAATCCTGAAAATATTCTTTATTTTTATAGAAGAAGTCCCCATAAAATAGGTATGCTAATTCATCCAGAATAGTATAAGTCATATTCCCCCTCTTAAGCAACCATATTCCTGTACAGAAACCGTTAAGTGCAACCGTTGACCCGCAACTGTTGACCCGCAACCGTTGCGCCGGTTGATCACGCCGATAGGGTTTGGGGATAAGTTCATCAAACCCAAATATTGGCTCATGGTTTTCGGTCAAGCCTTTTTTGAAAAGGGTTGCGGGCAAGCCTTTTTTGAAAAGGGTTGCGGGCAAGCTTTTTTTTAAAAGGCTTGCAGGCAAGCAGTTTTTTTAAAAAGGCTTGCTCTTAAGCAGCTATACTCTGTATCATACTCTCCAGAGTATCGTTATCTATAGCTTCCATAACCATCTTTGGATGAGTCTGGTATGCCTGAACTACAATGGACACCTGAACATAGTTCCTTATGCTTTTTTCGTACATATAAGCCAGAATTTTTCTCCGATTTTCCATCTCGTTTCTCAACTGACTGGTATCCCACCCTCTTACATTCATAATTTCCTGCAGGATATGAGAATCTCCTACCTTAGTGAAGCAGTCCTCTAAAGGTTCCCAGTTAAAAAGCTCATTTATACCCAGATCTCCTGTTTCAGGATCGACATTCAGGACTTCTACAAGACTTCGAGTTCGTCTAACTCTTTTTTCTTCTATGTACACTTGCTCCTGAATACAGAGCACATTCAGAGACTGCAGCATGACGTGAGGCACGTTTATTGGCTCGTGGGTGAGCCTGTTTACAACGGTCTGTACATCTCCTGCGTGCATTGTTGAGCTTGTTGCATGTCCTGTTGACATTGCCTGGAAAAGAGTAAGAGCTTCACTGCCTCTCACTTCACCCACAATAATATAATCTGGGCGCTGTCTGAGAGCAGCTCTCAAAAGGTCGTACATGGTAATTTCTCCCGAAGAGTCTGCAGCAAAACCCTCTCTTGCAACCCCGGAAACCCAGTTATTGTGGTAGAGTAAGAGTTCCCTTGTATCTTCTATCGATACTATCTTCGTTGTAGAAGGCATGAACAGGGATGTAGCGTTCAGTATAGACGTTTTTCCTGACGCCGTCCCCCCTGCAAAAAGCATGTTGTGGCCGTTTTCGATAACCATCCAGAAATATACAAGCATGTCAAGGTCGCACGTCTTATAGCCAAGCAGGTCTATAGGAGTCATTGGATCTTTTCTGAACTTACGGATAGTAAAAGAACTGCCTCTGGGAGTAATCTCTCTTCCTAGAACAGCCTGAAGTCTTGAACCGTCCTGAATTGTTGCATCCACGATTGGCTGGCTTACAGAAACGTGTTTATTGTTCAACTGGCACATCTTGATTACAAGAGCATCAAGTTCCTCTTCTTCAAAAGTAATATTACATTCAACATTGAGATATCTGTTATGATAAACATAGAGAGGGACTCCCACTCCATCACATGAAATATCTTCTATATAAGGATCATAAAGGAGAGGATCGATTTTCTCGTAGCCTAGCAGGTTTCTTCTAAGATAATAGATAATTTTTAGAAGTGTGGCTTTCGAAATGTCAGCTTTATAACGTTCAAGAAGAAAGAGGGCTCTATCTACCAGAAATGCATCCTTTTCGGCTTTGGAATGCGTAGACCCAAGAATCAGGATATCTTGAAAATCTTCATATATTCTTTCAAGAAGCTCCTTATCAAATTTTGTCAGAGAAGGTTCAATAAGCCTGTAATATGTTGATCTACGGTCTTCCAGGATCGAGACAAAAGAGTAAGGTTCCTGAAGCCAGTATCTTTCGAGTTCTTTTAACCCGTCAGGCACTATAAAATCTACAAGAGGCCCTTCTTTTTCCGAGTCATAAGCTGGTAGAGTCCTCAAAGGCTTATCAAAGTAGCTTCTAGCCTTTTTTACGACCTCAGCTATGGAGTTGGAGTTACTTTTTTTCCCAAATAACTCCGAAACAAACTTATTCTTCGCTATCTTTCCTTTTACATCATTCAAACTCTCGCCCTCAGGTTTCTTCTTAGGTCATATAAGTTGAACATCTTATAAAAACTTTACATGTTAAGATGGGCCCTGGTAAACAGTAAGATATCCAGATCAAAATTTCCTAATGCAACATGCTGTTTTTCTTGATTCTAAACCATTTTCACGAGAATTCGGCTTGCTTATAATCCTTAAAAAAGTTAAATAAGTTTAATTACAATTTAGGAATTGGTCGTGTCCTTGAGTTTCCAAAATAGATTTCTCATAAATATAGGGATTGAATAAAGATTGTCCTAATTATGGAATGAAAATCAAAGGAATATAGTCCTTAAAGAAAGATACGGTAAAAATAACTATGAACTTCTTAAATGTAAAACCTGCAAGCATTGCTTTAGTGAAACCAGAGGTACAGCATTTATTGGACTCAGCATTTTTTGGACTCGACAGTCTTCAGAAAAAAGTTTTAAGAACCTGGAATGATTCCTGAAAGTTGACTCTGGAAATAGAAAATGGTTCCAAAAAACTCCATCAGTGGCCAAAAAAATAGCTGATCACATGTAGAGTGTAAAGGAAATTATTAACATTCAGAATTCCGGTTCAGTAACTTAGAGACGCAACCCGGTCACGTAAGCATGCAAGAATTATAAAGCTGGAAATTCATTGTTTTTTAGCAACTAAATAGATTCTTTTAAACTTTAAGTTAATCATTCCTGAATTATCTGCCTGTTCTTGAAGAGCTTCTTTAACTAATTCACGAAAAGCACTAATATAATCATCTGTCAAAGTTACTGTGTAAAACGATTGGTTCAAGTAACCGTTTTCAGCTCCTGATTGATATATTTTATACGCCTGTTCAACAGAAAAGAGAGTTGACTCTTCACGAAGTTCGCTATAAATTATATCAAATCCATGATTTCTAAAAAGTTGCTCGTATTCGTCCTTGCTGTCAAAGAAAAACCATGGACTTTTAAAGTGATTAAATACCTCTCGTGTATATGGATGCATACGGATTTTTTCTATTGCTGAAATAAAGTTAGGGCAATAAGCTTGAGTAGCCGGAGCCTGTATCCCTATTCTACCTCCTTCCTTAAGCACATTAAAACAACGCATTAATACTTGTTCTGGTTTTTGAAACCACTGAAAACACGAGTTACACACAATAACATCAAATTTTGTATTTAGCTCAAAACTTTCAGCATCCATGACAGAATATTTTAAGTTGGGAAGCTCTTTGTTGGAACTTACTGCCTGTTCTATCATACCTTGAGAGACATCGATGCCCAGTACAGTTCCTTTTGTAATTTGTGCAATTTTTTTCGTGATATGACCTGGCCCACAGCCTATATCAAGTATATCTTCTTCAGGTTGAATTGATAATAAATTCAAGAGAACTTCAGAGGCTGACTTTTGAACCAGTGCATTATCTGCATATGTAAAAGCCTTGGAATTAAAATTAACTTCTGACATAGTTTTAATCACTTTCCTCAATCAGTGTTTATATTATTTAGGACTTGCGTGGTTGAACCGGAAAATCGATATGCCTTTACCCTTCAACTATCTAAAACGCATATTTTACATCAATGTCTTTTGTGCTTAATTTTGCACCCCAGGTGCCCTACAGTCCGATTATTATTCCAAAATCAAATTTACTGGTATACAAATTCAAGCAACGGTAGATTATATTCATCAATTTCAATTATCGATAACAAGAAAGATGAACCTGAAAGATTTCCTTATCTAATGGCTTTTGAGACTATCCGATAAATTTTCTTGAAGAATAGCAATCTTGAAAATTCTGTATTGATTAAGCCATATTACTACAATTCAGCCCTCTTGAGCAAAGCGGAGCGAGCGAAAAGGGCACCGTCCTCCCGAGACGGGACTCGGGAAGTTAAGAAACCAATGCCTTAAGCCCTGCAACTGCATTTACCAGTATATCCACTTCTTCGTCGGTATTATAGAGTGCAAAAGAAGCTCTTACAGTGCTGTCTACATTTAGGAAGCGAATGGTCGGGATTGCACAGTGATGCCCACTCCTGACACAGATTTTCCTTGTCTGGTCAAGGATCAGTGCAACATCATGGGCATGAAGCCCTTTTACATTAAAAGGTACTATCCCTGCCCTGTCTTCAGGCCCATATACCTCTACATGCTCAAGTTCGGAGAGCCTTTTTGCAGCTTCCCTGGACAACTTTATTTCATGTGCCTCGATTTCCGGCACCCCTATTTTTTCTACATATTCGACTGCTCTTCCCAAGCCTATAACTCCAGGGATATTAGGAGTGCCGGCTTCAAAGCAGGCTGGAGAAGGCTCCAGCACGTAAGTACATCCCTCAACATCCGAAACCGTACCGCCCCCCACTGAAGCGCTATCGAGCACATCCGGTTCTTTGATATAGAGGACGCCAGTACCCTGCGGCCCAAGCAAGCCTTTATGTCCGGCAGTTGCAAAAAAATCACAGTTAAGGTCTTTAAGGCTGACCGGCATATGTCCTGCAGACTGAGCCCCGTCAACCAGGACTTTTATGCCGTATCGGTGGGCAAGTTTAGTAATGGTTTTTACATCCTGGACAGAACCGAAGACATTTGAAATATGATTTATGGCCACCAATCTGGTTTTTTCAGTAAAGGCTTTTTCTATCGAAGAGATATCGATTTTTCCATTACTGTCCGGACTTACAACCGTAACATTTACTCCTTTTTTCTGCAGGCGCAGCCAGGGCAGGAGATTAGAATGGTGTTCGAGAACGGTTGTAACGATATGGTCTCCAGCCTCCCATGGGTAACTGTTTGCAATAAGATTGATTCCCTCAGTGGTATTTTTCGTAAGAACGGTCTTTGAAGGCTCAGCATTCAGAAAATGCGCAACTGTTTCCCTTGCATCTTCATAGCGGTTTGTAGCCTCCCTGGCCAGACGGTGGGCTCCTCTCCCGTGATTTCCAGCATACCTGTAAAAGTACTCTACCATAGCTTCAACTGCAGGTATCGGAGTCTGAGTAGTTGCCGTACTGTCAAGGTACACGACTTCTTTAAGAACAGGGAAATCTTCACGGACCGCATATACGTCGTACATGCTTCTTTTGTAGGAACGAGAAATAAAAAAAGGTTTTGCAGGTTATTTACCCTGCACCCCGCCTATCATAAAGCGGTAAAGGTCTAGTTCATCTGAGTCCAGGTTGTCGGTACAGCCTTTTACAACGGCATGATAACCATTTTCCTGGTGCTTACGTCCATATTCTTTTCTTTTTCTGTGTTCGTGCATTAATTCACTCATAAAATTTCCTCCTGTCTCTTCAAAACCTGCGCTTAAATGTGGGTCATAGTAGTCCTTGCGGATTTGAGGGCCATGCAATTCAGGTTAAAGTTTTCAGCCTTTTCGGGAGCGGCAATTGAATGCAGGTTAGAATTCCCAGTCCCTTCAGGGAAATTCAATCAACGTCATTCTCTAAATCCCTGTGGACAAACTCCTGCAATAAGGTCCAGAACCTCAATTGTTCTGGATAAAACCTGAAAGCGGGCCAGAATTCTTTTCCTATGGGCTAAAAACCCCATGACAGCGCAGCATGCGTTGTTCTCCACAACAAGTATTAATTGTCAATCGTAATATATATTGATTCCGGAATTTCTTTTAGATACGCTTGAAATTTTTTTAATTGAGTTAAATTTTTTGATTAAACGATTGGAATAACCCCCAATTTTTAAACTTTAAAAAAATTAGTATGTGTTTATTATTTAGCTTCCAAATTTGCCATAAGCCCAGAGAGATGAGCCGGAATCGCCCCTATGGCAGTACAGGTCTCAAGAGAAAGCCCTTTGCAGGTAATGTCAAGATGGTATTTTCCTCTCTCGAAAAGCTCTTTTGGAAGCCCTTTGTGCCCGAGCCCTACAAGAAACAGAAATGAACGGTTTCGAAGAGCTTCTTCGGCAATCTTTATGGGCAGAACCTGTCTTTTGGGATCAGGTTTTGAGGTAGTGATTACGATTTCCCCAAACTGGGAAGGAAACCCTTTTTTTGGAAGATCGGATACTGACAAGTGGTTTTTTTCATAAAGGATTTTGAGATAACTTCCCGATTCTCCTATTGTGGTTTTTTCCATCACATAAGCTACCAGTTCTTCTGCGGTCATCTTGAAAGGAAAATCGTAAAGAGCGAGGTGGAATCCAAAAGCATGGCAGATCGGAGCAGCTCTTGCTATTGCCCGATAATGCGCATCTAGAACCTTGATTTTATCGTAGGTATTTACTATTCCAAGAGTGAGCATAAGGTGCTTCATTATTCTTTTTCGTAAAATAATGTTTCGTCAACTTTTATTGATTTTTCTTAAGTTTTTCGGGTTTAATAACTCCTTAAACAGTCAGTTACTTAAACCGCATTTAAAATAACGGCCTTCAAATAGATAAAAAGGAATAAAGCTCCTGTTCTTCAGTTTGATATTTTACTATTTAATTTACAGCAAAACAAAAAACAGAAGTTTGTCAGCGTAACCTAATAACTCTGAATAATCTTATTATAATTCTGTATTTAAGATTTCAGAGGTTTCCTGTAAAAAATGATTATAGATTCCACAGTAGTTTTTATCCAATGTTTTTGTACATGTGTAAGAATCATCTTTATACCCAGCACACCTCGATCTGTATTCACATTTATTGTGAAGCAGATTTGTTGTCCCAAAAGCTATGTTAAAAAATTTCATATATTAATATATACTTTTTACATATTTAAATTTATCAAACCGTATCAGGATATGGAACATCTCGTCTCAAGCTGTCTCAAAACCCAAGCCATTTTTACTACAGATTAACCTTATAGTCAAATATAATATCTCAATTGTAGAATCGAGTTCATATTTGAGACAGTCTATATGATAATTTTCACTTTATTATGTATCGGTTTTACGACTCTATCCTAAAATCTGTTTTATACTGAATCATCAAGAATTTTCAGGCTCATTTTCCATGATCATATATTCGACTAACTGTTCCAAATTTGAGGTTCAAAAATCAAATTGTGAGTTTCGATATAGATTCATGTATAAGTGTTCCACTTATTTTTATATGTTGCATTGTGATATATTTTTTAATATAATATGCTTATTTTTTGGAGAATTTGAGATTTCGCCTGCTGCTGGCTATACTATCGCTAGAAAACCGAATAAATATAAAAATTTTTGTGATTGAAATCCCAACCATGTTCAATAGTTATCAAATGAATGTTGAGTTTATATAAAAATACCTTGTGACTTTTTAATATTATAGATGTTGACACAAAAAAATAAGAGAATAGCTGAGACTATCTCAAGTTGGTTAAAAATAAATTAAAGAATTGAATTTAAGATCAATTAGTGAAAAATTATTAAAAAATTTCAAATCTGACAAAAGGATTACTTTCGCCTTTTTGTCAGATTTGATCGATGATCATACATATCCTTTTAACCTTGGTCTTTTTTCGTTTTTCAATTTAAGTGTTTATTTGCTTTCAGAGTATATACCGGGTCTTGTATTTGTTGTCACTTTTATGTAATTTGTTTTTGTTACAGTACTGCTGCCTGCCGCATTGCTTACTGTAAGTGTAATCTTATATTTTCCTTCCTGTAAATACTGATGTTTTGGATTTTGCTGAGTTGAAGTCTTTCCGTCTCCAAAACTCCATTTCCATTTAGTTGGTATTCCCGTACTTTTATCAGTAAAAGCAACATTTAATGGTGCTTTTCCTGTGGTTGGAGAGGCAGAAAATGAAGCAACCGGCTTTGTTACTACTTTTATATAATCTTTTTTTGTTACCGTGTTACTGCCCGCAGCATTCTTTACTGTCAAGCTGACTGTATATTTTCCTACTTTGGAATACTTATGCGTTGGGTTCTGCTTGGTTGACGTTGTTCCGTCTCCAAAAGTCCACTTCCATGACGTTGGCGATCCTATACTTTTATCAGTAAAGGTTACAGTTAATGGGGCCTTTCCTGTAGTTGGAGATGCAGAGAAAGCAGCCGAATTGAGAGTACCCATATAGACATCAGCATTTCCGTTACGCATATCTGTCCATACTATCCTGTCGCCGTAGATCTCGGGATCGTACTGATCTGATTTCTCTGTAGTGTGACATTCCTGGCCAGTGGCTAGATCGTACACATAGATATCCCAATTTCCGTTGCCGTCATTCCATGTTATCTTATCACCATAAATTGTAGGATAGTATGAATCCGATGGATTGGTGGTGATCTGAGTTTCCTTTTCAGTAGAAAGATCGTACATATAGATATCCCAATTTCCGTTGCGTGAATCCATCCACACTATCCTGTCCCCATAGATCTCGGGATCGTACTGATCTGATTCGTAGGTGGTAATCCGAGTTTCCTTTTGAGTGGAAAGATCATACATGTAGATATCGGAAAATTCATTGCGATAATCTTCCCATACTATCTTGTTACCGTATATTGCAGGATAATATGAGCATCCATTGTTGGTTATCATTTTTTCCTTTTTGGTGGAAATGTCGTACACACAGATATCATACCAATCGGAGAAGTCACCGTAGGGACAAGCTATCCAGACAATCTTATCACCATAGATTGAAGGATTCCAGAGATACCCTTCATTGTTTGTGATTTGAGTTTCTTTTTTAGTAGAAAGATCATACATGTAAATGTCAGAGGTTCCACTGATATCCTCAGGATTTCTATTACGCTCATCTACCCATACTATCCTGTTACCGTAGATATATGGAAAGTACTGATTTGATTCATTGGTAGTGATCTGAGTTTCCTTTTTAGTAGAAAGATCGTACATGTAGATATCCCAGTTTCCACTGCGATTGTCATGCCACACGATCTTGTTATCATAAAGAATTGGGTGCCACTGTTCTGATTTATCGGTAGTAATTTGAGTTTCAGTGATCTTGAGCCCAGCAGGTTGTATAGATTCCGAGGCTGTATCAGTTACTTCTGTAGATAATTCATTTAAAACAACTTTGTCATCGGAAGAAGCTCCGGATCCAACTGTGATTGCTGGTGTGATGAAGCTGTGAAGATCTTTTTCAGGAAGCCCCGATGCCGTAGATGAGACAAAAATCAAAAATAAAATAATAAACGTTGAAACTAAAGCTATTGAGTACGCTTTTTCTCTCTTTATCACTTATTCGTCCTCTTTTCCATTTATTTTAATGATGATTATTCTCCAGGGTTGTCGAAATAGAATATTGATTCTGCTTGCAATTGGCTACAGTAGCTAGAAAATCTGAAAATATCAAAAATTTATTTCTTAAGCGCTTAGATATTTTCAATTGTTGTCAAAAGAATGTCAAATACTTATATAAAAATACTTTGGACTTTTGATTATTAGATGCTTTGACAGAAAAAGTGAGGAGAAGACAGAAAACATCTCAAATTAGCTTAAAGAAGTTAAAAGGCTGGATTTTAAGATCAATATTGAAAATTGTAAAAAAGAATTTTCAAATCTGACAAAATGATTACTTTTGCCTTTTTGCCAGATTTGATCGATATTCCTACCTAACCCTTAGACCTAATCTTTTTACTCACTTTTCAGTTTAAAATATTCATCTTTTGGAAACCGTAATGTATCCAGAAACAGTTTTGGTATTACTGCCTTTTGCATTCTTAACTGTTAAGCTGACAGTATATTTTCCGGCTTTACTATATTTGTGTGCAGGACTCTTGGATGTTGAATACGTTCCATCTCCGAAACTCCATTTCCAGGAAGTCGGACTATTGGCACTTTTATCAGTAAACTGCACCTTCAGTGGGGCTTTTCCTGATCGAGGAGAAGCTGAAAAAGCAGCAACTGGCGCTTTCAACGCATTTACAACAATATAGTTCTTTATTGTTTTCGTGTTGCTTCCTGCAGCATTCTTTACTGTTAAGCTGACAGTATATTTTCCGGCTTTACTGTATGTGTATGAAGGATTCTTGGATGTTGAAGTTTTTCCATCTCCAAAGCTCCATTTCCACGAAGTTGGAGAGCCTGTACTTTTGTCAGTAAATTTTACTTTCAGTGGAGCGTTTCCTGAGGTTGGAGATGCAGAAAATGCAGCAACTGGAGAGGTTGAAAGAGTACCCATGTAAATATCAGCATTTCCATTGCGCATATCTGTCCATACTATCCTGTCGCCGTAGATATCTGGATTGTACTGGTTTGATTTATCAGTAGTATGACTTTCCTGGCGAGTGGCTAAATCGTACACATAGATATCCCAATTTCCATTGCGATCATCCTCCCAGACTATCCTGTCACCGTAGATTTTTGGAGAATACGAAGCTGATGGATTGGTGGTTATTCTTTTTTCCTTTTTAGTGGAAATGTCGTACATGTAGATATCAGCGTTTTCATTGCGCCAATCCGTCCACACTATCCTGTTACCATAGATTGCAGGAGAGTTTGCGAGTCCGTTATTGGTAATTTGAGTTTGCTTTTTAGTAGAGAGATCGTACATGTAGATATTGCTAAGTCCAGCGTTATTGTCTTCCCACACAATCCTGTTACCGTAGATAGCAGGAGAATATGCTTGGGCAGCTATCATTTGTTCCTTTTTAGTGGAAATGTCATACATATAAATATTGTAACCTTCGTAGTCTTCACCCGGATAACCTGTCCAGACAATTTTGTTACCGTAAATTGCAGGATCCCAGTTAGCTACTTCATTAGTGATTATACGAGTTTGTTTTTTATTAGAAAGATCTTCCAGATAGATCTCAGTCTTTCCGTTACGCTCATCTGTCCACACAATCTTGTTACCGTAGATGTCTGGAGAATACTGATTTGATTTATTGAGAGTAGAGATTTCCTTTTTAGTAGAAAGGTCATATATGTAAATATCCCAGTTTCCATTACGATAATCTTCCCACGCAATTTTGTTACCATCGATAACAGGGGAATACTGCTCTGCTGCATTGGTGGTGATACGCTTTTCAGTGATCTTGGGTGCGGCAGAAGGTTGTATAGATTCCGTGGCTGTATCGTTTTCTTCTGTAGATAACTCATCGGACAGAATCTGGTCATCTGAGGAATCACCTGCTCCACTGCTGATCTCCGGTGGAGCAACGGTTCGCTGATTTTGTTCAGGAGCCGCCGATGCTGCAGTTGAAATAAAAAGCAAAAATAAAATTAGAAACGTTGAAGCTAAAGCTATTGAATACACTTTTTCTTTCTTTTTCATTTGTCCTTTCTCTCCCATCTTTTTCATTTATTTTAGTGCTTATTATCCCCCAGAGTTGTCGAAATTGAGTACTGATAAATCTGTCATTGATTTTACTTGCAACTGGTCACTATTGCTAGACAATCCGGAGAACATTGAGTACTTATTGAGCTGAGACTACAACTCAAAATTACTTTTTTAGATCGCATTTTGTAAGTGAGCCAATCCCTAAACTCAAAATTGCATATCTGAATTTTCAAAAACCAAATAACCAATCGAATTTCCAATCGTGAAAAGGTTCTGAAATTTTTGATATGATAAATAAAATTAGTTTTGGGACGAACTCAGTAACTAATCGAGCTTTGAGATTTTTGGGTTCCAATCGTTAGTTTTCACACCCGATTGAAGTCCAAACATTACAACTTATTAACATCTATATAATTTGTATTACCAAAGTATCTAACAATTAGCACTTTATGCTCAGTTCCAAAATATAGTATTATGGCAACTTAATTATCAAGCATAATTTTAGATAGTTTTTCGTTAATAGATAGCGATTTAGAGTTAAAATATGTTTAATAACTAAATTTTCAAAATACTAGTGGTTTTTGTATATCTTTATAGTGTTTTTAAACTCTCAGCAAGGCGTTTTAATCCCTTTTTATAATTAATGAAGAAAGCTATGAATGTCCTTAAATAGAATACAGTTGAAATCTTTTTAATTCCTTTTGAACTCGTCAAAATTAGGTACTAACCCGGCAACAGTTAACTCATCAATTTAAAATTCCGAATATGAAAAAAAACTCTTGTTTTCTCGAGTTGCCTAACAGAGAATATGGATATTGTGTCCGGAAAATCTGGAGTGGAGGTTTAACAATTGAGTTGGAAGTTTATCACTTACAAGAATACTTCATTGCATGCTGCGTGCACTTTTCAAAATGCTCACAATTTTCACAATCTTTCCAGAGGGATAACTTTTCAGAATTTTCTACTTTTTTAAAATTTAGTTTTTCAAAAAAGATGGGGGCAGTTGTCCTGACATACAAGTCGCAGCATGAGCCCCCAGTAGTTGTTAGAAGATACTTAACAAGCCTGGTTCCAACACCTTTTCCCCGGAAGTTCGGATGGACTGCAATAGAATGAATCTCCAGGAAATTATTACCGTGGAATTCGGATTTTATAAGGGCAGCACATCCTGTAATTTTTCCATCGATTTCAGCCAGCACAAAATCTTCCGGTGCAAGTCCTTCCATGTCAAGAAAGTAAGTTGACAGTAACCTTTGAATTGCCAGCAGGTCAGATTTTCTGGCTTTTCGAATGCAGATATCTCTCATAATTTTCCTTATTTTCCGTAGTTGTTTTCTTGTAGTCAGGCTTTCTTCATCTGGTAGTCAGATTTTCTTCATCTGGCAGTCAGGCTTTCTTCATCTGGTAGTCAGACTTTCTTCATCTGGTAGTCAGTTTTCTTCATCTGGTAATCAAGCTTTCTTCAAGGTATAAGGTTCATCCATGCTCCCGCTCCGAAAGCCCTCAAGATCAAGAGTTACGTAGTCAAAGCCCAGGGATTTCAAATGACGCGAAATTTTCTCTCTTTTCCGCAAAGCATGTTCAAATTCACTTTGAATAACTTCTATACGGGCTAAATTTTCGTGCATTCTGACTCGGAACTGAGTAAAACCCAGGGAAAAAAGAAATTCTTCAGCTTTTTCGATTTTCTGGAGAGCCTCTGCCGTGATTGGTTGTCCGTAGGGAATTCGGGTGGCAAGGCAGGCTGCAGACGGCCTGCTGGCTGCTGAAAGAGAAAGTTCAGAAGCGAACTCCCTGATTTCTTCCTTTGTCACGTTAAAGTCCACAAAAGGAGAAAAGACCATTTCTCCGGCTTCCTGGACCGCCCTGTATCCCGGACGGTTTTCCCCGTGTATTTCAGAGGAATTAGTGCCCTCAAGTACAGCATTATATCCCGATTTTTCCGCGAAATCCAGCAGGGCTTCAAGCAGCGCTTTTTTACAGAAATAGCACCTGTTTAGTGTATTTGCGGAAAAATAAGGAAGGCTCAACTGAGAGAAAGAGAGTATTTTGTGCTCAATCCCGATCTCACAGGCTGTCTTGACAGCTATTTCAAGTTGTGTCCTTGGAAAAAGTGGAGAATTTATTGTTACGGCAAGAGCTCTTTCTCCAAGTACCTCAAAAGCAAAGGCTGCAAGAGTAGCACTGTCCACCCCTCCTGAAAATGCAATGACTGCACTTTCTCTGGCTTTTATAGCTTCCTTTATCAGTTCTATCTTTTCACTGGCCATTAATAACGGGTTTTTAGCTAATAAGATATATGTATTTGCCAGCCCTATAATCAGATAATTTGAAACAGCCGATAGAGAAGATTTATGGATTTACTAATGGATACTATTTTTAAGTTTGAGGATCTTCTCAAAATAGAGGCATTTTGAAATCATTGTAGTGTTTTTATTACCAGAGCTTCGTTCCATATCAGAGCTCTATTTATTATAATAATTCAAAGTAAAGAGTAAATTTGCCTGAACGACAGAATTTTCATTCAAATTATAAAGACGGAGATCTTACATGGCATTATTCGGAACTAATGGTGTACGTGGTATCGCCAATGAATATATAAATCCAGAACTGGCAGTCAATTTAGCCAGAAGCCTTGGTACATATATGGGTTCAAAAGGCACGGTTGCTATAGGCTGTGATACCCGGATTTCAGGTCAGATGCTGAAGTCTGCCGCAATTGCCGGGGCTCTTTCAACAGGTCTGAATGTAATTGACGTGGGAACTCTCCCTACTCCTTCTATTCAATACTATGTGCGTGATTATGCCGATGCAGGAATCGTTATTACTGCGTCTCACAACCCAAGACAATATAACGGAATCAAATTAATTGCTGGAGATGGTACGGAGTTTCCCAGGGATGGAGAAAAAGATATAGAAAAAATTTACTTATCTGGAAAATATTCCATTGTATCCTGGGAGAAAACCGGCAGTTTCAGAGTCGATCCAGGAGTCAATGACTATTATATCAGAAATATTATTAACGCAGTAGATGCCGAAAAGATTCGCAGCCGCAAACTCAAAGTAGTCATTGATACAGGTTCCGGAGCAGGTTCGCTTACTCTCCCCTTCCTGCTCAGAGAACTGGGCTGCAATGTGCTGACTCTTGGAGCTCAGCCCGATGGAACCTTCCCCTGGCGAAATCCCGAACCCATTCCTGATGCTTTAACCGAGCTCTCCGAACTTGTGAAAATGACCGGGGCCGATCTCGGAGCAGCTCACGATGGGGACGCAGATAGAATAGTCTTTATGGATGAAAATGGCGAGTTTTTAAATGAAGAAGTTCTGCTTGCCATGATGGCAAAATATATGCTTGAACGCGAAAAAGGTCCTATAGTAACTCCTGTTAGCTCCTCACAGCGGATGGCTGATGTAGCAAAAGAAGAAGGAGTCGAGCTTTACTGGACAGCAGTTGGCTCCATCAACGTCGCCAGGAAGATGATGGAAGTAAATGCAGTATTCGGAGGCGAGGGCAATGGAGGCCTTATTTTCCCCAAACATCAGTATTGCAGGGATGGAGCAATGGCCTGTGCCAAAATCCTTGAAATCCTGGCTGGTGGGAAAAAGCTTTCCGAGCTTGCTAAGAGTGTACCTCAGTACTTCAACGCAAAAACCAAAGTTCCTTCTGTAAACACGCAAGCTACGATGGAAGGAGTAAAATATGAAGCTTCAGGCCTAGGGCTTAAAATGGACACCATCGACGGAGTCAAAATCCGGTACGAAGACGGCTGGGTCCTTATCCGTCCCTCGGGCACGGAACCGATTTTCCGAATCTTTGCCGAAGCAAAGAAGCAAGAACGGGCCGAAGAACTCATGCAGGAAGGCCTGCAAATGGTCATAAGAGCAGAAAAAGCTTCAACTCCCAAATAAGTCCCGAATCTCCTGGGACTTCCACTCAAACATTTTTTCAAAATGGTTGTCCCACAACCGTTGCGCCGGTTGATCACGCCGATAGGGTTTGGGGATAAGGTCCTCAAACCCAAATTTTTTCCGGGTTTTCGGTCAAGCCGTTTTTGAAAAGGGTTGCGTTCAAGCCTTTTTTGAAAAGGGTTGTGATCACGCCGGAGAGGGGCTGGGATAAAGTCCTTAAACTCAAACTTTGAGCAGTTTTTGCTCAAACTTTTTTAAAAGACTTACACCACTTTGAGCTTTGGTTAAGCTTTCTCCGGGAAGGTTGCAGAACTCAGATGAGTATTTTATTTAATTGGTATGCTTTATTTAGAGATTAGTAGCAACAAATTATAAATACATTAATCACTTTATTACATATGGGACTAAAAATGAACGGTCCTAAGTTATAGAAGTGTGTCAGTATAAGAGCCTCCTAAGCTCAAAGAGTATCTATTCTAAACTGGAAATGTAGTAAAAGCTCTAAGTATTGTTTGATTAAAAGAACAGCCGGTAGTACAAGATCAATCGAAAGTGCAAGACCAACAAATAAATTTACAAATAAATTTGAAAATTGCAGACTCTGTCAAAATGAAACTAAATAAAGCCTATTCAAAAAATTAAATGTGGAATGAAGCTATGGACTAGAACTCGAATTCAAGTTATGGAGTTGATAGGAGAAAGATAGAAGAAAGATAGCAACAGAACCAGAGTAGATAACATGTGCGTAAATCTCAAAAATAAATAAATTGTGCTCAACGTCTCAGGGAATTTACGAATCCAGAACAATAAGATTTGGTTTCAAAGCCGGTAACGAAATCCGTATATCGACCTTCAACCTTATCCCTCTAATTTTACTTTTTATCAAATTTTCGGTGTTTTTCCCAGTATCCTGTAAGTTTGCCCCCAAGGGCAAGTTTTCCAAGCTCTCGCCTGACCCTATCGCTAACTTCTGAGGGAACAGCCGATGCATATGGAGTTCCCGGCAAAGGGGTCAGGTAATGGGCCCTTACAGTGCCTTCTTTCTTGCAGATCCAGCGGACAAGGTCAAGGCTTTTTTCCTGGTCCTCCTCAGTTTCGGTGGGAAGGCCAAAAATGAAATCAACAGCGGGAACAATTTCATGTTCCAGACAGCACTCAACTGCTGAAATACTGTCTCCAACAGTATGCCCTCTGCGGATCTCCTTTAGAATTCGGTCACTGCCGGACTGAGCTCCAAGGCTAAGACTATCGTTTGCGCAGTATTTTCTTACAAGTTCAACCGATTCATTGGTTACGAATTCTGGGCGCACTTCCGAAGGAAAAGTCCCGAAAAAGAGTTTCTTATCAGGCAGTTTATGAAGTGCAGAAAGCAATTTTTCCACCTTATCAAACCTGGGGTGAATTCCGTCACTGCCGTAACCAAAGGCATTGGAAGCTATAAAGCGGAGGTCATTATAGTACCCTGCATTTTTCACAATGGAATCTATGCTTCTGTGCCTGACTTCTCTTCCGAAAAGCCTGGGAGTCTGGCAGTACTTGCAGCCCCAGGGACATCCCCTGCTAATTTCAATAGGAGACCGGAGTTTATGAGGGTCAAAGCAGGGGTAGGAATCAAGGTTTACATATGGCCTTTTCGGAGTTATGGCAACCTTGCTTGTTTTTACATCCCTGTATGCAATGCCAGGTACTTTTCGTGGGTCTCCATTTTCCTGGATCGTTTTCACAAGTTCCGGAAGGGTTTCCTCTCCTTCCCCGATCACAACATAATCAAAGTATTCAAGTGTCTCTTCCGGAGCGCCGGATGGGTGAGGTCCTCCAGCAATAAAAATCGAATCCGTGCCTGCATTTTTCACTTCCATAAATACTTTTGCTGTCTGGCGCGTTGTAAAACTGTAGATCATGATCCCGTCTACGGGTCTGTCCACAAAACCGGCTTCAGGCAGTAAAGGCGAAAGGACTGCAAAGCTGTAAGAATTTTTCTTGCTGTACCGGAAGTGCACGTCCATTATTTTTTCTCCGTTTTTTAGAAATCCAGACTCTTTCAGGGAATTGGCTTAAAAGGTATCAGAGTAAAGCAGAGTAAGCCCAGGATAAAGGTAATGATCCCTATAAAAATGCGTTTTTTATCCAGTTCGACTTTATCGTGCAGGGGAGACGGATGCCCTACCGCAGCAAAAATCCAGAGGAAAAGGGCCCAGGAAATCCATATAAATCCGTCTTCCTTCAGCCAGTAAATTACATAAAGCCCTATCAGGAACAGGACACGCGGCATCATAAATGAAATTTTTTCCGCTTTCTTACCCAGCATAGCCCTCAGGATGTGCCCACCGTCAAGCTGCCCGGCAGGAAGGAGATTGAGCAGGGTAACAAACATTCCTACCCAGCCTGCAAAGGCCACGGGATGAAGGTTTTCTCCTGTAACTCCAACAAGGTTCTGGATAAACACGAAAAGTGGAGGCAGGCCAAGACCGAGCATCATAGACTCCGAAAGGGGATTTACTGCAGGCGCCTTAAGGTTAAGTCCAATTACAGTCACTGCGACCGACATGAACAGACCTACCAGTGGCCCTGCAACTCCAACATCAAAAAGCGCTTTTCGACTGGGTACAGGCCCTCTGTAGCGAATTAATGCTCCCATAGTGCCAATAAAAGTCGGAAAAGGAATGAAATACGGAAGAGATGCCTTCATTCCATGGTATCTGGCCATTACATAGTGAGCCATCTCATGAGAACCAAGAACTGTCATTATCGCAAGGGTAAATGGTAAGCCCCGGATAAGCTGGGAGGGATCGATTTCGAGGTCTGCTCCTGACATCCAGGCCCCGCAAACCATAGTTGTAAAAAAGGTTGCTATGAAAAGGACAAGGTTTATCCAGGTCTTTTCCTTTGCCTTCTTTTCAGGAGAAACCAGCAGTACATATTCCCCAAGCTCATACTTCAACGTATACCCAAACCCAAAATGCTGTAAAGGTTCCCAAAGTTCTCCTGTAACATTTTCGGAATTAGTTCTAGGGGTTCCATAGAAGTAAAGAGCTTCCCCGGAATTCTGGACCTCATAAACGTCGAATACCCTGGCTATGTAAGGATATAGACGCGAGACCGTTTCTTCGGCGTTGAATTTTCCCTTGCCTTTCTTATGGTTTTCCGGGTTCATTTTGGAGTTCCTGTGTCCCATCTTAAAACTTAATTTTTGGGTTTATCCATTCAATGTTATCAGTTAAATTTGATCAGTTAAATTTGATCAGTTAAATTTGATCAGTTAAATTTTATCTGTTCAGCTTTCAGGACTTAAATAACCTTTTTTCGTTTGCTGATTATGTTTCAGTTTCTTTTCAGCTTTCAGGAGTTAAATAACCTTTTTTCGTGTGCTGATTATTTTTCAGTTTTGCTCTTTTTCAGTTTTAATGGTTTCCTGTTTGAGAAGTTCAATATATCCTTTACTTCCGTTAACCAGAACAAGATCTCCATTATTTAATACTTCGTAAGGGTTTCTCTCAAGCATATCAACAAGTGGGATTTCGGAAATAATGGCTCCAACTGCAACTATGGGCTCGGTTTCCAGATTTATTATCGCTGAAGGGGCGACCCCATTTTTCTTCAGTTGATACATAACATACGAGCCAACTGTAGAGCCTTTGCCGTGTGGAAAAACAAGAACTTTATTCTGGATTGATTTTCCTTCAAGGACGTGATTCTCTTCAATTACAACCCCGGTTTTCGGGTCTACACTGCCAAGGAATGAAATGGGATCTCTGGAGAGCAGTACTTCCCCCTGTGCACATCCTCTTGAAATCGTCCTGCCTTTAAGTTTAATAGGAACCACCTGCCTTTTTTACTACCTTCTTTGCTACTTCGCCTACTGCTTCCTTGACACAGGCCTCCATACTTCCGTATACGGCTTCAGCTCCGCACATCCCCGGCACGTAAGCAAGCGCTTTTCCTGAGTTCACCATGACACAGGAATAGCTGTTGGTAGCAGGAGAAACTACCATGCAGGTGTCACAGACAACCTTAGCTCCACTTTTTTCAATGGTCCCGACATACTCAGGATAGCGCTTTGCAAGTTCCCTTGAAGTAAAAATCCAGAACTCTTTTGAAACTGTTTTTCCTCTCAGGAGTTCGGCTGCTTTTTCGAGCTCTGCTGCCGAGCAGTGAGGACACCCTATGGTTATCAATTCAGGCTCTTTGCAGGCTTTTTTCAGGCTCGCATAAACCTCGTCAAGCTGGCTTTTCTCAATAGTTATTTTTTCTGACGGCTCCTCAAAATCCACCCTGCGAATCTCAGGTGTGACTCCTTCAACGTGGTAAAGGGCAACTGCTCCTGACGCTGCCATTGCAGCTCCCAGCGCTTTTAACTCATCCGCATCCGGAGTACTCCTTAAATGAAAAACAGGCACCCTGCTCCCTGCAAGTTTCCCAGCTACATAACCGAGTGCACCATAATCCGATCCCTTCAGTGGATATTCTACATCAAATGAAATCTCAGGCACACGGTTTTCATCCAGATGGAATCCATAGTTTGCGGTTTTCCCAAGAAGTGCAGCAGAAAGGGCTGAAGGCCCACCTTCCCGGTTAGTCCTGGCCCCAAGTACGGAATTTGCATAGGAAACGGCTGATGATTCGCTCCATGCCAGGTGGTCACCGTAACCGACATCAAAACCCTCGAGATTATAAGGCGTACATGTACACTCACACCGAATTCCCAGTTTTTCGTATGCCTGGACAATCAATTTTTGTTTTTCCGCAAACTCGGGCGAGATCCTGAGCCTTTTCCAGTCTTGCAGATCCATCCCGGCAGGATTTAGAATCGCAGGAACCTTAACCTTCCCCTGCAGGTCTGAAATCCATTCAAGACCCGCATCGCCCATAGTTTTGTAAGAAACCCCTGCTATCTGGGCACTTTTGATGGGAATAAGCCCGTCTGCACCGTAAATATCCCCAAGGGCCACCAGGATTTCAATAGCTTGCCTTAGAGTCTCTCCGGCGTCTCCATTCAGGATTTGCTCTTCTTCTTTTGTAAGATACATTGAAATTCACTCGGTAATTACCAGATGCTTAAAATAATTTTTACTTATTATTCAGGAATTATTCAGGAATTATTCAGGAATTACTGCCCTTTCAAAATTTTCCTTTTCTACGAGCACTTTTGTAGCATCAATTCCCACTTTTGTGGTCGTTCCATCAGGAGCTCCTCGTGGGTCAAGGGAACTTCCCCGAACATTGGGGATAATCAAAATGTCCATATCCCCTTTTACCCTGGTAGCAATTGCAAATTCAACATCATTCGGATCAAAAATATTTATATCTTCGTCCACAACTACCACGTGCTTAAGGCTCGTATGAGCTGCAAAGGCTGCCATGATAGCGTTTTTCCCATCCCCTTCAGTCTGCTTCTCAATCTGAACAACTGCATGGAGATAACAGCATCCTCCTTCGGTCAATACCACGTTCTTGACTGTCGTAACCTCCCCTACGGATCTGTAAATCCTTGGCTCGTAAGGCACTCCCATCATCAGGAGATGTTCAGGGCCAGCTGGCAGAATTCCGTGATAAATCGGGTCTTTTCTATGGATAATTCGGGTGATATGGATAACAGGTTCTTTTCTTACCACATCATAGGTTCCGGTTATGTCTACAAAAGGCCCTTCATCAATCCTCTCTACAGGATCAATATAACCTTCAAGCACAATCTCCGCATGAGGAACTTTTACCCCGTTTGCACACTCAAAAAGCTCAATTGGAGCGCCTCTAAGGGCGGCTGCGTATTCAAATTCTTTTCCTACAGGAACCCTTGTCGAAGTCGCGTAAATAATTGTAGGGTCGCATCCAAGCACGATTGCAACAGGCAGAGGTTCACCTTTTTCGGTGGCTTTTTTATGCAGGAGATAGGTATGCCTTGGAGGAACCAGCCGGGATGCAAGTTTATCTTTTCCTGCTAGCATAAGCCGGTGGATAGAAGCATTAATCGTACCTCCGTATTCGGAAACCACAATTCCTGCAGTTATATAGGGAGCTCCATCTTTTTCAAAATGCGTGAGGATAGGAAGTTTTGTCAGATCGACCTGGTCTTCTATAACCTCAAGCGTTGGAGATTCTGACACCAGCTTCACTTCCCCTTCAGGAGAAACTTCCGAAAGCTTCTTTATAATCTCTTCTTTAGGGACTCCGAGCATGGAGGCCAGTTCATCCCTTGACCCAAGCAGGTTCATTATGACTTTTGAACCTGAAATATCATGGAAGAGAACGGGAGTTTTTGTGTTTTTTGCAATTTTTGAAGCTTCAAATCTCGGAGACACAGATTGGAATATTTCTACCAGTTTTCCATTTTCTTTTAACTGGTTGATAAAAGTTCTAAAACTCATGGGTATCTGGATATCAGAAAGCTGTCAGATGATAAAAAGATTATCTGACAAGTTTTTAAGAATAACTTGTAAAAAACTTGCCTGCAAGACTTTTTTAAAAAAGCTTGACCACAAACCTTTTCAAAAAAGGTTTGATCGAAAATCCGTAGCAGTGGTGGGAACCTTTTTAAAAAAGCCTGAAAAGGTCATCTTAACATTCATCAAGCATGAAAGCCCTGGGCCTTATGATTCTTTTCTTTTCGTACTGGTCAAAGCAGTGAGCGATCCAGCCTGAGACCCTGCCGATTGCGAAGATTGATGTTGCAAGTTGAGGGGGGATATCCATATACTTGTAAATAACTCCCGAGTAAAAATCAACGTTCGGATAAATTGGCTTTCCTTTCTTTTCTACGAGTTCGCGGACAACAGTGTTTTCTACTATTTCAGCAATATTGTACCAGTGCATATCCCCTTTTGCTTCTGCGAGTTGTTTAGCAAGCTGCTTGAATATCGTGCCTCTAGGATCATAAGTTTTGTAAACTCTATGTCCAAAGCCCATAATTTTTTCTTTTTTACTCAGCTTATCAAGGACATAACTCTCCGCGTTTTCGGGGCAAGTGATCTCTTCGATCATGGCTGTGACTTCTGCCCTTGCTCCCCCATGCAGAGGACCTTTAAGAGTGCAAAGCCCGGAAACAACAGCAGAATAGAGGTCTGAAAGAGTCGAAGCAGTAACTCTTGACGAAAAAGTAGAGGCATTTAGTTCGTGTTCGGCACTGAGGATGAAGTCTTTTTCCATGACCTCAGCTTCCAATTGAGTTGGTTTGTTTCCTCTTAACATATACAGGAAGTTAGCTCCATGGGATAGGGACGGATCGGGAGGAACAGGTTGGTTTCCGTTTGCGATTCTATAATACGCAGCAACTATGGTTGGTATCTTGGCAATTAACCTTATGGCTTTTCTCTTATTTCCTTCAGGAGAGCTGTCGTTGATATCCGGATCGAACTGTGATATAAAAGAAACGATTGTACGCAGCGCTTCTATAGCTTCAATGTTGAAATTGCACATATGGATAACGTCTATCGCCTCCCTGTTGACTTCACGCTCCCCATGCAGGCAGGCTGAATACTCGGCAAGTTCCTGATCTCCGGGGAGATCTCCGAGGATAAGCAGATAGGAAACGGCATCATAAGGAAGATCAACCAGCTTGTTAATGTCTATCTCCCTGTATTTCAGAATGCCTTCTAACCCATCAATGAAACAGATATTTTTACTCATTTTATACCTCACAGTTATGCCAAGAGGATTTTCAAAAAACTTTGAAGTTTGGGGAATCCTCTACTTATATGTGGAAAATTTAACGCAAAGGGTCTTACAAGACCCAAAAATAGGGTGACAATGCATTCCTATTATCGTTGAATAAGTATATTAAATTTGTTGAAATTATATTTCAGTACCATTATAATTATTTTTTTAATATTAAGGCTGCTACGGCCTTAAACCTCTAAGTTACATTAAAAATGAAATGTGCTCATTTCAGAATAAAGTTTTCCTTAAAAATGCCTGTAAAATTAAAAAACTCTTTATAAATCTCTTTCCGATCCTGGAAAAGAAAAAGGTTTCAAAAAAGCAGGAAGCTTTATGTAAAGCTTGCGAAACCTTCTCAAAAAGATTCTTTATTTAATTCCGGCATTTCTAACCTGTTATTTTTTCTTCACTGAATCCCGCAAGAACTTATGCAAAATTCCGCCGTTCAGGTAATACTCAACTTCCACAGCAGAATCCAGCCTCAAAGTTACCTGAAACTGCACTTCATTACCATTTTCGTCCTTTGCACTTACAGTGAGATTTCCGTGGGGTTCCATGTATTCAATGCCCAGAATATCATAGCTTTCCTTTCCTGTGAGGCCCAGGATATCGGCATTTTCACCTTCTTTAAACTGCAATGGAAGAACTCCCATGCCGACAAGGTTACTTCTGTGAATACGCTCGAAAGACTCGGCAATAACTGCTTTAACTCCAAGCAGGAACGTACCTTTTGCTGCCCAGTCCCTGGAACTGCCTGTCCCGTATTCCTTTCCTGCGAGAACGATAAGAGGAATGTTATTTTCTGCATAAAGCATAGCTGCATCATAAATCGGGATTCCTCCGCAAGTGTCCTCTGGGAAGTCTTCTTTTCTGGAATGGTATACGGTCCATCCTCCTTCCCTGTCCACGAGCCTGTTCCTGAGTCGAATATTCCCAAAGGTTCCACGCATCATTACCTCATGGTTACCCCTCCTGGACCCATAAGAATTGAAATCTTCAGGGCTCACACCCCAGGAAATCAGGTACCTGCCTGCAGGACCATCTGAAGGAATGTCCCCTGCAGGGGAAATATGGTCCGTGGTAATGCTGTCTCCAAAAAGAGCCAGAACTCTTGCATTCTTTATATCCGCAGGCGAAGGTGGAGCAGGCGGGAAGTCCATAAAATAAGGTGGTTCCTGAATATATGTGGACATAGAGTTCCAATCATAGAGGGTGCCTGTCGGGGCTTCCAGCTCTTTCCAGCGTTTGGGACCCTCTAGAGCACTCGAGTATTCTTTTTCGAACATTGAAGGTTTGATGCTGTTCTTTTCAGCGTCCCTTATTTCTTCTTCTGCAGGCCAGATTTCCTTGAGGTAAACAGGGCGTCCGTTGGGATCATAAGCAAGAGGATCGGTTTCAAGGTTGATGTTCACGGTACCTGCGATTGCATAGGCCACAACAAGAGGCGGAGAAGCAAGGAAGTTTGCTCTGACAAGCGGGTTAATCCGCCCTTCGAAGTTTCGGTTTCCACTGAGTACGGCTGCGACAGTAAGGTCATTTTCCTTAATTTCTTTTGAAACTTTTTCAGGTAAAGGCCCACTGTTTCCGATACAGGTTGTACAACCATAACCAACCTGGTGGAAACCAAGTGCTTCGAGATAGGGCAAAAGTCCTGCCGTTCTCAAATATTCCGTAGCTACTCTTGAGCCTGGGGAAAGGCTTGTTTTTACAAAAGGTTTGACATGAAGGCCCTTTTCTACAGCCTTTTTGGCGAGCAGTCCGGCTCCTATTAAAACTGAAGGGTTTGAGGTATTGGTACAGGAAGTAATTGCTGCAATCACTACGGAGCCATGTGTTACCCTGAAAGCCTTTTCCGAAGATTTCTTTATTTTCTCTTCGGCACCGAGAATTTCAGGTCCCTCTAAAGGTTTCCCTCCGTCTTCTGTCCAGCGCTGGTAAGCAGGGTCCTGGGAAAGTTCAAGCCCTGACTCTTTCTTTCGGATAAAGGTCTGCTGCATAGTTTCACGGTAATTTTCAGGCACCTCACTCAAGAAAAGCTGGTCCTGAGGACGCTTCGGGCCCGCAAGACAGGGCTTTACCGTGCTCATATCAAGTTCCAGAGTAGTGCTGAAAACGGGATCAGGTTCCTGAGACGAATAGAAAAGGCCCTGGGCTTCCAGATACTTTTTGACAAGGTTAACCTGCTCTTCACTTCTGCCAGTTCTCCTCAGGTAGTCGAGCGTCTCTGCATCAGGCGGGAAAATTCCAAGGGTTGCACCATATTCAGGTGCCATGTTGGAAATCGTTGCCCTGTCCGGAAGACTCAGTGAATTTAACCCGGGCCCATAAAATTCCACGAATTTGCCGACAACTCCCTCTTTTCTAAGCATCTTCGTAATTGTCAGGACAAGATCGGTGGCAGTGACTCCAGGTGCAGTTTTTCCATAAAGCTTGAAGCCCACTACCTGAGGCACAGGCATATAATAAGGCTGCCCGAGCATTACGGCTTCAGCTTCTATGCCTCCGACTCCCCAGCCGAGTACTCCAATTCCGTTAATCATTGTAGTATGGGAGTCTGTCCCTACAAGAGTATCAGGGAATGCAGACAACTCACCGTCTTTCTCTTTAAGGTGCACAAGTGGAGTCAGATATTCAAGGTTCACCTGATGGATAATTCCCCTTCCGGGGGGCACGACTCTGAAATTGTCAAAAGCTTTCTGGGCCCAGCGAAGGACGGAATAACGTTCCGTGTTGCGTTCAAATTCCTTTTTCTCGTTTTCCTCTAGGGCATATGCCGTGCCGTAGGAGTCCACCTGGACCGAGTGGTCAATAACAAGATCAGCAGGAATTACAGGGTTTATTTTTGCGGGATTGCCTCCGAGGCGCTGCATTGCCGAGCGGAGAGCTGCCAGGTCTACTACAGCCGGAACGCCTGTAAAGTCCTGCATTATTACCCTTGATGGGATGAACGGAATATCCCTGTCACTTATATTTTCAGGACTCCAGCGGGCAAGAGCCTCCACATCCTCAGCCGTTATTATATGCTTTTCAGTATCTGCATGCCTTAGCAGAGATTCCAGCAGGATCCTTATGGAGTAAGGAAGAAGGGAAATTCCTTCATAGCCCTTTTCTTCCAGTTTGCCCAATCTGTAAATCGTAGCTGTTCCGGCAGCTGTTTCAATAGTGTCTCTGACCCCAAATGGGTCCGGCCCTTCTCTCATGTATTTCTTACCTCCAGCAAAAATATGAAATTAAAATTATGATATTATAGATATTTTCTTTATCGTATGTATCTCTTTATTGTGTGAAAGCCCCATCTTATCTTCAGACTATTTTATTCCTTCGGGTTCACTATTCCCTTTTTACATACAAAAGTTTGCTCCCATTGAAATGTTGTCCTCTACTTTTTTTGAAATATCCGAAAATTGCGCTCTAATATATCATTAAGCAGTGTAATAATTGTGTATCCTCTTCAAATTGTGTATCCTCTTCAAATTCAATCGAGAATTTTCCAGCTCGAAAAATGTGTAACAGTTTGAGTATACAGTTGTAAAGTTGAATGTATCGTTTGAGGTTGTTAGTTAAATTTGGGAAAATTATTAAATTTTCAGCAAATACATGAAATTTACTTTTACCCATACAATTTCAAGGGAATACGAAAAAGAGGATTTTAAGTGGGTAAAACATGTGAAATTGAGTAAAAAGCGTAAAGAAGCAGATGCCAAAAAGAACAGGATATTCTTTGAATAACATGTACAAACAATGAAAATGCTTGCAGATGGCACATTTTCATGTTAAAACAAAAAATATTAAACTGAAAAAATCAGAGAAGCGGGATCAGGCTTGACTCGCTTTTTCTAAACTCAGGACCAGAAAAAGGAGAAGCTGAAACCAATTTACCGAGTTCTCTTGCTTTTTCAAGCAGCCTGGGCCTGAATGAGACTTCAAGATTATCCGTGCCAGCCGCAATAACCGTTTCCAGGACATCAAAGCCGAGATAATAGAGAAGGCCGGCTGTGTATTCAAAATACAGTTTGAAGGCATCCCTGTCTGAACTGCCCTGGGAAAAAACAAGGATCAGTTTTTTATTATCAAGCCTGCTTGAAAAATCGGGTTTTAAAAAAGCTGTCAGACGGTCAATTAAGAGTTTAGTTTGGGCCGTCATCTGCCACATGTAAACAGGAGAGCCGATTACAATAGTGTCTGCAGCCTGGATTTCGTGGTAAAGTTCCTGCATGTCGTCGTCTATTGCACAGCAGCCTGATTCCTTGCATCTGAAGCAGGCGTCACAACCTTTAATATTTAGAGAAGCTAGATTGTAAATTACTTTTTCGGCACCGTTTTCAGCAGCTCCGTCGAGAATTGCATTTACAAGCTTTGCAGTATTCCCATTGATATTAGGACTACCCACCAATCCAAGAATTTTAATGTTAAGACCCCCATTGAAGAGTTTAAAAAGTTAAAATGTCAAACAGTATAACAAAAGTATAAATGATAAGTAAGCATAAAAAAGTTTCTCTTATTTTAAAAAACAAAGAAGTTTTCATGAAAGTTCTGGGGAAAGACAAAGAAGTTTTCATGAAAGTTCTGGGGAAAGACAAAGAAGGTATGGGGTAAGACAAAGAAGGTATGGGGTAAGACAAAGAAGGTATGGGGTAAGACAAAGAAGGTATGGGGTAAGACAAAGAAGGTATGGGGTAAGGAGGAAAAAATATGACTTATAGTCAGTATCTTATGTTCTTAAGGCAATGTACATTAACGGTTTGGGGTTTGCCGAGCGTCGTCTTTTACCTATCCTTTTTTTGAAAACTTACCCGCTGAAAGGTTACTGGGAAAAGGTGTCGTGAGAAAATACCTTAATGATGACGTTAGGACTTACGCACTGAATGTGAAAACTCAAGCACAATAGACGCTGAGGCTAAAGGCATATTTTAGATAGTTGAAGGTTTAATTATTGAGTTTTCATTTAAACCGCGTAAGTCCTGGTAACTTTTCAATATACATTACTGACTTTCATGATCGTCTCTTAACTTTTCTTTCCTTTTAAAAGGGCAAAAGCTCCAAGCCCCGCAAGAATCACCGCGAGGGTGTTGAATCCGGGAATTGGGAACCCCTTCTCTTCTGTTTGTGTTTGAGGCAGTCCTTTATAAGTATCGTAGTTGAAAATCGAGACTCCCAGGAAAGCCGAATCATTGGAATAATAGTCTGAAAGGCCGGTAAAAAGCCGGCTTATTGAATATTTATCCTTAAAGCCTTCTTCCACAGAGATTTCTATTATTCCTCTTGAGCCAGCGCCTCTTATCTCTCCCATTTCAAGGGCAACGGCATCAACAATGTTGGAAACGGAATTAAGCTCTTTATCTTCGCCGGGATAAGCCTTGATAATAAAGAAATCAACAAAAGGAGCGATTTCCTTGATTTGAGAAGCAGTATAATTAAGCGGAAGGCTTGCTGAGATGGATACGCTTTCTTTAGCCTCTTTATCGGCTGTTTCAAACAGTGTCCTGTAATCGATTGCGTTTTCTTCAGAGCTTTCCCAGCCAGAAGAGTTTACGTCGATATCAATCCCATCAAAGGGAGCAAGGGATTTTTCATTATAATCAAGTACTGTGTCCAGAGTATTCTGGCAGATGTCACCAGCTCCTTTTTTTGTGCAATTTACGTCTTCCAGAAGCACAGCATGTACGAAAATCCCCTTTTCATGAGCCATTTTCACAAAACGTTCATATTGCCATACGTCTTCGCTGTCTACGCTGAGGAAAATCGTGTTTATTCCTGAGGAATTCAGTTCATTTACAAGGTCAGAGAAATTGAACTCGTATGGGGAAGAAAGCCTGATTCCGGAAGTTTCGGAATTTGGTTTGGATCCAGCCGCGGTTTGAGGCTCGGAAATGTTTTCAGAGCTGCTTTTAAAGCTATATTCAAAGTTGTCTTCAGAGACGTTGTCAGAGTTATTTTCAGAGATACTCTGTTCAGAAATACTCTGTTCAGAGGTTCCATTTGAATCATTTCCTAAAGAGTTCCCATAGTTAGTCTCAGAAACGCTTTCAGAAGAAACTTTGCTTTCGTCCTGAGCTGAAATAATCTTCACTGTGGGTTCGGCTCCAACAAATTTCCGAACCAGCACATAATCGACTGCCATAGAGCCTGTATTTTTTGAGGCATCCTTGTAAGAAGCAGCATACAGATAAACATGCATTGGGATATTGGTTACGGAATCGTTTGAGGCGAAGTCCATTCTCGGGTCACGAACACCGTTTTTAAACCAGGATATTTTGCGAGTATTGTTCTCTTCATACCAGGCAATTCCCGAGACATACCATTCTCTTTCAGGAACATTGACATCAGTAAGATCATAGAGGTTCTTTTTTTGTTTCCTGTAAATCGTTTCCAGGTTCACTCGGCTTTCGTTTGCAAGCTCGGTCTCATGCTTGATTTCGTTTTTTTTGCTGTCTATATGGTCTATGAAACCCTGCTGCAACACAGGCCCTCTATTGTCCGTACCCGTGGTGACTTTCATCCTTTTGACTACAAACATAGAATTTATCTCAAAATTTTTTTTGCTGTAGATCATAGAGGAATCATAGGCATGGACCTTAGGAGCTGAGACGTTACAGATCCCGTTTTTAACCTCAACCAGTCCTCCTCCTGCACTTTCAGCGCTCCAGTCCAGTTCGTTAAGGTAATTGCCCTCAAAATCATCAAAAAAGTCAAAAGTTTTTTCTCCACTGCTTACGGCTTCGGCCCCGGAGTTATCGTATCTCATGAGAATTTTAGTGGTTTGATTCGCAGAAAGAGACGGAAGCCTGACCCAGATAAGAGCTTCCTCGTTTTCAGGGTCCCAGGTTTCAATCCAGTAATTGAATGTTCTATTTCCTGAGGAAAATCGAAGGTCAGAGCCATCAATTTTTGCCTCTGAAAAGTTAAAATTCGAAGAGTTCAAAACAACAGCAACAGGGTACCCTTGCAGGTCTTTACCGGCGTTCTCAGTAATTAGGATTTCCTTAGAGCAATTCCATGAATTCTTTTCTGTGGGAAGACCCGACGTGCCGCCCGTGGCAGCCAGGGCACAGCCTGTTAATAAGAATATGAAAAATACAAAGGAAATCACGTATACAGTAGATCTTTTTGCTATCATTAAAAGCCTCTCGTAAGCTCGTTATTAAAACCAATTGAGCATTAGTTTGAATATTTAGGATGAAAATACTGCCATCTGCAAGCACTTTCATTGGTTGTGCATGTTATTCGAAGAATATCATGTTCGTTTTGAGAGTTAGTGATTATGAATATCTTGATAGGTAGTGGTTATTTACCTGATAAGAATAAACCTTTTCATAAATTCTCGTT
Source organism: Methanosarcina sp. DH1 (assembly GCF_020804205.1). Classification (NCBI taxonomy): domain Archaea; kingdom Methanobacteriati; phylum Methanobacteriota; class Methanomicrobia; order Methanosarcinales; family Methanosarcinaceae; genus Methanosarcina; species Methanosarcina sp. DH1. The sequence continues at coordinate 257,185 of NZ_WJBJ01000019.1, read as the reverse complement.
TAATATAATAAAGATAATAATATTAGTACTTGAAATAAAAATCAAAGAGGATAATATCCAGAAAAGGATAAAACCATAACATGAAATCCGAAACAGTAATAAAGAATCTTTGCAATTACATTTCCGATGACGCTTCTATCCAGCACCGAACTGAGAAAACTTATACAGGCAAAGCCTCCTTTGCTTGAAAATGCCATTGATATAGAAACCCAGATCCAGCCTAACGGACTTGAGCTTACCCTGAAAGAAGTGAAAACAATAGAAGGTTCTGGAGCTGTGGATTTTGATAACTCTGAACGAAAGCTTCCAGATGGAAAAACTCTTGAATTCGGAAATGATGGTTGGATTCACCTGCCTGAGGGGATTTACAAGGTACTTTTCAATGAGATTGTAAATATTCCCATGAATCTAGCTGCGATTGCAAAGCCACGTTCAACTCTTATTCGATGCGGAGCTACCCTTGAAACCGCGGTATGGGATGCAGGATACAGAGGCCGCAGCGAGTCGATGCTGGTGGTTTATAATACGGCAGGATTCAGACTGAAAAAAGACGCCCGAATTATGCAGCTTTTATTCTATACTCTGGATGCTGAAGTAGAAAAAGGATATTCAGGGATTTATCAGAACGAAAATACAAAATAAGTCATCAAAAAACGTTTAAATTTTTTTTAACATTTTTAATGGTTCTAACCTTTGTAACCTTTGTAACCTTTGTAACCTTTGTAACCTTTGTAACCTTTGTAACCTTGTAACCTTTGTAACCTTTGTAACCTTCGTTAACCTTCTTAACGTTTATAATTTCAATTAACCTTTTTAATTTTTTAACCTTCACCTGAATTTTTTAAGTTCTTGTTCACAAATCATGTAAATTTTTTAAAGCAGAGTAAGTTTTCTAGTCTCTGCCTCCCGAAAATCTGATTCATGAAAAGTAAGCAAGAGAAATCCTGGCATTTGGTTCCTTAAAGATATACTGATAAAGTTTATATTCTCTAATTCGAAATATGCAGCCTATGAACACTATAGGTAAATCCGTGAGGCTGGAACGTATATTCAATCGAAGTACCGGTAATGCAATTATTATTCCTATGGACCATGGAGTTAGTGCAGGTCCAATTGAAGGGCTTAAAAACCTTCAGGAAACTGTAAACAAGGTTGCAGAAGGCGGGGCAAACGCCGTGCTCGGACATATGGGGCTTGCAAAGTACGGACACCGTGGATACGGACATGATGTGGGCCTTATAATACATCTTTCAGCTTCAACTTCTCTTTCTCCTGATCCAAACCATAAGGTTCTGGTGACAACCGTAGAAGAAGCTATAAAAGTAGGGGCCGATGCCGTATCAGTTCATGTAAATATCGGGGCTGAAGACGAGTATGAAATGCTGCAAGGGCTAGGCTATGTGGCAGGAAAGTGCGATGAATGGGGAATTCCTCTTCTTGCGATGATGTACCCACGCGGAAAAAAGGTTCGTTCTGAATATGATGTGGATGTTGTAAAACATGCAGCTCGAATTGGAGCCGAACTTGGAGCTGATATAATCAAAACAAATTATACCGGAAGCCCTGAAACTTTTAAAGAAGTAGTTGAAGGATGCCCTGTACCTGTAATCATCGCAGGCGGTCCAAAAATGGATTCTGAACAGGAACTGCTGGAAATGATCGCAGGGTCACTCGAGGCAGGAGGAAGAGGTGTTGCTATAGGAAGAAATGTTTTCCAGTCCCGTGACCCAACAGGCCTTGTCCAAAAAATTGCAAAAGTTGTTCACGGGGGCGTAAGTGTGGAAGAAATATCAAAGTCGAACAGGTAAATCCTGAAGGTTAAAAAGACTGATGTAAAAATTAAAAGATAAAGTTTAACTGAAAAGGAAAAGTGGAATTTAAAATCATACCGAAAGAAGAAGGTCAGAGGGGTAAATTCCACTTTTTCCAATGGAAATAAACGGGTTATAATTTTTTAGATAGAGTTTTTCTGCTAGATATTATGAAGAAACACATTAGAAAAATAATAATGGGCTTGGATAAGACTTAAAAAATTCCTAAAAGTAAAAAGCCTCGGTTAAAAACTTTAAATTTCATGTTCTGTACTCACTAATTAGTCATAGCTTGTTATTTTCCAAAACTTTACTCCAATATTCAAATTCGTTCATTTTTCTATTTTAAAGCTTCCAACCTAATATCTATCAAAATCGAACCATCTATCTAAATTGAATTCTATTTTAAAGCTGCTAACCTAATATCTATCTAAATTGAACCCTAAAAGTTACATTTTAACAAATAGTTCTCAGGTACATAGCCTAAGAACAAATTACCTTAAAATCATCTCACATGCTATGTACAGAACGAACAATAAAAGAAAAATGCCGAATGATAAGTGAACAAATGCAGAATAAGTGAACGAATGCAGAATAAGATAAAGTGCTTTTTAAGCGGCATGAACTCTTTTTGAGATATTTTTTGCGTTTTTTTGAAAAAGCCGGAGTTAAACTCAAGTGTATGTATATATTCCATGAAAACCCGGCTGTTAACCAATAGATTCCAGTGGAAATGAGGGGGTACTGAAATTATCAGGAACGAAAACAAAAAGATCAGATTGAATGCGATAATAAAACAAACATTTGAGTACAGTAAGCGAACTGCCGACGGGTTATAATAAATATAACTGGATAAAAAGTGTTTCAAAATTTTTAAAAATTACATTAAAAAAGTAAACAGAACCGTTTTCACATAAAAATTAAAACTCAAAGAACAAACTAAAAAAATATATAGAACTACAAAAAAAAAGAAAAAAGTAAAATTCTCAATAGCAACAAAAAAAATTAACCCGTGGAAGTTTCCAGTGGAAATTATGGGGTTCCTCTTAAAGAAATAAAAGCAGAAATTATGTGGTTGAAATGGAATATAGCATTAAACCTTTAGTTGCCTAAAATGCAGGTTTAACAGAAACATATATTGTACCTGGTTTTACTACTTAAGTCATAAGTTCCGTTTACTACAGGCTCTTTGAGAAAAGGCAAATTTTCAAAAGAAAAAAGAAAAAAGTGGAAATTAAAAATCAACGAAGGGAACGAGGTCGCAACCTGTACATTTCAGGCACATTGTCTTTGCAAGCCCTGGATCGAGCCCGTATTTCTTGAGTATTTCGGCTTCAAGTTTTGCAAGCGTTAAAAGACGCTCAGGGGACGGACGTTCTGTAAAGCAATCTCCGGCCCTCAGAGGATGCGGGTTTACAGGCCGCAGGACAGGAATCACTCCCATTTGTGCAAGGGTCTCGATTCCATCTCTTACAGAATCGTCACTTTCCCCAAGCCCTATTATAAAATTACTGAAAACCCGGTTTTTCCCGAAAACGTCAACAGCTTCCCGGAGTCTATCCAGAATGTAATCAAGGGAAAGGTCTCCGCAGACTTTTTTGAAGATTTCCTGGTCCATAGTTTCAACATTGTACTTGACTTCAGAAGCTCCGGCTTCATAGAATTTTCTGGAACATCCTTCAGTAGGGTACACCGAAACTCCAATGGGGACATTGTATTTCTTGAGAGCAGGAAGCAATTTAAGCACACGTTCAACCTCTCCTTCTATTGAGGTTTCAACTCCCGAAGTAAGGGAAATAGCTTTCAGATTTCCTGCTCGTAAAACATCATCGATTATATTCAGGACTTCTTCATCACTCTTAACGTGCCCCTGTAACTTGGGTACAGGACAATATTTGCAGTCAAATACGCACCTTTCACAAAGGGTTATAAATGCCTGATCAGGGCAGTGCGCAGGTGCAGGTTCAAGTTTTCCCCTTACGAGCTCTTTTCCTTGATAGAAGACTCCAACATCTCCTTCACCTTCAACTTTCAAAATCGAAAGCGGAGAGTCTTTATTTATGCTGAGCCTTACCCGTTTATTTCCCGACCTGAAAAAAACTGAACTCGTACCTGCCCCCGGACCCGCAGTCGAACCTCGGGACCGTGGGATAAGTGAGAGGTCTACGGAAACCGAACCTATAGAAATAAGGAAAGCTTTAATTTCCGGCGTAATTAGCTTGCTTTGCATGCAAATTCTCCTGAGAGTGATTACAAAGTGAATACAAGGGCAACTATCAAGCGACTACTAAGTGATCACAAAATGATTAAAAGGGATTAATCACAAGTAATTCCAAAAATTAATTTAGTTCTGCAGCTTCGTTATTTTCTCTCATCATTAAAGAAATATATAAATTATTCTGTTATTTCAGAATAATTTTCGATCTGAATTTAAAGGTAACAATTCCAATTATCCAGTTATAGAAGTGGGTCAAATTTGAGACAACCTGTTAAATTGTTTTCAGCCAATTCAATACCAGAAGAAATATTTTTCAGATCTTGCTGCCCTAACCTTTGCTTAGAGTAGCTTGCCTCTGACCGTTGCCCTAAATTTATCCCCTCAAACCAGGACTCACGCACCTGAAAAACAAAATCAATTGCGTTAAAGGTTGCGAATTAAAGTCACGTTTTATATAGTTAACGATTTGATGCTGTCGAGTTTTCAGTTCAACTGCATATAGTCCTGGTTATAACAATCATATAAGCTTAGAATAATGGATTGAAATTATAATGATATGCTAATATCAAGATAACTACATAACATTCTGTGCTAAAAATATTATATATGGTAAGCGCATAGTATGAATTGCGTTCTCATCCCTTTAACACCCAATTCATTAGTATCTACTCCATAATTAAGGGGATCAAACGGAAAGAGAATTAACCAAAGCTCGCAACCCGTGAGTCCAGTACCTCAGTATCTCTTCCCATATAAAAATCTCTTAGAGCCGTTCAGAACTTCCAGGTTCCTTGATGAGAACGCAATCTTTTTTTTCAAATATTAAGGCCAAATAGCCGTATGCGTCGACGGTTAAGAGTTATGATTAAGAGGGAAATATAAAAAACCATTTATAACATGTCTATTCACTATTACCTGGAAATACCAAATGATATCATTGGTTCCCAATGCTAATGCCATAAATGGAAACAAAGCTGAATGGCACATGCTCAAGGATCCTAGATGAGAGAAGTCTATGTAAAGTGTGAAACACCGTTTTTGTCTGGACTGGGAATATTCAAACTTTGCATATTCTATTGACAGCGTTTATTCTGCTTAAGAAGAAGTAAACCAGTTATATACTAGTGTTATATTTTTATTTTTGAAATAAGATCAATGGTGTGGAAATTTATGAAATTTGGTTTCAGAAAACCATCTTTGAAAAAGTCTATTAAAGCAAGGACTACAGGCAAATTAAAACGTAAAGTAAAAAAGGCTGTAGTACCATTTTATGGAAAAAAGGGAACGGGACTTATAAAGAATCCAAAAAAAGCAGTGTATAACAGGATTTACTATAGGACATCGTTTAGTATATTTGGTTTTTTAAAAAAGCGATCTAAAAAATAAATTCAACATGTCTATTTAGAATCATTCAAATTGCCCGGGAAGTCGGAAGAAAACGTTGACAAAATAAGATACAAGAAATTTATAGGACGAAGCTTAAAACCCCTGAGTCTTTACAAGCTGTCCGACAATTTCTCCCGGTAATAAAAGAATTTATTCTTTTTTGGTTTAAAGGTCTTAGTTGCTTCTTTTTAGCAATTTTCGACCATGTCGTTGTTCGAGGTTTTCGTTCAAATTTTTGATAAATGGCTCGCAGGCAAGCAGTTTTTAAAAAGGGTTGAGCTGCAATTCTGCTGATTCGGGCGGCACTGCCAATTTTATATATATCTTAAAATAGATTATACCACTCGACCGTCTAAAAAACAATTTTATTATTGAAAAAAGGAGAGAGACATGAAAGTCATGATCATAGGAGGTTTTCTCGGAAGCGGGAAAACAACCACTATACTGAAAATCAGCAGGCAGCTCAGTAACGCAGGAAAGAAGACTGCGATTATTGTAAATGAAATAGGGGAAATAGGGCTTGATGGGGATATTCTTACAAGGCCTGGCATTGTAACCGAGGAACTTACAAGTGGCTGTATTTGCTGTACACTCAGGATAAGCATGCAGTATACCCTTCAGACTCTTGAAGAAGAGTTTATGCCTGACGTTGTTATTATCGAACCGACAGGAATCGCCTTCCCTGGTCAGATACGAGAAGAAATCGAAACAATGGGACTCTCTGAGCTCTCCTTTGCCCCGATAGTAACCCTTATAGATCCTGGCCGGTTCGGGACCGAGGCAAAACAGATCCCGAGGTTTATAGAGACGCAGATAAAAGATGCTGAAGTTCTCTGCATAAACAAGATAGATGTAACGCCTGTAGAAACTGTCCTGGCTGCTGAGAAAATGCTCTACGAGATGAACCCGGAAGCCCGGATTCTGAAATTTTCCGCAAAACATGAAGATGAACAATTCGAAAAACTACTTCTTCACCTCGCTGTACCGGGATTTAAAAAGCCTTCCCAGGAAAAGAAAAACTCCATTGAACTCTCTGAAGTTTCAGCTTACTCAGCTCTCTATACCCTTGAACCACGGGAGTTCAGCCCTGAAGAAAGTGTACGTTTCGTAGAAGAAAACCTTCAGACCATTCAGGATAGAGTTCGGAAACTTAATCCTGAGTTTATAGGGCATGTAAAGCTTTCCATGAAACTTCCGAAATCTGCGGTTAAGGGCAGTGTAACCTCATCTAAAGAAGTGCCTCAGGTAGAGCTTCTTCCTGCTCTGGAAAATGAGAACATAGAACTCAGGCTCCTTTCCGCAATTACAAAGGTCTCAAAATATAAACTCATAGAGATAATTGAAAGTACTATTGAAGGAAATCTCGAGAAATCAGGTTTTGTCTTTGAAAAAGAGGTTCATGAGCATGGTACTGATGCTCACGCTGAGAGTCATGGTGAACATGAAAATGAGCAAATATGCAAGGTTAATATATACAGGAAAGACGATTAAAAATATGTCAGGCTCAACTTAAAGATAATTTAATGCTGAACTTAGGCTTGACTCAAAGTTAAATTAAAGCTGGACTTACAACTAAACTTAAAGGTATGGTAGAAACCTGTAAATTAATTAAGAGGTTTGCAATCACACTTATCCTTTTCGGAACTGTATAAAAAAGAGTGGAGATTTTATAATTACAAAAAAATAATGGAGTCTTAACATGAGCGAGGAAATTGATGAACTTGATGCTTATTTCGAAAACAAAAGAGAGCCTACTGAAGGCGAAGCTGTCAAGATGGAACACATGATGATGGAAAAGATTTCCGTAAGCCCTGAAAGAAGAAAGCTCCTCCGGATTGTTGGAATCTTTGGAAAGACTGAAAAACAGCTAAAGGATGAATCCGGATTAAATGACTTCTTCTTTAAGTTCCATATGGATTTCCTGCTAAAGGAAGGCTTTCTGAAACTCGAAGATGGAATGTATCGCCTGACCGCTTCTGGAATTTCCATGCACGATTCGGTGTGTTAAATAAATTTTTTTTAATTTTCCCTTTATTTTATAACTTTCAATAAGATTTTTTAGTTGCCTGGTGGTTAACTCCATCCTGATTTTAGAAGGCTTCCTTTTGCTAAAAAGCGATAAGTTTTTATGTTTGTCTTGTCAATGGCGTTATGACCAAACTTTTCGATATCCTATGGAAGTTTCAAAAACGTCCCATTTAATTTCCGTATATATCGAGTAATCAAAAAGGAGTGTGAATAAATATGCCAGCAACAGTTAATGCAGATGAATGTTCCGGATGTGGAACCTGTGTAGATGAATGCCCCAATGATGCAATCACTCTTGATGAAGAAAAGGGAATCGCAGTAGTCGACAATGACGAATGCGTAGAATGCGGTGCATGTGAAGAGGCATGTCCGAACCAGGCAATTAAAGTAGAAGAGTAAAAAGGTAACTAGTTGGAATAATCTATTTATTCCAATTTTCTTTTTCCTTTTTATCAATCGGTTTTATTAATCGTTTTTATCAGTTGTTTTTATCAATCGGTTTTATCAGTCGGTTTTATAAATCGTTTTTATCAGCTGTATTTATCAGTCGGTTTTATGACTCTGTTCCAAAATCTAGTGATTTTTGCATTTTTGGATTGAAAATCTGAATTAACCACGAAGAAGCCAGTTATCATCAAAATCAATATTCGACATCTAAAGACTTCAATTCTTAAGTCGTATCACAAGGATTGTGACTAATTACAAAATCTAGTGATTTTGAACTTTACATTCATCACTAGATTTTGGTACTGAATCGGTTTTATCAATCAGTTTTATAAATCGGTTTTATCAATCAGTTTTATCAATCAGTTTTATCAATCAGTTTTATCAATCAGTTTTATCAATCAGTTTTATCAATCAGTTTTGTCAATGACTCTTATCTTTCCGGAGGTAGCTTAAATGGTAGCAATTAAAGCGGGTATTTTAGGCGCCACAGGCGCTGTTGGGCAGAGATTTGTAGAAGCACTTGCAAACCACCCCTGGTTTGAGATTACAGCCCTCGCAGCATCCGAGAGAAGCGCCGGCAAAACATATAAAGAAGCCGCAGGCTGGAGGTTAGATACAGCTATGCCGGAAAGCGTTGAAGATATCAAAGTTGTTCCGGTAGATCCAAAAGCCGTAGATGCGGACGTTGTGTTCTCGGCCCTTCCTGCAGACCTTGCCATGACAGTGGAACCCGAATTTGCAAAAGCCGGATTTGCAGTGGCAAGCAATGCCTCATCCTACAGGATGGAAAAGGACATACCTCTTGTGATTCCGGAGGTAAATCCAGAACATCTCGAGCTTCTCGAAGTCCAGCAGGATGCAAGAGGATGGGACGGATATATCATTACAAACCCCAATTGTTCCACTATTGTCATGACCGTTACCTTAAAGCCTCTTATGCAGTTTGGACTTGAAACCATACAGGTAGCCACAATGCAGGCGATCTCAGGAGCAGGTTTTTCCGGAGTTGCCGCAATGGCAATTTACGACAATATCATTCCGTACATAGGAAACGAAGAAAATAAGATGGAAACTGAAACTTTAAAGCTCCTTGGAGAGTTCAACGGCTCTGAAGTCGTGCCTGCAGATATGAGAGTCAGTGCTTCCTGCAACAGGGTTCCTGTAATAGATGGGCATACCGAAGCCATCTGGGCCGGAATGAGGGATAAACCGACGCCTGAAGAAGTAAGGAAAGCTTTCCTGAAATTTGACCCCAGGCTGAAAGAACTTCCTTCCGAACCTGCAAAACCTTTAATTGTAAGAGATGAAATTGACAGGCCTCAGCCGCGCCTTGACCGCAACATGGGCAAAGGCATGAGTGTCTCAGTAGGCCGTATAAGAGAAGGAATCCGCTACATCGCAATGGGACATAACACCATCCGTGGAGCAGCCGGGGCAAGTGTGCTGAATGCGGAACTCCTGCATTCAATGGGCAAACTTTAAATCTGGATGGCTTACAAGCAAAATAGAATGAAAAGTGAAAGCCTCACAGTTTAAGAAGGCTTTTGCTTTCCAGCTTTACTTTTCAGACTTACTTTTCAACTTTACGTTTCAACTTTACGATTCAACTTTACTTTTCAGATTTACTTTTCAACTTTACTTTTCAGCTTCGCTACTCATTTTAAATCTGTTTCGTTCTTTATTTTTTTACTGATTTCAGACCTTTTAAGGATTTCATGAGAAAAGCTTTCTTGCAGCTTCCTCTGCCTTTCTCATAACCTCTTTTACAGGGATGCCACTCGCTTTTGCGATTTTTTTGCAATCCTCAAACTCGGCAGAAATATTGAGCAGTATTCCCTCAGAGTCCCTGGCAATCTTGACCGCAGATTCATATATCTGCCCTTTGACCTCAAACTTAACCGGTTCTATTCGTCTGGCAGCCATCAACCTGTGCCGGGTAGGGATAACTCTCACACCCAGAGACCCTGTTTCGATAATGATTTTCCGGGCGAGTTTTTCAGTGTCCTCAGGTTTTGCAATGACCTTAATAACATGAGCAGGACGGCCTTTTTTCATCGTTGCCGGGAGAATTGCAACATCCCTTGCCCCCATAGCAAGTAACTCCTCAAACAGGTTCCCCAGTACTTCTCCGCTCACATCATCAGCGTTCGTTTCGAGTACCTCAATTATATCCGGAATCAGGCAGGAATCAAGTTCACATAACATTCCCTGCAGCACATTGGGCCCGGCAAGCTCGGAATCCCCGGCTCCATAACCTATTGAAATTACTCTTCCCTGAGGAAAAGCTTTCAGAGGTCTTGCAAAATGAGCAAGAATGGCAGCCCCTGTAGGAGTAAGAAGCTCCTTTTGCTCAGCCCCTCCCCTGAAATAAAATTTTCCTTTCTTGAGAAGCTCAAGGGTTGCAGGTGCTGGCACAGGAAGAACTCCATGTGCGCATTCTATTGTCCCACTGCCTACATTTATAGGAGTGCAGTAAACGGAATCGCAGTTAAGGGAATAGATAGCTGCCGAAGAGCCGATTATATCAGCAAGCGCATCACTCTGCCCAACCTCATGGAAATGAAGCTTCTCAAGGTCAGTCTGCCCATGAACTGAAGCTTCGGCCTCGGCCAGCTTCGAAAAGATATCAAGGGCACTTGCTTCCACACCGAAGGGCAGTTTTGCGGCCTTTACCACGTCCAGAATTTCTGGATATGTACGGACTGGTTCTTTTTCAGGTACGTTAATCCGGACATCCAGGGCCTTTATTCCCTTTTTCATAACTTCTCTTATATCTACGGATACGTTGACAGAAGCTTCTATCAGCTCTTTAACCATTTTTCGGTTAGCTCCGAGATCGAGAGTGCATCCAAGGATCATATCTCCTGCTGCCCCTGAAAAAGGGTTGAATACAAGTGCTTTCATAAAACTCTTTCCTGCATTTCGATTCCTTTTCCTTTTTCTTTTCCTTTTAGTCCTTTTTTATTCCCTTTTTATTTCCTTTTTATTGCCCTGTTACCCTCTTGCCTGCCCTGCCCTATCTTCTTTGCCGTGGGCATAAGCAGCCGCAATCATATTTGCGATTCTGGCCGCATACGCTCCCGCAACAAAGCCTGCATCAATATTCACAACTGCAAGTGTGGAACAGGATTGGAGCATTGACAGCAGGGCAGCCTTTCCTCCTCCACCTGCTCCGTAGCCTGTCGAAACCGGAAGCCCTATTACAGGCACGTCAACTAATCCTGAGACTATTGTGGGAAGCGTTCCTTCCCTCCCGGCCGCAACGACGATTGCTCCTGGCATCCTGGCTTTCAGTTTATCCAGCGCCGGGATAAGCCTGTGGATTCCCGCAACTCCCACATCATAAACCGCAACCGTCTCACAACCCATTTCTGAAGCTACAACCCTGGCTTCTTCCGCAGCCGGGATATCTGCCGTGCCTGCTGAAACGAACCCTACGACTCCCCCGGTCCTAGGGGCAGGCGTGCCGTCATGGATAACAACTGTACGAGCCCTGCTGTTCCACTCCAGTTTATCCTGGCCAAAGGCCTGCTTTAAGGCTTCGAGATGCCCTGGCGAGACCCTTGTAATAAGGGCTCTTTTGCTCTCAGCAACCATGACCCTCGCAATTTCTACCACGTCATCAGGATCTTTACAATCGGCAAGAATAGCCTCGATTACTCCTGTTCTGCTTTTTCTGTGAGAATCAAGTTTTGCTATATCCATATAAGAGACGAACCCCAGGCCCCGAGCCTGCTGCTCCGCACTCTCAAGATCCATTTTTCCCTCTTTAACAGCCTTAAGTATGTCAGTAAGATCCATGTATTAACCTTTGCTTAAAAGAATTAAATGCTTTAGCAATAAACAGTTTAAATATCAAGTTGTTGGATAACAATTTATTCGTATGGAGACTTTTTAGAGTTTGACTTTATAGAGTTTAGCACTATACTCATACAAGCTAGCACTATACTCATACAAGCTTGATTTTCAGAATTATCTGGTTGTTGCTTTGCAATTTGAGGTAAAAATTCACAATTTCAAAGCTAAATGAATATAATTAACTAAACATAAAGATGAACAGCGGAAAATGAAGATATCGTTTTGTCTGATTTTTAAAGATTAAAAGATATCTTCATTTGCTTTTTTGGCACTTAGAATTGTTCTCGCTTTTAAATTTGCTTCTTGAACAACTGCTTTGCCATGCCAACTCTCTCCTCCAGGTCAGATCCTTCAAGTTCTTCGACAACGGATTCAAGCATCGTTGGTATATCAATGTGCTGGGGACATTTTTCAAGGCACTGTCCACATTGTACGCACTGGGATGCAAATCCGGATTCGCCAACGGATATGGCACCACTCAACTGTGCAGCATAGAAGAACTTTACATCGTCTGCATTGTTGGACATGTAGAGATTGTTGTACAATTCGAAACAGAGTGGAATGTTCACCCCTGACGGACAGGGCATACAGTATCTACAGCCTGTACAGCCTACTTTCATCAGTTCGCGGTACTTCTGTTCTACTTTCTTTATTAGCTGCAGTTCGGTTTCTGTCAGGGAATTCGGATAAGCCTCTCCTGCCACCTTAAGGTTCTCTTCAACATGTGTTTCCTCATTCATTCCGGAGAGGACAACCGTGACTTCGGGGTGGTTCCATACCCAGCGAAGAGCCCATTCTGCAGCGGTCCTCTTCGTCGGAGCCTCATCCCAGATCTCTTTTACAGCAGAGGGTACTGGATTTGTGAGGTTTCCCCCACGGAGAGGCTCCATAATGATTACTCCAAGGCCTTTTGAAGCTGCATATTCCAAACCCCTGGTGCCTGCCTGATTCTTTTCGTCCAGGAAGTTATACTGGATCTGACAAAAGTCCCAGTCATAGGCATCCACTATTCGATTGAAGTCTTCTCCCGAACCGTGGAAGGAGAAACCTGCGTTAATTATTCGGCCATCGGCTTTGGCTTTGTCAAGGAAATCAGCTACACCAAGCTTTTCAATATTGTCCCACAGGTCACCAACAAGAGCGTGGATAAGGTAATAGTCAACGTGGTCGGTTTTGAGTTTCTCTAATTGAGCATTGAGGAATCTATCCATATCTTCTCGGCTCTCTATAAGCCACGAAGGGAGTTTTGTTGCGAGTTTCACTTTTTCACGGTATCCGTCGGCAAGGGCATGACCTAAGAAAGGCTCGCTCTCTCCCATGTGATAGGGCCAGGCAGTATCAATATAGTTTACACCCTGGTCGATTGCATAGCGCACCTGCTTGATGGCTCTTTCTTCATCTATACTACCGTCTTCTTTTACGGGGAGGCGCATGCATCCGAATCCAAGTATCGAGAGCTCGTCCCCGTTCTTTGGCATTTTTCTGTATAACATTTTAATTCTCCTGAATTTTTGAATTGTTTAGCTGCATTGTGATTGACTAATCACGTACAGGCGAGACCGAAAATAAGTATCCAGCCTGCCATCTCCAGATAATTGTTCAAATTTCGGTTTGTAGAACACCGCTCTGTTCATTTGTGTAACCTAGATATTTTGCAAAGAATGATTCTAATTTGTCAAATGGAATCATGTCGGTCCTGTCGTACAGATCAATATGTCTTGCTCCCGGAACTATGTAGAGTTCTTTGGGTTCGGCAGCTCTTTCATATGCATCTTCACTGAAATATCTTGAGTGAGCATTTTCGCCGATGATGAACAAAATTGGTCTTGGTGAAATGGTATCAATATAGTTCATCAAAGGGAAGTTCATGAATGACATGCTACTTGTAATAGTGAATGCGGCTCCTGCATTCGGATGATGTCCACGCCCCATTCCGTAGTATTCAAAAAATTCACTTGAAATTGGATCTAATCCTTCTGGAATTGAATCAGCTGGTTCACCCGGGAAACCCAACGGCACTTCTGGAGTGCCATTCTCAAAGTCTTTCCATCGCTGCTCGCCCAACTGAACTAAAGTTTGAGCACGCTGTTCATCAGTCATTGTTTTCCCAAATCCATCTCTTATCATGCTACTTATATCATACATACTTGCAGTAGCAACTGCTTTGATACGTGGGTCAACTTGAGCTGCAGTAATTGAAAATCCGCCACTTCCACAGATACCGATAGCACCAATCCTGTTCCTGTCCACGAAAGGACGTGTCCCCAAAAAATCTACTCCCGCACTAAAATCTTCAACAAATATATCCGGGGAAGAAACATGTCTTGGTTCACCACTGCTTTCGCCATTAAAAGATTCATCGAACGCAATGGCAACGAATCCTCGTTCTGCCATATTCTGTGCGTAAATACCAGCACCTTGCTCTTTTACACCACCATAAGGTGTTCCTATGGCAATTGCCGGATATTTTTTGGACTTATCCATATCTTTTAATAAGTACATGTCTGCTACAACAGTAATTCCGTATCGGTTTTTATAGGATACTTTTTCTACAGTTACTTTTTCACTGAGTTCAAAAGTTTTCATACTTGATTCATTTTTAGATTCCATATTTCCCGACATTTTTAATTCTCCTGAATATTAGAATTGTATCACATAACATCGCCACTGACTGACTGAACAGTCAGTAATGATATGGCTTTTAGTATATGTATTTTTTGATTGACTAGCCACTCATAAAAAACCCACATGAAATTCTTCGAATAACAGGCACAAATCAAAGTTGCGCTGGCACACCCCGCAGCAAGCAACGTGGTATTCGACTGAAATGATGAGTGAAATATTTGCAATTACGAGAAAAGAGGACGAAGAGAGCTCGTAAAGAAGAGATCCCCATATACTTTCATGTTAAACGTACATGATACTCTTCGAATAACATGCACAACCAATGAAAATGCTTGCACATGGCAGCATTTCATGCCAAATTAGCTCCTTACGAATAAGGATATCGGTGCATTTTTCAATGACTTTAAACGTTTTTGAACACTCATATAGTCACAAGTGCCTGTTCTCACCCAAACTGACTCTTTGGAATAGTAGTAAAGGCTCTTCGCTGTTTTGTGCGGATTGATAATAATTGCTCAGTTAGAAAGTAGCCAGGTCAAAAAGAGAAACATGAAGCTTGAATATGATTTTTCACAATAAGTGTATCTAGATATTAGATATGTTACTTTAGCATTTAGGAGATGAATAAAAGTTACCCATACAAAACAGCGAAGAACTGGATTCAAAATTAGTAAAAAGCCCCGTGCGTGATTTGAACACGCGACCTAGTGATTACAAGTCACTCGCTCTACCGGGCTGAGCCAACGAGGCAATTAGAAAATACTGCGACTTACCTAAATACAATACTCACAGATAAACTTTATGGCCGGATTCTTTATCCGGAAGCCAGCCGTCTTTATTTGCCTGTGATCTATTCTCTTTTTTGCCGGGTACCAGAGGAGATAGTACATAAACCTCAGAGAGTCCTGTGTTTATCTCGCTTAAGACATTATATCCAGGGTAACTAATAGAAGGATCCGACTCCTGTGATTTCTACTTTTGAAGCAGAGAGAAAGCAGAGACATTATTGAGAGTAGCAAAGGAAGCACAGGAAAGAAAAAGACTTTATGAGATGTGGAAAAAGGAAGTTTACGAGGCTTGGCCATGGATCGAAGACAACGTATTGAAAAACACGACTGGTTACTCTCAAAAACTCAAAGCATACTTAAACATTATATCTGTCCTGAATCATGTAATGCGAGTTGCTGCAAACATCATATTATTGACTTTCATAGAAAAGAATATGAGAAAATATTAAAAAATGCAGATAGAGAAAGTGCGAATATTTTAAAATCGAATGCGGTAAAATCAGAGTTGGAAGGATGTTATAAAGCAATAAATGCCGTCGAGCAGTGCCCATTATTGATAAATTCGAAATGCAGAATATACGATAACAGATCGGAAGCATGTAGAACATTCCCGTTTGTAATATTTCAGGATGAGGAAGCAGGATTTGGTTTAACGTTGTTATTGTGTCCGATGTCTGTTAACATAATTCACGATTATGCGCAATGGTATAAACCAGTAAACTCAACAATGTATAATCAATTAACTTCCATGTACGAACAATATAAAAACATAGACAAAAATAATGATTTTTGTATTCAAATGAAAGAGCAGAATTTAGATTCTTTCATAGAATTTCTTGAAAGGACGTAATCATTAATTTTTCCTTTTTGTGTGATATTCTTAGAAGAAAAGCAGGTTTAGTATTTTAGAGGTTCTTGTTATTGGTGACTACAAGGACCCAAAGGATCTTTTGAAGAATAGAGCTGAGGTTAGCGTGCCCATTAAGCATACGCTCAAAACAGGTGAAGTTTCATAAAATTAACAAGATTAAATGGACTATAGTTTCAGATTTTTTAGACTTTAAGAAGAAAAGAAGAATTATTAGAGTCTTTTTTAGAAACATAACCGCAAACTTCTAAGCAATATATATTATTAACCAAATGTGTAATATACCGCTTACGATGTGGCAGGAAATCTCGAAATATGGGCGCAAGCTGGTTGAACACGGACTTGTTGAATCCAACTTTGGAAATATCAGCCTAAGGGCTGGCGACAGGATGCTTATCACCCGGACAGGCGCCGCACTTGATGAAATCACAGAGAATAACGTTGTTGAAGTTGACGTTTGGGACACTTCTTCCCTGGATATAATTGCATCTTCTGAAGCTGTCGTGCACAGGGAGATTTACAAGCAAACCTCAGCACTTGCAATCATTCACGCTCATGCTCCATATGCGGTTGTTGAGTCCCTGCTCGCAGGCCCTGAAGGAAGAATTTCACCTGTAGATAGTGAAGGGCAGTACTTCCTTGGGGAGATTCCAGTCGTAGGAGGAGGGATAGGCAGCCGCAAGCTTGCAGGAAATCTTGCAAATGCACTCTCAAGGCATAGAGGCGCTATAGTTTACAGTCATGGAACTTTTGCAATTGGAAGAACACTTGGAGACGCCTATATAGTGACCACGCAGCTTGAGCATTCCTGCAAAGTTAAGTACCTGTACGAGCGTGCAAAAGCAGAAAAGAAAAATAAATAAACTATAAACGCTCGCTTGCAAATGCTTGTTCGTGTGATTCCTTTCTATCCTTAAGAGTGTGACAGACGAAAGAGAAAATGAGTAAACATAAACGTTCGCTTGTTTAATCCACGAGTATAAGTAAGAGCTTGAAAAACAGGAAATAAAATGAGTAAACTTATCTATTGAGTAAGTGGATAACCATACAGCTTAAGTATAAATATAAAAAAGCAGGTAAACACAGAAATGAATAAATAAGCAAATCCAACCCAGAATACCGAGTAAGACGAGACGCCTGTTTCTGGAGCAGCTTTCTGTTACGAGTATCACCTAAAGAAAAATCTCGAGTACCATGACGTTTAACACCCTGAGACCTTTTGCCTCAAAAGTTATCGACCCACTGGCAGACTATTTCATTAGATATGAGGTATCACCCAACACGGTTTCCATAGCCTCCCTTATATGTGCATTCTTTGCAGGACTGAGTTTTTATTATTCGCCTGCATCCAGGGAATTTATCCTGCTGGCAGGCATCCTGGTAATACTTAACTCTATTTTTGACGCCCTTGACGGGATAATTGCACGGAAATCAAATAGGGCAACCCCAAGAGGTGACTTTCTGGATCACGTCATTGACCGTTACTCGGATGTTTTTATAATATGTAGCATCTTTTTTGCAGGTTACGTTTCCTGGCAGTTAGGAGTTACGGCAATTGTAGGTGTGCTCCTTACCAGCTATCTCGGAACCCAGGCCCAGGCGCTCAGCCTTGGAAGATACTATGGAGGGATAATGGGCAGGGCTGACCGACTTGTAGTTATAATTCTTGCAGCCTTTGGCAACTTTGTATTTCCAGGTCCAATTGCAGGTTTTTCAATTCTTGGCTGGGCCGTCATTCTGATTGCTGTAACCAGCCATATAACAGCAATCCAGAGAATCTACTATATATGGAAAGAGTTGCAGTAACAACATCCTTTTTTTAATAATTTTGCAACTTAGTTTTATTTCAATTAGAGTTCGGTCTCAATTCGTTGTCCAGATTTGTTGTCCAGATTTGTTGTCTAGATTCGTAGTCTAGATTCGTAGTCTAGATTCGTTGTCTAGATTCGTTACCCGAGATAAGGGAAATTCTTAGGCCTTAAAACAGATTTATGCGGCAAATAAGTTAATTAACAAAAAACACAATTACCTGGCTATGTCATCTCAAGGAAAACAGTATGAGTATCTGGATCACACTGCAGATATAAAGTTCCAGGCTTACGGAAAAACACGAGAAGAAGTATTTGAAAATGCGGCTCTCGCTATGTTTAATGTTATAATTGATACAGGAAAAATCTCGGGAGACACCGCAAGAGAAATTTTTCTCACGTCACCTGACCTGGAATCCCTGCTTGTGGACTGGCTTTCTGAACTTCTATATCTCTTTGAAGTTGATGAAATCGTTTTTAGGGAGTTTCGAGTTGAGAAAATAAGGGAAGAAAAAGGTGAATATTCAATAACAGCTCAGGCACTGGGCGAAAAGTACTATCTAGAAAAACTCCCCTTTGAGACTGAAATTAAGGCCGTTACCTATAACCAGTTAGAAATAACGAAGACTGCTGACGGCTGGAAGGCTCAGGTTGTTGTGGATATTTAAAGGCGCAGAAGTTTTCTTCCTATCTCCCGGAATTGGTTCACCGAATACTGGCTGTTTATCCTCTAACTACTAGCACCATGCATATCTTCATGTATAGGAATTATCCTATTCTGCACTATAATATATCAAGTACTATAATATTTCAAGTATATCTCAAGTTGAATTATCTAGTCCTGAATTGGTTCAGTCATATTTAGATCGACTTTGTTATATCGAACATTTAGATAGACTTTGTTATATCGAACCGATCTTAATCATCCGTTTCCAAAATTCATTGTGGCTCTAATCCAGCCTGACACAGTATATCTTGATCACATTTCCAAATTAATACGCAGAACCTTAGAAAACGGAAGATAAATTAGTAGTTCCAGGATTATATCTAAAGCATGAAGGAGCAGGGAGCATAAATCATGGTAGAGAGTGAAGATACAGCTATTGAGGAATTAAGCACGGAAAATATACAGAAGGATGTAAAGGGTATGGTCAGGAAGCTTTCCGAAAACGAATGGGAAATTCCTGTTGGCCACATCCCTAACATGCGGGTTCCAGGCCGCCTGTTTGTATCCCAGAGTTTGCTTGAAGGCATTGAACCCGAGACTATCGACCAGATTGCAAATGTAGCAACCCTACCTGGTATTCAGAAGTACTCCATGGCAATGCCTGATGCTCATCTTGGCTATGGCTTTGCTATAGGAGGAGTTGCCGCTTTTGATGTAGAAGAAGGTGTTATCAGCCCGGGTGGGGTGGGCTTTGATATCAACTGCGGAGTAAGGCTAATCCGCACCAACCTTCAGAAAGAAGAGGTAGTTCCAAACATAAAGAGGTTAACTGACGAGCTTTTTAGTAATGTGCCCGCAGGCGTTGGTTCCAAAAGCCGGATCAGGGCTTCGGATAAAGAACTGGACAGTGCTTTTTTAGAAGGGGCAAGCTGGGCTGTAGAAGCCGGGTATGGCGTAGAAGCTGATGTCAAGCACTGTGAAGCTAATGGGTATATGGAAGGAGCTGACCCTGCCCAGGTAAGCACAAAAGCCAGAAACAGAGGAAAACCTCAGTTAGGAACTCTTGGAAGCGGCAACCACTTCCTTGAGGTTCAGTACGTTGATAAGATCTATGATCAGGAAATAGCCTCAACTTTTGGGCTTCAAGAAGGCCAGGTTACGGTAATGATCCACTGTGGGTCAAGGGGTGCCGGGCACCAGATCTGTACTGACCACTTAAAGGAACTCTCTCAGGCCGTAAAAAACTATAAGATAGAAATTCCGGACAAACAGCTTGCCTGTGCCCCTGCTAAGTCAAGGGAAGCACAGAACTATTTTAAAGCCATGCTCTGTGCTGCAAATTATGCATGGGCAAATCGTCAGATAATTACTCACTGGACAAGAGAATCATTTGAAAAAATATTTGAGATAGATGCTGACGACATGGGCATGGATTTGCTTTATGACGTTGCTCATAACGTAGCAAAACTTGAAAAACATACCGTGGACGGCAAGAAAAAAGAGGTGTATGTGCACAGGAAAGGAGCAACAAGAGCCTTTCCTCCAGGGCACCCCGAAGTCCCGGCCGTATACAGAGATGTAGGCCAACCGGTGCTGATTCCTGGGAGCATGGGGACTCCTTCTTATATACTATGCGGTTCAGAAGAGGCTATGAATGTTTCTTTCGGTAGTGCCTGCCATGGGGCTGGCAGGGTCATGAGCAGAGCACATGCAAAGAAAGAATTCCGCGGACAGAGCATAAAAGAAAACCTTGAAGCTCGAGGCATTACAGTAAGAGCCACCCATCCTTCAGTCATTGCAGAGGAAGCTCCGGAGGTATACAAGTCCAGCAGCGAAGTGGTAAATGTCGTGCACGAACTCGGAATTGCCCGTAAGGTTGCAAGAGTTCTTCCTTTGGGGGTTACAAAAGGTTAACTCAGGTAAAACAACCGGTTTAAACAATAAGTGTCAGAAATTATAGGTTTCAGTACCTGAAGTTTCTATGGGAACTTTAATCTACGGGCTAAAGTTTTACCCTTTAATTTTAACCCTGAATTTTACCCTTTAATTTTAGCCCTGAATTTTTTCAATGGGGTCATAAAAATATTTTATTTATTTTCTGGTTCTGGCCAATATACCTTTGAACTCAGTAGACCTTTGAACTCCAGTAAACCTTTGAACTCCAGTAGACCTTTGAACTTCTTCAGGTTATTCTGATCAATTTAATCGGGATCTTTCATTGATTCTATCAAACATAAATCTGAACTGTCAGGTTCTTGCCCCTGGAAGAACCGAAATACAATCATGCTTGAATATGAAAATGTCTCAAAAGGCGTGCCGTTTTCCCGGAATATATTTGAAAAATACTTAACTAGATTACGAATAACCCTTTCATCTTTGAAGTCATGGAAAATGGTTACTGATTCGTTTCCAGGTTCAAGGGAGATTTCTATATTTTTGACAAGCTGAGTTGCAAGGTACATTTTTCTAAAATGAACCAGCAAGTCCGGAAGAGTCATTTCACTTATCAACTGCTTGCAAAGACGCTCAAGAATTTTTGTCGGGTTTGGGACTTCTCCAGTTGCAAAAACTTCAAACTGGCTCCGATGAAGAGTCACGAGATTGAACCGCTCAGCACTATAAGTATACATAAGCTGAGTCCAGAACTCAGTATTGTCGTCCAATTCCTTACATAAAATATCAAGATATCCAAAATTCTTCCGGATTCCGGGCATAATCTCGTTCGATGAAATAGAGGTATTTCTTTTGAAAGAAATCTGGGTCGAGTTTGATCTCCTGAAAACATGCTCAACATCAAGCTGTTTCCATCTTGAAAGAAAATGAGCCACAAGCTGAGCAAAAAAGTCTCTACTGTATACTGTCGAGTTGGAAATAATTACCAGTGCAGATTCAGGATTATTAATATCTTCACACTTTATTGAAGTTCGAATTACCCATTGATAGCTTCTGGAAACCCTATTAAGGTAATCTTCGAGTTGTTTCATATCCTGAATCTCAAATGGATTGATAAGCTCATTAACAAGATCTTCATCCGTTAGCCTACCCCTGGTACACCTGAACAGCCATTCAAGCATCGTTTTATTTATAACGATATTCTCTCCGTTCTGGATTGTCTCATTTAACTCTTCTTTTGCAGGAGTTTCTTTTAAAAATCGAATTGCTTCATCAATACTTTTATGACATAAAAGAGCTGTATCCGCAACTTCAATGGTATCCCTGACTGCGGCACTCAAATTTCCATTATTGGCATCCAGAAGGGGCTGCAACTTTTTAAGGTATTTATCATCCAGGGAAATGTTCTTTCTGATCAGCATATTTCCACCCGATAGATCCGGTTTCCTGGCTATTTATGCTATGATCCGTTTTGATGCCCGTAAGATCAGGACTTTTTGTGGTTTCCGGTTAGAGATTTAGAAAAACATTTTTTCTGAAGAAGTACACTTTGAGTTCTAAAAGTTCTTATTTAGGACTCTATTTATGATACTGGTAAGTGCTACCGAATATTAAATCTTTCTATTTATTACTACTCTTTGATTATTAGGATTAAAAGACGTTCCATCCAAAGTCCCGATTAATTTTAAAATATAATAACAATATTGGCATACCTATAAATTCCGTCGAATTGTCTGGATGTATATTTTAGAATGTTGTCCTACTTTCAAAGTGTAATTAAGTTTCGTTAGAACGTTGAACTGAAAGCTTGACAAACGACCAGAAACGAATGGTACTGGTTCACAACTCTTTATATATATATGTTAAGAGAGTGTACAATATGTAAATTAAAAATATTGGGATGTAAGTCGGACTGCTATAACCTGGAAGATCGCATTATTGATTTCACCCTATCCTTACAGTTTGTTTAACCTTCGATTATCTACCCTAATTTAATTTCGAGAGTATAGGTTGACATGTTCAAAAGCCGTGAGTTTCTGAGTAGATTGTATAGCTCCTGCTTAAGCGCAGGATAAAAACTCACAGGTTATTACAATTTTCCTGAAAACTCACAATCTTCAGAGGCGATAACAGTCCCAAAAAGCGAGTTTGGGAGTGGAGTCATAAGTACCTGGCAGGTTCAGATGGATTATTTAGCCAGCCAGGGACTTTTCTCCTGATGAAGGACAGAAGCTTATCATTATCTTTTCCTTTCTAGCTCATTCATAACACACTTATTTGCCCTTAAATTCATATTATTCCTATTCACTGGCATTATTTCCTGGCTTACCAGAATATTCTATTTTTGGCTCTTTGCCATCCTATGACAAAATGATTTTCAATTCAAGACCACATTTAGTCACAAAGCTAAATAATGCAACTGCCAATGAGGCACAGTGGAGTTTTTTTGTTGCAACAATTACAGGCATAACTATTGGTTTTTATGAGAATATTGTGAGAATATCCACACAAAACAACGAAAAATCCTATCATCTGGAGATTATATTCAAGAGTAGACAAACATAATATGAAAGTAGACAAGTCAAATAAAAATATTCTCAAAGTAATATAGAGAATAAAGACAGAAAGCACTGAGGGAAGCAAAAACCAAAAAATCAAGAATAAGAACCTGAATTAGAGAAAAAGACTACAAAACTATTTAAAAGAAGAAAAAAGCAAAGGAAAATTTCCTCTGCTTTTGAGTCCTGAGACTCTCTGTAATTTTTTTCTTTTTGATTATGTCAACTTGGTTACCGGGTGGTTTGCCAGGTCTGCGATCTCGACACCAAGTTCCTTTGCAGTTTCACCGAGCATGATGTCTACCATTGCAACAGCCGGGAAAATCTGGTTTACGTTCTCGATTGGGCCGTAGAGCAGGTAGTCGGACCCTGCAATCAGAGCCACCAGGTTGGTACCAATGTCTGCAGGCATGTAGATTGCCTTGGGGTCAGGCTGAGTCTTCTTGAATTTGCGGAGCCAGTCCCATGCAGAAGCCATGTTGTGGTATCCGCCACCGATTGGCAATCCGAACTTTGCTTTCAGTGTGGGTACCGAACGGATTGTTGCACCTGAGCCTGCACCAAGAGGCATGGCTGCAACGTCGATAATGGGATACTTTATTCCACATTCCTCTCCGACCTGGAGCATACCCTTGGTCTGTCCGGAACCACCGACTTCAAGGATATCTACCTTTCCTTTTACGGTCGGGTCGGTTGCATTGAAGGCAAGAACGATTGCAGCTGATACGTCGCTTTCTGTGAGAATATCGATTTCTTCCTGTTCAATACTTGCGTTGATCGAGTTGTGGATTGCCCTGTCTGCAACACCTATTTCAGTACAGTACTGAGCTGCGGCTGCACGCACATTTCCAGCGGAGGAGTCGATCAGGAAAGGTGTCCTGTCGTCAATCTCAATGAACCAGTCAATATAGCGCTTGATCGCTTCAGGGGTTTCTCCTACAATCTGGTTCACATAGGGGAGACCTGTGGCGTCGCTCAGTGAAACCTGGGTGTTCCAGAGGGTTTCTGCAGCTGCCCTGTCGAAGATACCCTTATCTTCATCGGTCACAATCTTGTGCCTTGCATAGAACATAGTACTGACTAATACGGTTGGGTTTTCACCCGGCTGTCCACCGAATTTAACTCCACCTATTTCAAAAACTTCCTGTTTCTTGTCAAACTTGAACATTTTGATCCCTCATTTACATGAACATTGATGATACCACGGTATATATCAGGAAGAGCAGCAGGCCAATAAATCCGCCGTACAGAATTCCAATGTCCCTTCCTACTTTCTTTCCGATTTTTTGCGCAACTTCACTGTTGACAAACTCAATCTTTTCATCGATCTTATCGAGCCTTTTCATTACTTCGTTAAATTCACCTGGCTCTACAAATGCTGCTGGTGCTTTTCCATCCATATTATTTCACCTCTCACCAGACTAGTAACGGGAGTACGATGACCATCAGCAGCGAAAAGATGAAACCTGCTGCAAAGCCGATCACTCCGGTAGCCGCAACCCCGGAATCCAGCTTCTGGTTTCTCGCAATCAACTGTGCTCTATATCGAATGCTCTCAACAGTAGCATCAATCGCGCCCATCTGAGGGGCAAGCACCATTGGGACGCCTTTATCGTAGTCTTCTGCCATTTCCATTACCTCCCTAGCAGTAAGAACCCAAGCAGGGATATGGTTATTGTCAAACCGATCATGGCACCTTCGATCTTTCCTGCGTGAACTCCTGAGTGGAACTTGTTCAAGTTTCCTATATCAAGCATGCGGGATTCAATTGCTTTCAGTCTGCTCCGGATAACTGCAATTTCCCCGGAGACAGGCCTGACAACACCGCCCTCTTCTTCTTCTCCGCCCTCTTCACTGATTTCCACAACCAGTGGTTCTGCATCAAAGGCACCCGGGTCTTTTGAGGCGAGTTCTCTCACCTTGGAGGTAATAGCACCCATGTCTTCAGTATCCAGAAGGTTGACAACCTCAACCTGTTGCTGGAAGCGGGCAATTGCATCTGCATTCAGGTTTTCCACATATGGAATTGCGCCTACTGCCCCTGCAATCCTGTTTTCTTTTACACCGTTTGCATGGAGGGCCATAATTGACTGCCCGGTAACGTGCCCCTTAACTTCAGAGCCAGTCACAAGCAGATACCTGATATTAGGATTTGAGATAACGTGGGCAACTACCTTTTCAATACCAAGATTTTCGGTTTTACAGGACCCTGTAACGGCTGCTCCTGCATCAAGGACTGGCTTTCCCGGGAGGTGTGATCCGCAGGTAATTACCAGTACACAGTTCTTGGCATCGCCTACTTCATATTCTCCTTTCAGGATAGGCCATCCTGGGGCTGGTTCTCTCTTATCTGCCATTTTACACCACCCCTTTCATCAAACTTGATATATATATGATAAGAGCCAGTAGCCCGCTGAAGGCAAGACCTACAACAACTCCGTAGAAAGTGTTTCCATAAAATCCTGCCATATAGGAGGTATTCTCACGGCCTGGCCAGGAATTAAGAAGCGGTTTGCTGGGCGAAAGGGAATTCAGCAGGTCTTCTGCAATTGCGTCCAGTTTGTCCACTCTCTCAAATACGGGTTCCATAGAATACTGAATCGAGTCTTTCCGTTCTTGTGTCACGGTTCCCGTGTCTGGGTCCAGAACTAAATTTATCTCGGGAGCTATTCTAACCATGCTCATTGTAGTTCCTCCGGACTTGGCAGCATACCACTACCAACCACTGCGTATGCATCTCTCTTAATGAGTGCGTAGTGCTTGCTAAAGGCAACATACCAGATGACAATTCCTATAAGCATGTTTAAGCCAGCAGACATTAGTCCTTCATGGAGTGAAGAAGCAAAGCCTGCAATTATTAATGCAATTGCTCCCTTTTCAACAGCAAGCATGAGGGTTCTGTCCTGCTTCTCATCAGGTCCCAGGCTAGCGTTGAAGGGGTGAAGGATTCCCATACCACCTATTATAAAGATCAGTGCAATGTATCCGTTTGCAACGACGTTTTGGACAACTGCAGCAAAATCGAAGGATCCAGCAATGACGACACTCAGCCCGAGAATTACAAGAGTACCTGCACCTGCAATCTCTACCATTGCCTGTTCCATAATAGGAATACCCATGCCGATTATTTTGTTCGCAAGGGCACCAATAACACCACCTATAATTGCTGCTACAATGAATGCAACTATGGGTCCTGCAATGCCTCCTATTGAAAGCCCGAAGAGGGATGCTAAAATACCCATACCAAGGGCAAGCATACCGATTGATGGGACACCTGTACCAAGTCCATAGCTTGCAACACGGCGAACCGCATCAGCACCCCAGACCGTTGCGCAGATTGCCCCAATTCCTCCGAAGAAGGAATATGCTGGAGGCATGAAATTACCAAGGTAGATTCCGACAAGGCCGCCGACTATACCTAAAGCCATTATTGTTTGTGGAGGATAACCGCCTTTGGCTTCTCCTCCTGCTCCACCTGCAGACATTTTAGATACCTCCAAGCTGTGCAATTGCAATTACCGCCACGATAGAACACAGTAATGTTGCTACGAGGGAGGAAACTACCGCCTTTGGCCATTTTTTGAATTTCGGATCGTGGAACCCTTCAATTGTACCTCCTATGTTATAGGAAGGAATTACAGCGTTCACAAAGAAAATACCTATTGCGAATATTGCTGCAACTGCTACAAGCTCATGTCCTGTGACAGAATTGGTAACTCCAACCGCTTCCAGGCCTGCGTTCATACCCACTTCTATAAGTGAATAGTAAACAAGAGACCCTCCGATTCCACCAAGGCCACCGCCTATAACTCCACTCACAAAACTTACTGTAGGAAGACCGTGCCCTTCAGTACCCTGGGATACATAAAGATCCTGCCTGTACTTTGTAATAGGATCAACTTTTACTTTTGCTGA
The DNA here is from genome assembly GCF_020804205.1 of Methanosarcina sp. DH1. Classification (NCBI taxonomy): domain Archaea; kingdom Methanobacteriati; phylum Methanobacteriota; class Methanomicrobia; order Methanosarcinales; family Methanosarcinaceae; genus Methanosarcina; species Methanosarcina sp. DH1. The sequence goes on along the minus strand of NZ_WJBJ01000019.1, from coordinate 230,315 downwards.
AGAAGGCACAACACCTACACCATAAACATAGACCCAGGTACCAACGATCATGGTCACAGCGATCATAATCATTGCACCCACTGCGCCTGAGGCAAGAATTAGCGGAAGGTTGTCTGTTACGTTCATCATAAAGCCTGCACTAACAAGCCCTGTCAGACCGGCACCTGCTGCCAGCTGCACTGTACCTGTACCAATACCGGTTGCCTGAGCCATAGCTGCAGGTGCACCGCCCACAGGCACAAAGTGAACACTCCAGGAAATCAAAACGCCGCCGATTGTGATAAGGGCCATCCAGATAATGTTTCCAAAGATAGCGTCAATCATGCTGAAGCCTCCTCAGCCTTATCTTCTTTGTAAGGTCCAAATGCTTCGCGGGCATAAACTTCCATCTTCCAGTTCCAGATAATTAAAATAAAGACAATTATAACACCTGCAACAACAGAAAGCCATCCCATGGTCAGGCCTTTTGCAGGATCAAAAATAGTTGTTATCCAGCTTCCCAGGAATACAGTCATACCAAAAGCAAGCCCTGTGACAGGACCTCCGAACTTGGCACAGAACCAGGAGTTGTCGAAACCATCCCTGAGACCGGATTCGGCATATCTTACAATGTTTCCTGAGTTCGAAGCGTTCAGCCCTGAACCAAATTCAAACTGCTGGAACTCACGTTCGGCACCGTAATGGACGTCGCCTGTTGACGATCCAATTGCACCTACTGTAATACCCCAGATAAAAGCCAGCATAGTTAGCGGGAAGGGGTGTCCAAGTACAACGGTCATCAAATATGATACCACTAGCGTACAGAAAGTTGTTATGAACGCATATCCCATAATTGCTGGGGTGTGAGCCCTTATCATATCAAGATAAATAGGCTGCTTGAACCTGCTCTGACTGGCACATCTGCCCATTGTAGCAGTTACCGCAAAGGTACCGTGTACGCATGCTGCAATGAGGGAACCGAATACCAGTGCAAAAAGTGGGGACATCGTAAACTCACTAATTAATACTGTTGCAACGGCTGCACCGATCGAACACATTAATGCATTTGATGGTGGTTCTCCAGATATCGCTTTGTTAAATATTCTGTGGGGAAACATCATTTGGGGAGCTAGCTGCACCTGAGAGTTAGGGTTACTCTGCGAACCGATATCAGATTCCAGGTCCTCTGAGGCACCTGCAATGGTCGCAGCCACTCCAATAAGTGCAAGCACTCCCATGCTTATGAGTGGTTCCATTCATTTTCCTCCTTTGTATTATTACATGTAATAAGGTGGATTCAAAAAACGCTGTACATTTTTTTAAAATCGTCTGCCATATCATTACAAAGAAATATGATTATGACGCGCGTTAATTTTTTGATTAGAGAGGATCATTCATAAACCTTTCGAAATATGTAGGCTTTTAAAATATTATTATATGCCTATATAATATACAATCAATTTTATAAGACAGCCAGCGCAGGTAAAAATAAACAAAGTCGTAAATTTATATAAATAAAAAAATTCAACTCTCCCCAATATAATATAAAGATTCCGATTGTAACTAATGAATTTTTGTATTTATTTTCAGGAATATAATTAATAATTTTATATTAATAAGTTTTCCCGATGTAGTTTTTATATTAGGGATATTTATAAAATGTACGATTTATTAACTTTCTCGTTTATTTGAGAAAAGAAGAAGGTATGTTTTCTGTGTCATATATAAAAAAGTATTTAACACTGTTTGTACCCATAGTTAAAATATATTTTTTACGAGAAACTATATATTAAATATAAAAATTATTTATAAATAAATTTAGATTGTGCGGCTGGTAACATTTATTTATATATAAATATGTTGGCTGATTTATTAAATAATAATAAGACAAAAAACTGCTTGGCCGCAATTTAAGAGAAACTCACTGTATAGTTTCAATTTCACTTATCCAGGAATTAATTATTTTAGAAACTTGGGAATTTGGCTAACATTTATTTACGAATTTGGATAATATTTATTTACGAATTTGATTTCTGCAGGCATCAGAAAAGGATTTTTATATTTAGTTTCCTTGCATAATGCGTGATTTTAGGAGCCTCATCTTTTGCCGGCCGCCCTGGGGATTTAAAGGACCATGTTGAGTCCATAGAATTGTATATCCCCAAACTTGGGATCTACAACGGTTCGACACTTGAAATTGAAAAGCTTGACCGGGTACTTGACGAAATCTCGATACACGATTTTGCATTTACAGTTCACGCCCCTTACTCTGCTGGAGACTTGAAATATCCTTCAGCTCTCCAGGTTGATACTGCAAAAATGAGCGAGAGGGAATTTACTCTTGTGGAAGAATCAATCTCGCTTGCAGGCCGGATAGGAGCCCCTGTTGTGGTATTACATCCGGGTAGGATTGGACCTGACAGGGAAAAATCTTATTTTTCGATGGTCAAAAATCTCAGCATGCTTGCATCCGTGGCTGAAGATTATGGGGTTATTTTGGGCCTTGAAAACAAGGAAGGTACAGATCCTTCGAATTTTTGCTGTGAGGCTGATGAACTTTCCCGGACCATAGAAGTTGTGAATTCCGAACACTTGAAAGCCACCTTTGATATAGGACACGCAAACCTTACCTGTGGAGGTGATCCTGAAAAACTCAAGGAATTTGTCCGAACCTTGAAGAAGCATATTATCCATCTTCACCTGCATGATAATAGTGGGCAATGGACAGAAAAATACGATGGAGATGAGCATATGGCTCCCGGAGAAGGTTGTGCGGACTTTTCAGTCCTGAAATTGCTTTCGGGATACAGAGGCGTTTATAATTTTGAGGTATTCTCTCTTGAAGATATTCTGTTTGGAAAAAAGACCCTTGAAAACGCCTTCAAACTATAAAATGCTTAAATCTGAAAAAAGAAGAACAGCTGGGTTCTGGTAAGAACCTCAACTTTTACTTAAAAAAAGTCCAGGCTTATGTTCTTCTGGCCAAGTACTTTTGTTAACTCTTCGTAGGCTGTGAAAAGTTCCCTCTTCTGCCTTCCCACGGTTTCAAGGGTAGGCTCGGCTTTGAGCCAGATATCTCTATCTCCGCTCCCTCTCGTTATCGCAACACAGGAAAGCATATCCCCATGGGTCAACCTGTATACCGAATCAATTCCTGTAGGAGTTATCCAGGCAGGATAGCTGATTTTAAGCCGTTCTGTAACTTCATGCCAGTTGAGATTTCCAGAAGCTCGGAGATTAAGCTGGAGATGAGCACGTTCCCCGGTAATTTTTTCATCAACGTTTTCAAGAAAAGCGCTGTAAGACTTATCTGTTTCACTGACTCCCTTTGCCTCGTAATGGGCGAGCTTTTCGGCTTCCTCTTCGAAGAAAGGTGCAAGGTGAATCTTGCTTGAGGGTTTTGTCATAAGGGATACTCCAAAGAAAACAATTGCACTCACGGTCATTCCTACAATTACTCCGTGACCTGTGAGGATCGGGTGGATTGTCTCAAGATAGTTGGTGCCCAGAGGTGGTGTTTTTATAAGATCCAACGCCACAAGAACCACCTGAACTAAGAATCCCACGACCATTCCTGCAAAAGCTCCTTCTTTAGTAGCCCGCTTCCAGTATAGGCCTCCCATTAAAGGGAAGAAGTAGGATGAGCTTGCAATGAAAGTTGCGATTTGAATGGCATCGATAATGTTTGGAATTACAAATGAGCCTGCTGTTGCCGCAAGTATGATAGCGATGACACTGATTCTGTTTACCGCGAGCATCTCTTTCATTGTGGCATCAGGCTTTATGTATCTCTGGAAAATGTCCCTGGAGACACAGGAGGCTCCTGAAGTTGAAAAAGTATCTGTACAGGACATGGAAGCTGCCGCAAGCCCGATTGCGCTTAAGGCTATAATCACAGGGGCAGAGGCAAAACGTGTATTGACAAAGTTCAGGAGTGCAGGTTCTGCCAGACCCATGCCTGCAGGAAAACCCATCTTTGCTATTTCAGGATATACAGAATTGAGAGCTATCGCAATTACAGCGCAGGCTGCGAAGACTACAGTAATCATGAGAGCACCGACTACCATTCCACGACTGGCAGATTTTGCATCTCTTGCAGCCCAGACTTTTTGCCAGGGGTCCTGCTCAGTAATCCAGCCAGGAATTAAGGCAAAGCTAAGGATCATTATAAGAGGAAGACCAACCGAAAAGGGATTCCACCAGCTGCCAGGTACATTTCCAAAAAGCTGGGAAGCGCTTATTGCAGTAGTATTAAGTCCTCCGTCAGCTACTGTTCCTACTGATGCAAAAGCCATTCCCAATGCGAAGATCGCAAGGAAGGAAAACTGGATAACATCTGTCCAGATCACTGCTGAAAGTCCTCCCAAAGTTACGTAGAGAGAAACTGAAATCGCAATAATAGCTGCAGCATAGAGGGGATCAAGGCCATAAAATACCTGCAACACTAGAGAAAGCCCTGTAATATCCGATACTGAAAAAAGGGTCATTACAACAGTAATAATCACGGCAATTGGCAATCTTATTGAACTACCATAACGTTGTTCCAGAAGTTCGGGTTGTGTGATTGCGGGCAGGCTTTTAATCTTCCTTACAAGCACGGCAATAACAAGGAGAGCAAGGATATTAGGAGCAACAAATTCCCATATAGAACCCATTCCTCCTAGCATAAAATATCCGACAACTGCAAGAATTCCTCCGGCTGTTAACCATGAAGCTGCCGCCGAAAAACCTATTGCTGTGGGCCCTATCATGCGGCCGGCAAGCCAGAAATCGGTAATGGACTTCTGTCTACTATTAAAATACCAGCTAATAGCCACAAGCACGGCTATATAGACTGTAAGCATTAAAAGAAAAACACTATAGCCATTCATAAATAGACCTTCAGAGATATTAGTAATGTGTATAAGCCACTTATTTTATTGAATTTTCGAGATATATGTGTATAAGCCACTCATTTTATCGAATTTTCGAGATATTATTCAATTTTCAAATATAGGACTTTATATATATGCTCATCGTATCGGCATATAAATAAATAAACATTTACTTTCACTATAACATTTGTTTAACACTTTATAGTCTTACAGGCATCTTTTTTTACAGTTAGACAATCTAGCTTTAATTAAAACTAGATTTATTTTTAGTAATTATATTATAAAGTTTATTTTTAAAATAGTCTCAGGCTACTGTTGTAATTTCCGTTATTTTTCAGGATATATGGGCAAATAAAAAGTTGACTGTGCTGCATACTACCCATGACCAGACCGAACAGCGGACAATGGCTTACAGGATCACGATAATAATAGACGGAAAACTTATGCAGGTAGGGATTCCGGGAGGAATTTTCGAAAAAACGATTGATAGCAGGATAGCCAGCTTCGTAGGGTTTGAAAATATGCTGAACGGTAAGGTTACCTCTGCAGGCCGTTGACTTATAAGGATTGAAGCCGGAGAGAGAATTATTCACGCTTCAGGGATATTAAGGTAGGTAGCCAGTTACATGCCTTCCTGACGTCTGAGAACATAGATTTAAGTAAGACTTCCACACAATCCTGAATCAGAAACTCTCTACAGGGCAAGGTTACTGAAAGCTGGATGCTGGGAGCTCTTGTTCGGGTGAAAGTTGATTACAGCGTTCTTCTTAATGCCCTCATAACCCGACAATCAGCAGAGGAAATGGGTATCCTTCCTGGAGTTCCGGTGTATGCCCATTACAGGGCAAGTTCTGTCCATGTGCTCCGGTGTAAAAGGTGAAATTTGTGAAAGCAAGAACAAAGGTCTGGTTTACGGAAGACGGAAAGACCGTCATGGGTGCTGGAAGAGCTAAGTTACTGAAGACGATAGAAGAAGAGCACTCGCTTCGGAAAGCCTGCAAGAAGCTTGAGATATCATATAAACAAGCCTGGATAGTACTTAAAAAAATGAATGAAGCTCTTGGCGAACCCGCAGTCGTCACTGTACGAGGGGGAAAAAATCAGGGTACCTTCCTGACAGACCTCGGAAGAAAGCTGTTAGCTGAGTACGAATCCAGTAAGCAGCTTATTAGTGAAACCATAGGGGATGAAACAGCCTGGGAAAACGTAAGCTTCAAATTATCAGCCAGAAACCAGCTACCTGGTAAAGTGCTTGAAGTGGAAAAAAACGGGCTTGTATCTAAAATTACGATAGAAATGGAACCTTCAGTTATAACCTCAGTAGTCACTGAAGAAGCTGTAGAAAAACTTGATATCAAACCAGGAGACAGGGTCTACGCGGTCATCAAATCAACCGAGGTAATGGTTGCAAAAATTGTCGGTGAAAAAAAACCTGCAAAAATCGATTCAATGGAGACGGATCGCTCCGACTGAAAAATTATAACCCAATTTGACAGGAGCATACATTTTCCAATACATGTAGTCACACCTGTAATTGTTGCAACAAAAACCTTCATTACACCTCATTGAATATTTGTATTATTTAGCTTCGTGACTATAGATGGAGTTATATTTTCTATTTTTAGTCCTAATTCTGATTTATTTATATTCTCAAAGGCTTCCAGTTAACAGAAAGTTCAGCTCTGCTTTTCACTCCGGACAACCAGAACCGGGACTTTTGAACCTCTTACTACTGTTTCTGCAACGCTTCCTATTAGAAACCGTTCAAGTCCGGTTGCTCCAAGGGAGCCCATTACTATCAAATCAATATTGTTATTTTCTACGAAATCGATAATTTCATTGCTCGGATACCCTTCTAAAAGGACCTCTCGTACCTCTACACCTGAGGCCTCTCCAATCTCCTTAATTTTAGATACTGCTTTCTTCCCATCATTTTTCATAATATTGTAGATTGTTTCTTTACCAGCAGTCCAATTTTCAGAAATTGTAGAGGGTGTATTTACTACGTAAAGAGCGTGGACAATGGCTCCGCTAAGTTTTGCAAACTCAATACCGTGAGAAATAGCCCTCTGAACATTCTTAGATCCATCTGTTGCAATAACTATATTTCGGAAAAGTTTTCTCTTCATATTTTATCTCCACTTGCTTCACATAAAAAGTATCTTAACATAAAAAGCACCTTCACATAAAAAGCACCAATATGACAGAATTAAACTAATTCAGTTATAAAATAGCCGGGTTATATTTAATATGTTCAGCTTTAATTCTAATTACTACTACAGGTAAAATTCCAAAAGTTAGAAAATCGCAAGAAAAACTGCACGAGTATATTTCCAAAAATAGAGGGTTGTAGCCTTTAAAAAGGCTACGTGCATACTTTACTATTATTTACCTTTCTGCTTCAATCCTGTTTCTTTCTCCTGAGCATTACAAAGCATGCAGCTAGAGCCATTGTAATCCCTGTCACAAGCCCAAATCCCGGGAGAGAATTTTTTGCCTCCAGAACTTCGGTATTGAGTTTAATAGTGTCCGAAGTCTGGTCGTGCCCATCAGCATCTTCATAGAAAATCTCGCTGCTTATAGAGTATGGCTTTGCAGTAGCAGTTTCGTCTACATCCATATCGAAAACAGCAACTTCACTGTCTCCGGGTTTCAGAGTTCCAAGGTAAGCCTGGTCATCAGTGGTACTGAAGGGATCAGATGCACTAATTCTAACAGTTGAATCTTTTGCAGTTTCTTCTCCTGTGTTTTTATATGTAACATAAAGCATCCCACCTTCATCAGGGTAAAGGTCACCTGTTACGTTTGTAACTTCAAAGTAAGGCTCCTTCTTGACTTCGATGTTTATGGTCTGCGTCTGTGTCTTGTTTTCATACCAGAGACCGACTTCCTTATTCGTTACAAGGCCTGTAACACTGTCAAAGTCATCTCCGCCTACCTGAACATTATTCTGGTACTGATAAGAAAGCTCAAGGGTAAGAGGATAAGTACCTGCAGGAGTGTTTTTGTTAATTTCAACTGTAAACTTTGTGGGACTTGCACTCTCTTTTCCCTGTTTGAGAGTTCCAGCTTCCTGGGATCCAGACTTAACTTTAATGTTAGGATCATCAGATTTAAGGGTTGCAAGAATGCCTATTGCTGTCGTAGCCTGCGCTTCATACTGCATCTCTGACTGCTGGAGCATCTCATTTGCATAATCCCCAATATCTGCATCCTTTTCAGATTTAAAGCCGGAAATTTCACCCTTATTCATCATATTTAGATTGAGAGTTACAGTATCTCCTCTAGAGTACTGGTTGTCTCCAACAAGTGTTGCATTAAGGTCAGGCCCTCCGTATACTGAGTAGTAGTTTTCACTAATATCAAAATTGTCTGGTACAGCTGCCTGCGCTGGGAAGACTGCCCAGCAAAGGATCAGAAGAGTTGTGACAGTAATAAATAATCCATTTTTATTATTCATTTTCATCACCTGATACATTCTCATCGTTCTGGTTTCTTTTCCGGTGTACGCTTACTATCTGGTAAAGGGCGATAACTATAATCAATAAAATTGCTATTCCTGTTATGCTAAATTTTTGTTCTGTTGCTTTAAGAGGTAAGTCTACTTTCATACTTTCTGAAAATTTAGTATTTTCGTCATCATCAAGATATTTTATTTCACTATTGACTCCATATTTTTTTACAGTAGCATCCGAATCGGCCTTAATTTCAAAACTGGCAGTCTTTTCTTCTCCAGGTCCAATATCCCCTAACCTTACTGTAGATTTTTCAGTGCTTAGAGGACTCATCACAATTATCCGGGCAAAAGCGTCTTTTGCTACGGTTTCTCTTGTGTTTTTATAAGTAACATTAACAACCTTACTTTCACCCTGCACCAGGTTGCCAGAAACATTGGTTACTTCGAATTTAGGTTCACTTTTTATGGAAATAGGTATTTTGAGAGTTTCTGTTTTCGTTTTGTACTCTCTTGCATAGTCTACATCAGTAATTCCGAGATTTACCGCATCCGCAGTTACAGTTCGGACATTTGCCTGGTATTGATAGGTCACTGGCAGAAGAAGTTCATAATTTCCAGCAGGTGCATTGCCATCAACTTTTATTGTGTAACTAAGAAGTGCTATATGACCGGTTTCAAGTTCCTCAACGTTCTGGAAATTGCCTGTCGACTCTACTTCAATGTACTTCGTTTCTGATTGAAGAGTAGCATCTATATCTTTTGCTGTCGTACATTCTTCTTCTTCTCCCATCTCTCCCAATGCAATTGTTTCTTCAATGGAATCGTTTATTCTTTTCTGATTTGCGTTTAACCTCTTAAAACTAGATATAGCTCCGGCATTTGCGATTTTTATTTTCAGATCTGCAGTTTCTCCCCTTTCAAGCTCGGGATCTCCTGTAATTGACGCCTGTATTACTGGCGACCCGTAACTCTTGTAGTAATCCACAGTATACCCATGATCTAGAGCAATGAAGTTGTTTTCATCATCGTCTTCTCCGAGAGCTGGGAGTGCAGTCACTGATACTACCAGTATAATTAACGCAAACGTAGCAATTTTTTTAATCGTTCTTTGCCTTAGTTTTGTTATGGGCACTCGTATCATATCTCGGCCCCCTGAATTTGTTTTTTTGTATCTGTCTGTTTTTCTGCTGTTCTGGCCCCTTTTCTTTTATCGCGCCAGGTATCAAAAGTAACCATAAGCGGGGGGAAGACTACAAAGGTTGCCAGGAGAGCCAGCAAGACATCGATAACCGTAACTGTACCAAAGTCGGTTATTATGGGGAAAGGAGAAGCCAGCAGGGCCATAAACCCGAATACCGTCGTGGCCCCTGAAGCAACAATTGCACTTCCTATTTTGGAACTGGTTAGCTGGATAGCCTCTAAAGGACTTGCTCCTTTATCCTTTTCTTCAAAGTAACGTTCCATCATGAGGATAGCATATTCTGACCCGACTCCCAGTATCAGAGCTCCCAGGGTTGCTGTAAGTGGAGTATAGCTGATATTAAGAAGGCTCATAACTCCGCCTGACCAGCCAATAACTATTAACATTGGGATTACAGGAACAAGGGCTTTCACCCAGTCTTTGTATACAATAAGAAGCCCTGCGAGCACGAGGATCAGGCCAAGGAAAGTCATTGTAATTCTTCCGCTGGTAAGAGCAGAGATAACCTCTATGTACACAACCGAGTTTCCGGTAATCGTGACGGCTGTGCCCGGTGGAGCCGGCATCCACTGCATGTCTTGCTTGACAACATTCCTGAGTTCCTCAATACCTGTTACCTTTATGTCCGCAACCGCATTTCCTATGTCGAAGTTCAGGAGAAGCATATTATTCCCGTATACATAGCGGTCTTTCTGTGAATCAGGAATTTCAGAGTAAATATCCTTTATTTCCTGGCTGGTATCGGGAATTACCCCTCCATTATATTCCTTTACGAGATCTACAATACTCGAAGAGCCGTAAATGTGGCTATTAGACGCTGCTTCATGCTCGGAAAACTGGTCCATCCACTTAAGGACATCTGGATTAGCTACGTCCTTAACCTTGATGATAAGGTTTAATTCATCACTATTGCCCATGATATCTCCCATATGTTGAAGATCCACGAGTGCAGGCATGTCCTGAGGCACAAAAGTTTCAACATCAGTCTGGATAGGCACGGACTGGTCGAGGTAAAGTCCGCCAAAGCAGAGCAAGAGTGCGATTCCCAGTACTACAACGTCATATTTGATAGTCAGGTTTGTAGTTTTCTGCAGGATCCTTCCTATCAGGCGATCACTTTCGTCTCCTTCCTCAGACTTTTTCTTCTTTTCCGGATTTGCAGGTTTTATCTTACTTATTACCTTCCTCAGGGGGTTTTTATCCGAGTATTTGTCAAATAAAGAAATTGTTATAACCCCTACAAAGATAGCAGAGAAGTAACACATTAAAATGCCTATCATAAGCAATTTACCAAAATCCTGGATCATTGGTACCGTAGATGTAAAAAGGGAGAAAAATCCAAGGGCTGTCATTACCAGAGCTGTGAGGACTGCAGGCCCGGTATGCTTTACGGTTTCTATAACTGCTGTTGTTTTGTTCCCTTTTTCCCGAAGTTCCTCCTCAAGTCGGTTATGGAACTGAATAGCATAGTCAATTCCTAAGCCTATAAGGATAGGGAATGCAGCCATGGAAACCATGGACATGGGAATTCCTATATAACCCATGGCTCCGAAGGTATAAACAATACCAAGAAGAACTATCGGCAGAGGAAGAAGACACCAGCGAACGTGCCTGAACACAAGAAGCAGTACAATAATCATGAAAACCGCTGAAAGTCCTAGAAGCACTCCCATACTGGAATTCATCTCATCGTTCATGGAAACGCTGAATGCTGGATCGCCAGTAACAATAATGTTGTAGGAAGGTGGAAAATCCGCAAGTGAAACAGCTTCTTGAGTGGAAGCAAGGATATCTTCCTGGTTATCTTCACTAGCTGAACCGGCCATGACTACCGAAATTACCATATGAGTATTGTCAGGAATAAGCTGGCCGAAAATATCAGGGTTTCCATCCACAATGGTTTTTATTTCTTCATCGGTATCAGGGAGTTTAGATTTCCCTGTCATCTTATAATTGATCTGTTTGATCAGTGAAGCGGGGCTTGTAGTTTCAATTACCCCATTGGTTGCCTGGACCTGATGTTCTAGCCTGTCTACAGCTTTCATCACGTCAGCAGTTTCTACATCGTTGCCCTCTACCATTACCACAACAGATTGTGTCTGGAAAATTTTTTGATAAAGGTGATCATAATCCTGGTAGAGAGGAGAGTCTTTTCCAACAAAGGTTTCTGTTCCTGATTCCATCTCAATGAGCTGCGCTCCCTGCGTTGCGATAAGTATACACAGTAAAGCTATCAGGAGTATGGAAAAACGGTTCTTCTGAATGAAAAATCCCAGTTTTTCAAAAATATTTTTAATAGTAGATTCCCCTCATATATTTTTAGTATGAAATACAATTTAAGGAACTTGGTACACGTCTTGAATTTGCCTTTTTTCTCTGGGCCGAAGGCTCATTATCTAATATTGTGTACATTTTAATAATACTTGCCTTTTTTTATCCCGGAACTGAAAATATAACATCCAAAGTTTGTATAAATGTTAATAAATATAATATTTTGCTAAGATTATACTATTTTGCGGCAAATCTTTTGTGACTTAGATCTTTTGACGTATACAAACAGAAAAGATTTAAATTTATTGTTACATTAGGGGTAACAGATGGCATTACAAACAAATCCTCAGTTAATTCATAACCTTGAAAAACTAGGGCTAACCGAAAATGAAGCAAAAGCATATGTTGGGCTCGTTAGTTTGAGGGAGGCTACAGCCCGTGAGATTCACGAACTTACAAATGTGCCAAGAGCCAAAATATATGAAATTCTGAAGGTACTTGCAAAAAAAGGCTATCTGGAAGTGAGACAGGGATCTCCAACGTATTTCCGAGCAGTTGACCCTAAGAAGGTAATTGGGGAAATAAAAAACGAATTCTTAAACTGTGCAATAGAGACACTTGGACAGCTCAATGAATTGAGTTATGAACTTCCAAAAACTTCTCCTGTATGGTACATCCAGAGTGACTGGGGAATAAAGAACCGGATACGTGAAATCATGGCAGGAGTAAGAGAAGAATCAATTATTTTTTCATCAAGCCCTGAGTTACTCAAGGAATTTAAGCAGGAAATAAAAAAACTGGAAAAAACTTGTAATCTAACTCTTATAGTTGATGAACTGGATAGGTTCAAGTCACTTCCTTTTGAGTTTAAGGAAACCAATAAAGAGTTTACGAATTTCATGAATAACATTGTAATTGACGGCATCCAGTATAAAGAAGAATTTTTTATGATTGCCGATGGAAAGGAATCAATAGGGGTTCACAGCGCAGGAAACAAAAGAGAAGCAGTGATAATCAAATTGCCGATTGTTTCCTATATGCAGAAAATGATCTATGAGAGGGTGCTTGAACCAGGTTTTATCAAACAAGACAGATAACCCAGCATATCAATAAGAATTTCCTAATTTTATCAAAACCTCTATTCTGTGAGTACTAATATAAAGCAGGAGTATAAAGCAGAAGTTTGCTAGCTTTTTAAAGATTATTTTTCTCTTTGAAGATAGAATAAACTCTTTCGGGTATCATTAATATAATCAGAAAACAATCCTTCTATAAATCTAATCGTGAAATCATTCTCTAAGGTTTTCATGCTCTAAGGTTTTCATGCTCTAAGGTTTTCATGCTCTAAGGTTTTCTTTCTCTAAGGTTTTTATTGTTAAACTCAGTTACTGAAGTCCACAGGTGTATGAAATGAACCGAGTAAAGATTGGAAATGTTACAATTCAGTGGTTGGGACACTCTGGCTTTTTACTTGAGGGGGATGAAAAGAAGATTTATATTGACCCCTACGACCTCAGCGAAGAACCAGCTTTTGAAGATAAAGCTGATATCCTGTTAATTACTCATGAGCACTTTGACCACTGCAGCCCTGATGATATCCGAAAGGTCCGGCGGTCGGACTCAACCACCCTGATCCCTGAAAATTTATCCCTGCAATTCAAGGGGGACGCAAGGCGGGTTGCTGAGGGGGATGTGCTTGCCGAAGGGCTTGAGATTAAGGGAACCCGAATTGAAGTCGTTCCGGCTTATAACCTAGATAAACCCTATCATCCCCGTGGATTGGGAGTGGGGTATATAGTGGAACTTGGAGGAATCCGGATCTATCATGCAGGAGACTGCGATTTTATCCCTGAGATGAAAAATATCAGGGCAGATGTTGCTCTTTTGCCTATAGGTGGCACGTATACAATGGACGAAGAAGCAGCAGCAAGTGCAGCCGCAGCAATTTCCCCAAAAGATGTAATTCCGATGCACTACGGGAAGCCAGACATAACAGATGGAGATCCCGAAAAGTTTAAAGCCCTTGTACACGGCAAAAACCCTGAGATTAATGTGATTATTCTTGATTCCTTATTTTGATTCTTAAAGAAGCTTAAAAATCAAGATCTGAGACGAAAATACAGGATCAATCTACCCATGTCCAGAATAGCAAGAAAACAGCAGAAAAACCTGATTCAGGTAATCGCAACCCAGCGCATGTGGCGGCTTTTTGAGCTTGCAAAAAGAGAACATGCAGAACATCCTGAACGCAGCGAGCGTTACGTGCAGCTTATCAGGAACATCTCTATGAGAAACCGGATGAGTATTCCAAGAGAAATAAAAAGCAGAATTTGCAAACACTGCTATGCTTTTCTCGTGCCCGGAAAAAATGCCCGTTACAGGCTGAAAGAAGGATATATCATTGTTTCTTGCCAGTGCTGCGGAAAAGAGATGAGGTATCCTTATAAAAAATTAAAATAACGGCTAGCTGAACATATTAGAGCTTCCGAAAGCCCAGACAAAATGATTTTCAGGTATCTGGGGCTTTTTGGACCTCTCAGGATTTCTCAAAATCCTTTTTTCTCTATCAACGTTTCTCTACTAAAGTTTCTCTATTAACGTTTCTCTATTAACGTTTCTCTATTAACGTTTCTCTATTAACGTTTCTCTACTAACGTTTCTCTACTAAAGTCTCTCTACTAACGTTTCTTTACTAACGTTCTCTATTAAGAAGCAATATTGACTTTAAGCTTTAGCAGAGCTCTCCGGCCCTCGCATCTTTTTTATGGCTAAAGATATCTGTTTTGCAATAACGGTTTTCGGGCCATTATCATCCACAAGCACTCTCCCGCTTACTTCCCACCAGGACTTGGGATATGCTTTTTCAGGCTCTACTTCGGGATTCAGGCCAAGCTGTCGGGCTGCTTCTTTTATCTCATTAAGCTGCGGTTCCTTTATAGCATTTTTTCGGGATATTATTCTACCGCTGCTCCTTGACTTTGTCTGGTCGAGATATACCGGCCAGATTACAAGTTTTCCCCTGTCTCTCATCATCATGGTTATCTTCGTCCTAGATTGCTTTCATGAAATTTAAAACTGCCCCGGAGACTTTTACAAACCAGGAATTTTTTCCTGTTTATGAGAAATTTTATTATATTGAAACTATAACCTGTAATTATTTATCTTTCCCAGACAAGTTCTGCACGGTGTTAATATGATTCCGTCGTTTACAATTGATGAAAAGGTAAGAGCTTATATCAGAAAAAGCGGGCAGGATTTCAGGCTCTGTACCTCCCCAGGGGGCCCTGTGCTTCTTCCAATTGGTACAGCCGAGCCCAAACCGTCAGATATGAAAATCCTGATTGGTAGCAATGTTCTATATATATCCAAGCTTCAAGCAAAGTATATAAAGAAAGTTGAGTGGGCTATGGTGGAAAGGTTCCTGAATCAAGAAAGTTAATTGTAGATAGATTCAATTTCCAGAGCTTGAAACTTATCAATAATTTATATAGAACAGTCAGAAAAAGTCGCCAAGTTAAGTCCCGTTTCAAGCTCTAATGATTTGTTACATCAGACCATGCATTTTTGACACATTCCAGTAAAGTGAGTGACTTGTAATCACCAGGTTGCGTGACCATAAGACCAAAGCAATGATAACTGCGCCTGAGAATCAACTGCACCTGAGAATCGTGCACAGGACTTCTAAATTTTTGTTCAAAGCACCTTAAATATGTTCTAATGAATCCTACTCAAGAGTTACAATTCATTTAAAGATAATTTAGTATCGATTTATAGCCCATTATTCATAAAGTTGCCTTGCATTTAAGCTTCGAATGTAATGCCTGAACCTAAAACTGCTACTTTCAGGATAAACCATTCATGAGCAAACGTCGAGCCATTTTTAAGGCGTATTAAAGCGTTTCAAAGTTAGTTTTGCTACCCTGGACTGTTACTCGGCGTTTGTTTTTTTCTTCATAAGCAGCACATATTCTGTGAAGCTCTTTGTTTTAAGGATACATAGAAAAGTCTGGAGTAAGCTTATTTTTCAGGTATTAGGACATAACTAATTTCAGCCACGTTGATTATATATAAGTTTAATAATATTTTATTAATACTAAGACTAAAACTAAATGTGAAGATGAAAAAATGAACAACATAAAAGACTGTGAAGTTAGGTGTACAAAGTGTAGAAGATGGTTCAGCTCACAGCTTTTTCATTTTGAAGATGAAGAATCATTTCTGCACTCTGTAATGTACAAAAATACAGAGCTGTGCCCTTACTGCAACACAGTAGTTACCCACGACAAAGAAATCATGAGATTCGTAGAAAAAGATAGCAGTGGTAAAGTCATTAAGGAAACCAGATATGTATATGATTTTTAAGTTCTGTAGAAACCCTTTGATAAGATTTCCAGTTAACTTTTGAAGAATTTATTTTGTTTAGTTTAGACTGAATTGCCTGATAGATTTTACTCATTTATCGTTTTTCGGTTTATCTGAATTGCCTGATAAATTTTACTCATTTATCGTTTTTCGGTGTTATCTGAATACAGCTTGGTATTTAGCCTGCTGTCTTTTGAGTCCAGACTGAGTGTGAAACGTTTGCTTATGCAATTTTTCAATTAACTTTTTATCTTCCCACCTTTGTGCGGAGAACTTTTAAACCAATGCAATTATCGAGCCTATCCCAGGACTCAAAAATGCTTCTCAGAACATAGAATTAAACACATGTAGTTATTTTAGCTGGCATATAAGACAATTCGGTAAGTTTATTATATTTGGATACATAGATTAAAGTATGACTTACTTGCCTCCTGATTATGGGTCTATCAGTCATATTCCTCTGGACATAGCCTTTAGGGATGCTATTTTTATCGGGATCTTTTGTGTCGTTTTGTTATTAACTCTGTTCCTCACTGTGCGTCATAGTGTTCGGATAGCAAAGAGTAGTTAAATATTCTCACATACCCATTTTTTCTTTATTCTCCCTTTGGAGGGCTTAAATTAGCTTGGCTTTGGCTTCCTTTCCCGATATTTGTTTATCAATTTTTTGAGTATTTTTTCAGTTTTTGCTTCTTTTCCTGCTTTTCCTTCATTTCCTGTTTTTCCTTCATTTCCTTCTTTTCTTTCATTTCCTACTTTTTATCCTTTGAAATTAATCCTTTGAATTAGCTGGTTATAAAAGAATTTATTTTTTCTCTCAGGATATTTGGTTCTTTTAGCTTCATTAGCTTCAAAGATCTAATAAATTCTAATATATTTAAAAAACAAAATTAAATCAGAGGAATCGGGGAAATATGGAGACTGAAGAGAAGAGAGTGGACACCAGGATTTCTAAAACTCAGGTAAATGTATCTATATCTCATGGTAATGAACGCGACACTGGAAGGTACATGCACGGTAATTCCCGTAGGTCTCACGAAAAAAGTGGGAATAAGCCTGCCGGAAATATGGCGCATCAGGACCACGTCGAAGCACAAACGATGCATACTGAAGAGAAATCACTGGACCAAGAGCAACATGAAGAAATGAAGCTTGGAAAAACTGAGCTGCATGAAGAAATGAAACATGAAGAGATGAAACATGAAGAAACGAAAAATGAAGGAATGAAACATGAAGAGATGAAACACGAAGGAATGGAACACGAAGGAATGGAACACGAAGGAATGGAACACGAAGGAATGGAACACGAAGGAATGGAACATAAAGGCCATGAGGCTGCGGGTGGAAAAGGACACGGCAACCATCATACTCACATGCTTGAAGATTTCAAAAGGAGATTTATTGTTTCTTTCGTGTTAACTTTTCCTATTTTGCTGCTCTCTCCTATGATCCAGGACTTTTTTAACTTTGAGCTTCGCGTTCCAGGTGCTGATTATCTAACTTTTTTGCTTTCTTCGGTCGTTTATCTCTACGGTGGATATCCTTTCCTGAAGGGAATTAAAGAAGAACTTTCTGAAAAATCACCTGGCATGATGACACTTATAGCTGTTGCAATCAGCGTAGCCTATTTTTACAGTTCAGCTGTAGTTTTCGGGCTTTATGGTAAGGTATTTTTCTGGGAGCTTGCGACTCTTATCGATATAATGCTGCTCGGACACTGGCTGGAGATGCGTTCGGTTATGGGAGCTTCAAGGGCTCTTGAGGAGCTGGTAAAGATCATGCCTTCAGTTGCTCACTTGAAGAAAAATGGAGAAGTCATTGATATTGGGGTTGACCAGCTAAAAATAGGGGATAAGGTTTTGATCAAGCCCGGGGAAAAAGTGCCTGTGGACGGCACTGTTGTAGAGGGGACAAGCAGTGTCAACGAGTCTATGCTTACCGGAGAATCAAAGCCTGTCACGAAAAAGCCGGGAAATGACGTTATTGGCGGCTCAATTAACGGAGAAGCGGCTTTTATTGTTAGTGTAGAAAAAACCGGAAAGGATACCTATCTCAACCAGGTTGTCGAACTTGTCAGGGCTGCTCAGGAAAGCAAATCAAAAACCCAGGACCTGGCAAACCGGGCGGCCATGTATCTTACAATCACAGCTCTGACGGTAGGAGCTATCACTTTTATTCTCTGGATTCTTATCGGTCAACAGCTTGTCTTTGCACTGGAAAGGGCAGTGACTGTAATGGTTATTACCTGTCCGCATGCCCTTGGGCTTGCAATACCCCTCGTAGTCGCAGTTTCGACGTCTATTGCTGCAAAATCCGGGCTTCTCATCCGGGACAGGCAGGCATTTGAAAGGGCCCGGAACCTTCAGGCTATTATTTTTGACAAAACCGGTACACTAACCGAAGGTCGGTTTGGCGTTACGGATGTCGTTTCTCTTTCAGGAGAAGGAAATGGAACAGGAGAGGATGGAAGGGATAATGAAAAAATCTTAAGCCTTGTAGCCTCCCTGGAAGCCAGTTCTGAACACCCCATTGCAGCAGGAATTCTGGAAAGTGCAAGGGAAAAAGGTTTGCAGACTCAATCCGTGGAAGAATTCAGTTCAATTCCTGGAAAAGGTGTACAGGGCCTGATTGAAGGAAAAAAGTTCCTTGTTGTGAGTCCTGGCTATCTTGAAGAAAACGGAATTGCTCTCAAAAACGAGAAAGTTGAAGAAATCGAATCACAGGGAAAAACTGTCGTGTTCTTACTTGAGGAAAACAGGATACTTGGAGCCGTTGCACTTGCCGACATTATCAGGAAAGAGTCCAGGGAAGCTATCTCGAAACTTAAAAGCATGGAAATTAAATGCCTCATGCTTACAGGAGATAATCGTTATGTTGCAGCCTGGGTATCTAAGGAACTGGAGCTTGACGACTATTTCGCAGAAGTCCTCCCTCATGAAAAAGCCGAGAAGGTCAAGGAAGTTCAGGCGGAATACATCACAGGAATGGTCGGAGATGGAGTTAATGACGCACCTGCCCTAGCTCAGGCTGATGTCGGGATAGCTATTGGAGCAGGTACGGATGTTGCAATCGAAACCGCTGATATAGTTCTGGTAAAAAACGATCCGAGAGATGTAGTTGATATCATCAGGCTTTCCAGAAAAACGTATTCCAAGATGTATCAGAATCTCCTCTGGGCAACATGGTATAACATTTTTGCCATTCCTCTTGCAGCCGGGATACTCTATGGATATGGAATCTTACTGAGCCCTGCTATAGGTGCTGTTTTCATGAGCCTGAGCACTGTAATCGTAGCAATAAACGCTAAAACTTTAAAAATGGGTTGATTTCATGCTGGGAACCTTATACAGTATAATAATACCTCTGAGTCTTTAGCTTCACTATTAGGCGGAAGGATGACTCAGAAAGCTGCCAGGTCTTTAGCTTAGCGGTATTTAGCCTAGCGGTCTTTAGCCTAGCGATATTTAGCTTAGCGGTATTTCACTTCCCTGCTCATATCCCTGTAGTACTCGAAAAACTCTTGTCCCCATTTTATTGCCTGCGGTTCGAAACTTATCACATACTGGCGGTCAAATCTGCCGTTCTCGTTAAACAATCCTATAGTCATTATCCCGTTAGAGACAGCAATTAGCGCAGGAATTTCAATTTCTTTTTTTTCCAGAATGTAAAGGCTTGAGTTTTCTATTTTGAGAAATTCTTTTCCCTCTTCTTTGAAATCCTCTACAAGCCGTAAGTATACAGCTTCACTCAAAACAAGGGAAATTTCAATGCCTTTTCTTGCAAGGTTGAGAATAAGAGCCGGAAGTTGAGGATGGAAATACGAATAAAACATATAGATATAGGTTGAGTTAGAAAGGTTTTTTATAAATTCCGGGTTCAGATCAAAAGTATGACTTAGATCCGGTTCTATGAGGCGATAGCTTCCAAGTTCGTTAATCCTGTTTACAAGATGGGGTGGAATAGGAGCAAGCTTTCTATTGGCCCAGAATTCTTCGTCCTTCTCAAACACTGACAGGGTCTCAATCAGGGGTTGCATTTTTTCGACGACAATTTCCCCTATTGCACTGAGCCGGTATATGCCTTCTTCATGTATTACCAGACCCTCTTCTTTTAACTTCTTTATCTGCGGAAGAAGAGCCGTCCTTGGCACCTGAAGCCTCTCAAGTATCTCTTCGATATCCTTAGGTCCTTCTTTCAGGAACAGAAGAAAATCTTTTCTTTTCTCTGAAAACAGGATAAGATCAAGCAAGCCGGGATTCATTTTAAAGTCTCCGTCCTGAACTTATGAAAAAAGGTTTTGTTCGCCGGTTCTGTTTTTATGGTTCGCTTTTTATCCTTTATGAGTCCCAGACTGCTAATAAAGGTGTCGAAATTATTTGAAAACTTCGTCCTGTTTCTTACCAAATTGGGAAAATAGCCATAATTTAACGAGTTTACGGATAAAGATTTTCTTAAAACCCTTATTTTATTTTTATCTACTTAATGTGAGTCCGGAATAAGTGGAAAAGTCCCGTTAAGTGAAAAGAATAATCGCAGAATCCTGAACAAACTTAACTTATTGCTTGCTTAACTTATTACTTGCCTAACCTATTGCTTGCTTAACTTAACTTATTGCCAGTATTAATTTGAAACTTAAATTACTGAAAGTATTAATCTGAAACTTAAATTACTGATAGTCTTAAACTCGAAAAAATAATTCATTTTCACTATAAATCCAGAGGTTCACCTGACTGCTTTTCGGGTTGCTAGGAAACGTTGATATAGAAGATAATGAGAAAAGGGAGAAGCCTGGATGAATGGTAAATGACTCCAGGTAAGTGACAAGTAGCTTCGAGTAAGTGGCAAACAGTTTTCAGAAGTAAATAATCTTTTCATTTATTGATTGTATAATTTTTCGTAAAAAATATAATAATGTGTGAATTATAATAGGGTATAAATTATAATAATATGAGTGTTTCATATTTGATAAAATTAGTTTTACAATTAATGTGAGGAAGGTCAATGGAGAAAGAAAAGTTATACAGGTTAAAAGCCGAAGCAAATCAGCTTTCCCCTATTCTTAATATCGGAAAGAATGGGGTAACGGACACTCTGATTGAGGAACTGAACAAGCAGATAAAAGCTAACAGACTTGTGAAGGTAAGAGTACTGAAAAGCGCTGAAGAAGGAAAAGACTTAAAGGCTATCGCGGAGGAAATTGCTGCTGCTACGAGATCCACTGTGATAGAGGTACGTGGAAGGACCGTGGTTCTATACAGGTGAGAATTCTGTATAGGTAAAAATTCGATACAGGTGAGAATTCTATACAGGTGAGAATTCTGTATAGGTAAAAATTCGATACAGGTGAGAATTCTATACAGATGAGAATTCTATACAGGAAGAATTCTATACAGGAAGAATTTTATACAGGTAAAAATTCGATACCGGGAAGAGTTAAGACGCAGGAATTTATCCTTTTCCGAACTCCGATTTTTGGTGAGCCTTCTAATACAAAGCTACCTTTTGTTTAAATGAGAATAACTTCCTGCCTTTTAAATGAGGAATAAGGTTTTTCTGTAGTGTATCTGTAATAGGTTAAAGTCTATAAGTATGAAGTTGCTTTAATACAAACTCATTATATATTTCGTTATGTTGGTAAGTTATTTATGCTGCAAAAGCAACATCGAGTTGCAAATTATTCGCACACGATTTATGGATGTTTCATTATTTCAAATCAGCCCCTTATAATTTATACAAAAGTTAACAATGAATAAACTGAATTATTGTATAGAAATTCAAAATTCCATAGTAGCACTTAAAGTGCCTGGAAGTTTCTTAAAACGGTTGAGTTGGGGTATTTCCCCTTTTGTTTTCAGATAGACCAGGGCAGAGCAAAACCCAACCCTCCGGAGAGATTGTTATGCTTGAAGATGAATATCAACTTGAATTTTTCAAAAATAACGGGTTCGTCCGGAAGCAGTGCCAGTCATGTGGCAAATTCTTCTGGACACGTGACCCTGACCGAAAGACATGTGGAGATGCGCCCTGTGATCCTTATACCTTTATAGGAAACCCGGTTTTTTCCAGGGAATTTGATATCTCCCAGATGCGTGAGTATTACCTCTCATTCTTTGAGGAGAGAGGGCACACAAGGATCAACCGTTATCCTGTAGTTGCTCGCTGGAGAGATGACCTTTATCTTACCATCGCATCCATTGCAGATTTTCAGCCTTTCGTAACCTCGGGGCAGGTTCCCCCACCTGCAAATCCCCTCACGATTTCCCAGCCCTGCATTCGATTGAACGACCTGGATTCAGTGGGCAGAAGCGGACGCCATCTTACAACTTTTGAAATGATGGCACATCACGCCTTCAATAAAAGGGACAACGAAATTTACTGGAAGGAACATACTCTGGAGCTATGTGATGAACTCTTTAATTCACTTAAGTTAGATCCCTTTGCTGTAAGTTACAAGGAAGAACCATGGGCAGGCGGAGGAAATGCAGGGCCCTGTGTTGAGGTCCTTGTGAACGGGCTTGAGCTTGCTACCCTTGTTTTCATGGGTCTGAAAACCGACAAAAAGGGTGACATCCTCATCAAAGGTGAGACTTATTCGAAGATGGATAACTACATCGTGGATACAGGATACGGACTCGAACGTTTCGTCTGGGCTTCGAAGGGTTCCCCTACAATCTATGACGCACTCTTCCCTGGCATAGTAAACGAACTCATGGGGCTTGCAGGGCTTGAGCATGAACTGGACAATTCCGAATATGCAAATATCCTAGCCCAGAATGCTCGGCTTGCAGGGTTTATGGACGTAAGTGAACAGGCAAACCTTCTGGAACTCAGGAAAAAGGTTGCTTCAAGCATTGGAATGACCGTGGAAAAACTCTCGGATATCATGGAACCTGTAGAAAAGGTCTATGCAATTACTGACCATACACGCTGTCTAACTTTCATGCTTGGAGACGGGATTATTCCTTCGAATGTCAAGGCAGGATACCTTGCAAGGCTTGTCATCAGGCGGACTTTACGCATGATGGGTGACCTTGACATCCGGACCCCGCTTACTGAGATTATGGATATGCATATAAAGAATATGCCGGAGTATCCCGAGTTCAGAGAAAACTTCCCGGTCATACAGGACATCCTGGAATCCGAAGAAGAGAAGTTCCGTAATACAATGGAAAGAGGCCGCAGGATCATTCAGAAATCGGCATCTCATTTCAAGAAAACCGGGGAAAAGATTCCTTTATCTCAGTTAACTGAACTTTACGATTCTCACGGAATCCCACCCGAGATGGCAAAAGAAGTAGCATCCGAAATCGGAGTGGACGTAGAATTCCCTGACAACTTCTATTCCATTATTGGTGAACTGCATAACAAGGCTGAGGAAAAGGAAGAAGAAGTAGTTCCGTTTGCAGACCGGCTTAAACACCTCCCGAAGACAAAGCGCAGTTTCTATGACGAGCCCACTCGCCTTGAATTCGAGGCTGTTGTACTGGATATCTTTGACAATAACATAGTGCTGGATAACACCTTTTTCTACGCCGAAGGCGGTGGACAGCCTGCAGATATGGGAACAATCGCTACCGGATATGCGGTATACAAGGTTGTGGACGTCCAGGTCTACGACGGCGTAATAGTACATACAATAGAGAACCCTGAGGGGAATCTGGATATCCGTAAGGGTGACATTGTAAACGGCAAAGTGGATGAAAAGCGCAGGATGACCCTTGCCAGGCACCACACGGCAACCCATATCGTAAACGATGCAGCCAGGAAAGTACTTGGAAAACACATCTGGCAGGCCGGTGCCCAGAAATTTGTGGACCACTCCAGGCTTGACCTTTCACATTACAAGCATATCTCCCCTGATGAACTGAAGCAGATAGAGCTCCTGGCAAACCGCACGGTTATGGAAAACAAGCGTGTTGTTACGGAGTGGACACCAAGGACTGAAGCCGAGCAGGAATACGGCTTTGGACTCTATCAGGGTGGAGTGCCTCCAGGAGAAAAAATCAGAGTTGTAAAGGTCGGAGACGATGTTGAAGCCTGTGCAGGTACGCACTGCGTCAGTACGGGAGTTGTCGGCCCGATCAAAATCCTGAGGGCAGAAAGGATCCAGGATGGAGTTGAAAGAGTTGAGTTTGCAGCAGGAGTTGCAGCCGTACGTGCCATGCAAAAGATAGATTCTCTCCTGGCAGATTCCGCAAAGACCCTGAGTGTGCCTCCAGAACAGCTTCCGGCAAGTGTTGAGCGTTTCTTTGGGGAATGGAAAGACCTCAAGAAAGAAAACGAGAAACTCAAGGAAGAAATTGCCCGCGCCAGGGTTTACAGGCTGCTGGGAGGAGCTTCCGAGGTTGGAGGTCTCAAGGTTATTGCCGAATTTATTCCCGAAGCCGATTCCCTTGAACTCCAGAAGACAGCTACTGAACTTCTGAAACATGAAGATGTGGTAACTCTTCTTGCAAGTGATGCCGAAGGGGTTAAACTCGTGGCATCTGCCGGACAAAAAGCCGTAAGTTGTGGAATCAATGCCGGCAGCCTTGTCCGCGAGATGTCGAAGCTTGTAAGCGGAGGCGGAGGCGGAAAACCTGCTCTTGCTATGGGCGGTGGAACTGACCCTTCAAGAATTCAGGATGCGCTTGCCCGTGGGCTTGAACTCGTAAAAGAAGCCTGCAAATAAGTCTAAGTAAGCCTTCAAGAAGGAAGTATGTAAGTAAGTCTGAAAGAAGGAAGTATGTAACAAAAGTCTAAAGGTGTCGGGTTTTAAATTCCCGGCAATTTCTTCTTTTATCTGTTTTACTTCTTCTTTCAATTATTTTTCAATTAATCGTTAAAGATAACTTCACAAAGGACCGCAGTCCCGTCTTTTACAAAGAGGTGCACGGTTTTATTTCCTTCAAGGCTTTTTTCAACCTCGTTTCGCACTTCCCAGTAATCTTCCGGCTTTACGCCTGCTCTGAGCACAACACTCCCAATATTCTGGCCTTTCAGGAATTTATTGATCTCTTTTGGTTCAAAAGGGCAGACTTTCAGTACGAGGTAATGATTTTTGATCATGGACTGTTTTATCAGGGCATCCGAGGTCAATAAAAGCCTTTTTTTGTCAACTCTGAAAAGCTCGAAACCCCCCATAAAAGGCCCTGCCACCTGCATCATTGATTCCACAAGCTCAGGCAGCAGTCCGGCTGCAACTACTGACGGTTCAGGCTCGTAGGCGTTAAGTTTCATTTTGTCAGTTTCCCTTACCTGCGGGAGACCATATTTTGGGACCAGCCCTTCGCCTGCAGGCAGAGATACAGCCATTCTGTCATACTGCTTCAGCCCGCCGAAGTAAAGGGTTAGGCGGTTGAGCTGCCCGTCAAGCGAGATGTATTCTTTTTCGCAGTCAAAAGGAATCCTTTCAGGCGGCATCTGGGGCGGAGCTTCAAAAGCAAAATTTCGGGTTTTTTCACCGTAAGCAGCCAGCACATTCGGAATTCCCGGCTCAAGGCTTGAGACATGCCTTTCGCTTTCTTCGGCTGGGCGGAAGGGATCAGAAAATATTACATTAACAGCCGGGATCTGCTCTATGACTTTCGGGTCAAGGGCGTCCCCGCAAATGAATTTCACGTTGTCAAGACCGTACATTGCGCAGTTCTGTTTTGCATACTCGATTTTTTGGGGGTCGATTTCTACTGCATATACGAACTCGCACTGCTGGGCAAAAAAGACGGTTTGACCTCCAATCCCGCAGCTAATGTCAGCCAGAACCTTTGATCTTAAACGCTGCGCCCTGTAGCGGGCAATTGGCTCAGGGGTTGCAAAGCGCAGGCTTTCCTTATCCCCATACAGGGGCTTCTCAAATTGTTTTCTCCGTGCCACGTCGATCAGGAGTAGTAGATAGTTTATGAGATTTAAAGGCAACTGAAATAGAGAGGTTTGTAAAATCCTTAGTTTAAGTCCCTGGCCAGCATTTACGGTCAAACAGCTTTTTAAACGGGTTGCTTTTTTGAAATGAGTCGAATTCAATATTTTTAGTTTTTTAACTGAAGTTGCTCCCGAATCTCATTCTATCAGGACTTACGCGGTTGAAATGAGAAATCAATAGCATTAAACCTTCAACTGTCTAAAACATTAAACCAGTCACAAAGCCCAATGTGCTTGATTTTGTACCTCAAGTGCGTGAGTCCGATCTATAATCTGGTATTCCCAGGTAATTTCCATTGTTTGTTTAAACATCGCCGCAATAGGACAGGTATGCATCGTATCCTGAATCACCTCAGCGACTGTGTGATCATCCATGTCTCCGGAAAGAGTGAATACAAGATGGAGCTTTTCAAAGAAGCAATCGCAGAGTTTGCTCCTGGTACCATCGATCTTCATTGTAAAAGAGTCCAGTTTAAAGCCTTTCCTGGAAAAATCCATGATCATAATAATACCTACACAACTACCAAGAGCCGTAACCAGATACTCTACCGGATTTGGGGTTTTACCGCTTCCACCCATAGAAACAGCCGGTTCTACGGGAATTTTGCATCCAGTTCCATTCTCTGCAACAAACTGCATTCCACCTTCATATAATATAGTTATAGGAGGATTGTTCTCGGGCATGCAAACACCTCATTCTATTCCTAAATTCCAATACTTGCTGAGATTATCTTTGCTTTATCGTTTCAAGCGGGAGATTTCGCTATGTAAATGACCGTCTTTGTAATACGTTATATCATCTCAAATCACTGAGAAGCAAATCACCGGTATTATTACTTTGTTTTTATTCAACTTCAGAAATGATCACGACGTAGTTTTCCCCGTATTTTTCGGCACAGGCGGGACAGGTGGTATACCACATATACCATTTCTTGATTTCCAGACCCTGGCTTTTTGCGTAGGCTTCAAAGTCCTGGCACCATTCTCCTGTTTTTTCAAAGTTTCCCTCATAGACTTTGCTCAAAAATTTCCCGCTCAGTGTTACGTTTTCGGCGCCGTCTACTTCTTTATCAACAGCCAGGTAAAGGTCCATGTTGCTTTCTGAGGTGTGGTCTGACAAACAGAGTTGGTCCGGCATTTCTGCTCCTGCCCTGGCAACTTTCTCGATCATCCGCACTATTACCTCTCCAAAATTAAGAGGCATGTAAAACTGCGTGGTAACCGAGTCCTTGATGAAACTTTTATTGTTCCATTCAAACAATTTTCCGTCCCAGGGGGCTGGGTCAAAACGAGGACAACATTCAGGAGTTTCGAGGTTGGTGGTCATAATTTTTCACCCTGTTAAGTAATGACTTTGGGGGTTATTTTAGGTTTTGGTTTTTATGTTGG
This sequence comes from Methanosarcina sp. DH1, assembly GCF_020804205.1. Lineage (NCBI taxonomy): Archaea > Methanobacteriati > Methanobacteriota > Methanomicrobia > Methanosarcinales > Methanosarcinaceae > Methanosarcina > Methanosarcina sp. DH1. The sequence goes on along the minus strand of NZ_WJBJ01000019.1, from coordinate 202,885 downwards.
TCTTTTTGATAGAAGTTGTTTCTCGATAAAAATGAGATTATTAGATGGCGCGAATATACATTATTTTTAGCAGTATTTCGTGCCATAGCAACTTTGATTGATCCAAGGACTATAGCTTTCAAAAAGGCTCAGAAACTGTTTTTTCCTCCCATAATAACTGGATAATTATTCCTATAAAGAATGCAAACATTGCATAGAATATTAACCGGCATATGTAGCTTACATCGAAGACATGAGACAAAAATGTTTCATGAACAGTCTCAAGAGTACAAAGCATTTGGAGAAAATAAATTAGTCTAAATATAATTAAAGCGGCTAGTGAATAAATAATGCCACTTTCTAGAACAGAAAAGGCTCTTTTACATGCTATCCGGGAATTTATAGTTCCTTGGGTTATTTTTAGGCATTCAAAAAGTAAGTAAATATAAGATAAAATAAGAAAACCGAAGGAATATAATAAAAGAAAAAGTGGTTGGTTAGGTTGGTTAATGTTTGCAAAATCCCAAATTTCACTTGATGTTGCAATTACTATGTATCCAACAAGGATTGAAGCGACTAAACGTAGTAAAAATAGTTGTAAACGAACTACGAAAGTTTTTTTTGGTGACCTCTTCCATATCTCTCGCGAGTCGGATATGTTGTATCTTTTGAGTAAATAACTAATACATAAATCAATATAAGGCTGCTTTGTCTCGTCATCTAATTTGTGAAATAAATCACTTTCAAGACTACATATTTTCTTAAGGTCATCTTCTCTATCTACACCTTTAGATTTTAATAATTTAAAGACAAAGTCACATTTGTCACTAGTACAACAACTAAACCAGTAATGTTGCCAAGAATCTTTTATAGGAACCAAATTTTCGCGATTGTCTCTTATGTCTTCAAATGCAAGTTTTCTCGCAACATAGGCACTTTCAGGATTTGGAGGCGCACTATTTGGGATTTCATGTAAATTCTTTTGATTAGGCCATACATCTTTTAAAATGTCCAGTATCTGTATAACGTACTTTGCTTCATCTATCCGATTATATATATCTATCATTCAATCACATTCATAAGATAGGTGAACCAAAACTAGGCTTGAATTTGGGAGTTTTTATATCATGCGTACAAGCATTCAACCATTCGCTGGGGTCTCCGGTAGAGTTAAACCAAATTTCGGAGATTTCATTATAATTCGTGTTTTCATGTAGATAGAATACCCTCACTTTTGAAAAGTGATACGCTGCAGCCCCAAACAATATTGAAAGAGCTTTGTAACCTCCAGTAGGATTGAAAATATATTCATTACTACCATCAAATTTTGAAACTAAGTCTTTCCATATATTCTTTAGAGCTTTTTCAAACTGATATAAGTCATTCGGATCAAGTCCTCTCACTTCCCAGGGATCACAAATTTGTACCCTTGGAAGTAAATCATAATCTTCCAAAATTTTTGATATTGTCATTGCACAGTATCTACCTTCTTCATTATCCGAGTGCAGTAAAATAATTCTGTCATTTTCTCCAAGAGGTAGTTCATTTTCTGGCTTCCGCCGCCTAGTGTGTAGACTAGAGATAGAACCCTTGTCATCCACTCTGAGATGTGGTTTACTTTCTATGTCTTCTAAACAAAGTTGTATAGCCCTTAGTGATGCAAGTTCAGCAGGCAAATCTTTTAAATATAATTCATCCCAAGCAAAACGCTCAAAATCTTTATGAAGCTCCTTTTTGTCTACAAAAGCCTGTTTCAGTTTACTGTTGCACACTAATTCATATTCCATCCTTTCTTGTTCATCTTTCATCTCTGTGAGAGAATCGTTGCAAAGTTCTCCATGGCTCCAGCAACATGATTTGAAAAGACTAGTGCCACAGGTTGTAATTATTGTTCTTGGCATCCAACACACCTTTTTTTATTTAAAGTAACCATAACTTGAACCCGTTTTTGCACCGATTCCAAATGTTTTCAGTGCATTTGTAATGAGTCCTTTTACGAGCTTAAGATCTTCTTGTAAATTTTCTTTGCTACATCCTAAAGAAGGAGCGATTGCAAACTCAAATTCAACTCCTTTTTTCACTGCAAGGAAGTAAACAGGGACTGGGTTTTGATCATCGCGTGGCAATTTCTTTATTTGGTAATATTCCTGATAATGTGGAGTGAAAACATCCAGTTCAAAAAAGTTTTTTTGATCTATATTTTTAGGCCATGCATCTAAAAAGAATATACTTCCCTGTTGAGAGTTTTTCTCCGTGGGCGAATTTCCAAAAATCTTATTTTCCAAATCTTTATCGAGAGTCTCAAACTCTTCACTGTAGTGCCTAGTAACACCCTTAATTGCAGACCCTGGGATTGTAGGGAATCCATAATAAGGATGAATAGAAATTGAATTTTCAAGAATTGATTCTCCCCCATGATTGACTATAACTCTGGTATTGGTATACAAGGAAAATGAAGTTGTTCTTGGGAGGGAATTCTTTCTATTTTTAAGAAGGTTGTACTGAGCAGTACCTAGAGGAATTTTATACTTTGTTATTTTTTCAAGATGAGTCATTTTGTAGTTTTTCCTGTTTGGAGTGGAAGTTGGAAAACCATCTCCTGTAACTCCCCATAGAAAATACTTGTCAAAAATCAGAGATGGATTTACTTTTTCTGAAGTTGAGATTTCTCCCACATAATTTACATCTTTTATCCATTGAGAATTCTCAAGCAACATTATTATCCCCACTTATCAACATTGCATCTGCGAATCTTTTGAGCCAGAGTATAAGAGCCTTTGACTCCTGAGTTTTTTGTATAATCTCTTCATCCGTATAATCCAGAAGAGATCGATAAAGTTTTAATGGTTCTTCGTTTCCATTATTGTCCAAAATCCACGTCAAGATATGTTTTGCAAGAAGTTCATAGTGAGTATAGCCTTTATTTTCGCATCCATCCTCTTCATCTTTCGTCTTGCTAATATAAAACGACAGAGTTTGCATCAGTCCTGATTTTTGGATTAAAGCACCGGAAGATCTAACTGCGCTATGATACCTTTTTTCAATTTCAACTCCTTTGTCTTTAATTCCTTTAATTTCTTTAATATGTTCGATTTCTTCTATACATGCATATGCATACTCTGCTCGTCCATGATCCAGATTTTTATCAACTATCATTTCATTTTCCCCTTAGCTTTATTTGTCAGCAAGGTTATTTGCTTGAAGGCTTGGCAATGAAAGCTTGACGATTCCCTTTCCTATGGTCGCATCTCCCCCAATTTGAATTGTTAAAGGCGGGTTTTTCGTAAAATTACGTTTAACATCTGTTGCTTTCAAAGGCTGGTCTTCTTTTCTGGATTTTTCGAAAATCAAGGTACTGTACATAATGGTTTCCGATGGAAGGTACTCTGTGTAACGAAGTGAACCATCTTTAGTAGTTCCACTGTCCCCTATTCTAATATTAGGAACTATCTCTGTGGCGTTGGTAATAAAATATCTGAATGTATCATCATCCAATAAAACAAGTTTCTTCTCAAATTCACTTTTCAAGAAACTATCTTCAACATTTCCATATACTTTTTCTCCAATAACCTTTGCAATATTTTCTATTTCCACCGATTCCACAAAAGTTACAGGAAATTCCTCTAGGAAAATTTCAGTTTCTTTTTGCATGCATAGCTCATTTTTTCCAGAAGGACAGATCATAGCCTTTTTCAGACCGGAATGAATTTGCTTCATTGAGTCATTGATTTTTGGAAACTGAGTTTCTAGCCTCATCAAACAAAGTTTCTCATAAAACCTCCAAAGTACATGTGGGCTGGTTATCCACACAAAGCATCCCCTAACAGATCTTACGGGAAATGCAAGAATCTGTCCATCGCCAAAAGAAATTGCGCCGGAATGTTTTTCTCCTTTTCCAGGCGGAGGGCCGAAAAATAACTCAACATATGGAGAACCTCTTTCGTCATATGAATCTCTAAGTACCCCTTTTATCGAGGATGCCTGGATGATAGGGAATTGTGTCGTTCTTTCACGTAAAATCGGGTTATCTACAAATCCTAGTCCTTCTCCAGAACCATTATGAAGAGGTGTAACCACGTTTACAAACATTATTTCATATTCAGGAAGTTCATTATCTTGTGTCATTTTACCAACACCCTATTAATCCTATACCGAAACCAGCACTGGAATATTCGTCAGATAAACTAGCTCGGAAATGATATTTATCAACAAAATCTTTGAATTTTTCTTTGCTCCAAAATTCTGCCTCAAAGAAATAAACACTACCAGCACGAACTGCTTTCCTGATGGGCCTTGGTTTCCCTCCCGAAATATCTTTGTTGTTTTTACATCCACTTTTCCAACCACTTATGTAGAGTGGTTTGTTAACTGCCGCTCCGACTAGGGCAGCATCACTAAATTCAGAAGGCAGTTCTAAACGCCATCCGTTTTTGAAAATTGCTGGAGTTGCAAAATATACGAAAAACCTTTTTTTGCGTTGAATTTCATCTAAAATCTTCGGTTGCTCGCGTTGAATTTCGTATAAAATCTCCGACTGTTCATGAACTATCATATTATTTCCATATTTAATTGAAACTCTTTTTCTTTCCCCTCCAAGTGATATTGTTTTATTGGGTAGATCTGATTCTTTTATACCATCCACAAACACCGTAAAACCAGATTGTATATAGTTTCGCTTCCTTAGCTGATCTTTGAAACGCAGGTGGACGGCAGTATAAAGAAAATGTTCCTCAGGGGTTTTCGAGCACTTTGAAATCGCATGACCATACTTGATTTCTTTTTCAAAAAACGAATCTTCTGCTTTGGATTTAAGAATTGAAAGAGAATTAAGTTTTCCAGAAAGGTATTTGGTCAATTCCTTGAGAGGAATATATTCATCTAATCGTTTAAGATCTAATGTTTTATCATCTGACTTTTTTGGTAGTTTTAGTGGTTTTAATATTTCATCATTGATGTCCCACACCAATTCCTCTTTTTCATAAGGCAATAGTACATGAGGCACATAAGGACGTTTTGTTGATTCAATCCATAGATTTTCAGGAGATGGGAAATATATCTTGCCACCTTCTTGCAGGAACGGACCTTTGATTTTCATAGGTGTATCTACAAGCTTTTCATCATATTTCCCAAGCTTAGGATGTTCATATGCTCCATGAATAAATTTTCTTCTATTGTTTTCGGGAGTATTTTCAAGTACAGCGTTTCCGATTGCCCCATAAAACGTTAGAGGGGAAGGAAAATTAAAATCTGCCGTTGTTTCTTCTCCAGCATCAAAAGAGTTGGAATCCCTGAAAAAAAGTGTATCAAGGGGATTGAGATCGATCTGGATCACTTAAAGTCACCTCCTATCTGTTCTCTTACCAGGAACAGAGCTATTTGGAGAAAGTTTTCAAAATTTTCTTTTGTATGCTTAACTTGTTTGTTCTTTTCAGGGTCTGCCATGTAAACAAATGATTCCGCAATTAAGTCCAGAGTAAGAATTCCATCTCTAAATTCTTCTTTCCATAACTTTGATTCTGAAGGCATATGGCGCTTTAGCAATCTCCAAAACTCTGATTTAAACATCTTCTCATTCAAGCTCCACGTGGACTTGTTTTCGTTATATTTGTAAAAAGAGGTAAGTTCTTCCATGAAGTCACGAACAAAACTTGGACTCAATTTATTTTCCGAATCTTCAAGCATAAATGAAACAAAATATCTCAAGACATCCAGAACTTTGATAGAGTCTAATTCTTGAAGGTTTGGGACATTGATTTCCCACTTATAAATCCATGCAACAACAGACCCTGAGAATAGTCTTAATGTAATGCAGAAAGCATCCTTGTCTTTGAAAACTCCTTTTGCCTTTTCAACACTTTGCCTAGCGTCTTCTAAACCCCTACGGAGAGGATCCTTATGATGAAGAAGAACAATTCCGGCACTGAAAGTTTGTTTTATGTTTGACTTCCTGAATTCATCGATAAAACAGGATCTGGATTTATTAGTTGTCGAAAGAGAAGTTTCTAGAGGAAGAAAAGCAAGGAGATCATCTCCTCCAGAATATACGCAAAGACCATTACCCTCATCCTGATTCTTTATCAATTCTGATGTATTTGATCCGGTATATGATAGAATTTCACTAAGTTTTTTCTGAAAATCCAGGGTAAAATTAGTATCTTTAAGAACTTCTCCTGATGTAAGTTTTACATCTCCTGACATGAGTTTCCCCATGTTATCGCCATCCATCATCAAAATGGAATAATATTTTGATGGCTCTTTTATCCCAAGAGATTCATAAGCAGCACGTAATTTATACTTGGTATCGTCACAGAGTTCTCTGAATTCTGGATCATCGGCAATCCCATATTCTTTTTTGAAAAAATCATAATTTAAATAATCTTCATAATAGTACTCCCCATTTTTTTGTGTGTTCCCAATCATTTTTCCAATTCGATCGACGTTATCTGTAAATTCTTTGATCTCATGCTTTTCTTTTTTGCCCTTTTCCATTAATTTTTTTGCAATTGCTGCTGAAACGTCCATTACTGAGTCAAACTTTTGGTCGGGCACGTCTATATCTTTTGGATTAAGGAGCCTTTTCAATAAACAGACTGAACATAGTATTTCATTTTCTCTTATTCTATTTTTGAATTTTTTTTGGATACTTAAATAAATTTCTGGTGAATATTCTCTGTGCCCACATTGGTTACATTTTTGAACATAACTTCCTTCCCATGAATCAAAAGTTCTTGTTACTTTTCTCTCATTAAAAAAATGGATAATTTCTTTTACTTTTGGTTTGTATGTATTGTTTAGTTCCTCAATTGTTACAGGAACTGCCACCCAGTTCATATAAAATGGAGATCTAATTTTCTGGCCGTAATATCCCTTGCAATCAAGAGGTAAATTCTCGTTGACTTTTTGTTGCACCTCGTCCCAAAAATTATTTAATCCATTTTTCATCCGAGAAAGCATTTCATCTAGTTTTGACTTTGGGATAACAGCCATATAAATATTTGGAAGAGAAGACAAACGTTCTTTTGAAGATTTTATATGTGGATAAATTATAGCTTCTAAACCATATGCATCGAATATTGGCCTCATGGTTTTGAATGTAGCTAAAGAAAGTAAACGACTTCCGATGTAGAGATCCCTTGTTTTCCTAGATTCACTGATGAATTCTTGAACAGGTCCAATAGAAACTCTAAGAAGGTAAAATTCATTTCCATAGTTTTTCATTTGTTCGATTAGTTCATTCATAGGGTGCCTCCATTCAGATTATTGACAAAAATGTTCTTCCCATCTATCTTCATTTTTTTGAGATACACTAATGCGCAATTATCTGGGTCTCGCATCTCGACATTTTTTTGCTGGCACCAACTAATCAAAGGAAAAAGTTTCTCGGTGTTTCCCTCATGTACTTTATGAAACCTAATAAACAATGGGGATGCCATACGTTTTTTATTTTCTGCCCATCCTAAACCATCACAATTTGACTTTCCATGAAATTTGGTAATTGCATCATTTACTGTACTGAAACCTGCATTCCCAACAAATATTTGCTCACAACTTCGCAAAAGGAAGAACGGGGAACTTTTCGGGGAACTTGTTCCGGAAACATCTAAAAATAATTTTCTATTCGTAAAACCATTTTCTTTAATCCATTGATTGTAAACACTCCAAACTAAGCTCAAACCCTCTTGGAGGTGTTCCTCAATCTCCTCAGGATAGTCAAAGGTATTTTTTATAGGGAGTTTAATTTCTTTTTCTTTTAGGTACAAAGAAAACGGATTATTTTTATTTTCGAGATTATCTTCATTTTTAAGACCAATTATTGGAGAGCCAAATCCTCTTCTTTCCCTTTTTCCTACTGCACCCAGATTGCCCCATACCCATATGGTAGAAAATAGAATATTTAACTCATTTTCAGACATCGTATTGCGTGGAATAATCTGTATTTTGTATGAAGAATTTTCAAGAAGACCTTGGCTTGTGGCCACCTTTTTTGTCTTTCCTTTATGGTTGCACTTATCACACCCATGACCTTTACATTTTTTGCAAATTAAATTGAAGCCAAGTATTATTTCTTTATCTGGGAGTTCATTTTCTACTTCGATAATCATTCTAAACTTCGCACCAATTTTCTTCCCATGTGGGTCTTTAGCATCAGGGCTTCCAAATATTTTGCTTTCTAAAAATAATAATTCCTCTTTTTTTATGTCTCCGAAAATGCCCCCCATTATTGCTCTGAACCAGAAGCGCCAGCAGCCTCTTAGAGCTTTTCCTGTTAATCCAGAAGGATCTGCCTCTCGAGGATTTGCTCCACCTATTAACAATGGCGTGATAAACTTAACTTTAAATTCTATTTTCCTCATTTCTTTCCCCTTGTTTTCACATGTTAACATTACCTAAGCAATTCACATCCTTATTTTCCTCACAGTCCCAAACCCCTTAGCAACCCCCTTCCCCACTCCCATAAAATCCGGAATCAAAAAATTAGCTATAAAACCACCTGTAAAAGAAGTAAAATCCATTTGTTTGTACTTTGAATGTCTGATTTCTACATCAACATCGCATTTTATGGTATCGGGAACCGCATATCCAAAAGCTTTTGACATGGAGAGCAAATTTCCTACAAGCGTCTTCCTGAGGATTTCCTTTTTTTCTTCAGGGTTTCTGGTCTCAAAGAACTTTTCTTCATTTTCTTTATTAAGGGCAAGCCAGGGAGTGAGAAATTCGTAAAAGTAGAGGTTTTTTGTAAGGCCAAAATCCTGTTTTTTAAGCCTCAGAGACCTTTCAGTGATTTCAAAATCCTCATGAGGAAGAGTAACCGTATCAAATTTATCAAATAAACCTTTTAGAATTTCTGCTCCCTCATTTATACCAACCACTAGCGGTATTCTATCAAGAACTTTGTACTGCACCAGAGGGTAACGATAATAAAATCTGTCAGTATTATGGTTGTGAAGATGATCGTATTCATTAAATTTTGACGCAAAGAAACCACGTATCTGATTTGCGTCCCCTCTGAACTCTTCTGAGCCTTCAAAGGTCATTTCAAGAGTTTTGAGCTTAATATTTTCTGGAGTCATGGTAAATACAACGAATTTTTTAAAAAGCATCATTTTAATTTTATTTGTATTTATTTTAACATAAATTACTTTTAACATAAATAAATTTTGATAATTTATGGATAAGCCTTATTACAAAAATAAATACTTTGTTTATATTTAAGTAAACTCTTTTATCCATTTGTTAACGCTTTGCTTAATTCTTTCAAGCCCAGCCGCGTAATCCGTATGTTTGTAATAGCTCACCCACGGGTCAACAACATTATATATATTTTTAACAAAAGTTTCTGGAGCCCCGTTTTCATTTTTATGATCAAATATTGCTTTTTCCACACATTTCATACTTTCAATGCTCTTAATTACCTTCTCAATAGACCCCTCAGTAGGTATGATTTTTATACTCCTTTCCAACCCCTTCTCATCAACAATCTCTTGAAAATAGAAGCCTACGAACTCAAACCCATTAGCTGCAGTCCCAACATAGGTCTTTTCTTTGTTAAATTCAAGGCCCAGTACATCCAGAACAGCCTCAACTCTGTCAGGATTGATCCACTCCTTTGAAAGGATCACAAAATCATCTGCAAAACGCACAAGATGCTCAACTGAGTCCCCTTCAATGTTCTTCAGCCCGATTTCAGCCCACTGGTTATCAAACTGGTCAAGATAAAAGTTTAAAAGAAGAGGCGAAATTATTCCACCCTGAAGCAGCCCTTTTCCTGAATATTTTCCGGAACTGCTTTCAACTGAACCTTTTTTAAGCCAGTCCTCAATCAGAGAAAGTATTAACTCATCTTCTATTCTTGTTTTAAGGACTTTCATGAGCTTATCATGCGGGATGCTGTCAAAACAGTCCTCAATATCTCCCTTCAGGTAATGGACGTTACCGGTTTCAAGCCATTTGTAAACTTCAAGGCTGGCGAGTTTTGCAGACCTGTAAGCACGGTAGCCATAGGAGCAGTTTTCAAAATCAGCTTCAAAAATAGGCTCAAGAATGAGTTTTACAGCTCCCTGGACAAGCCGGTCTTTTAAAGTAAGAATTCCAAGTTGTCTCGTTTCCCCGTTCTTTTTTGGAATTTCGACTCTTTTCACTTCGCCAGCAGCGTATTTTTCACTTTTAAGCTCTTTCTTTACTGAACGGATGAAGTTTTCGACCCCTGAAGCCTCTACCTGCCGGATAGTAAGAGAATCAAAACCAGTGCCTTTTGTATTCCGGTTTAAATTTCCCCAGGCGGTGTACAGGATCTCGTCTTTCAAAATCAGTTTTTTAAGCTTTTTAAACCGCTTTTCAGGTTTTCTTTTCGCTTTATTATACAGTTTCAGTTGAATTTCGGCCAGTTTTTGCTTCTGGATTAAGATACCTCCGTAAATGATTCTTAATTTTCAATCATCTACGGAACTTGATATATTTAGCTGCGAAGAATTCGGCTTTTTTCCGAAGTAAAGGACTCGATACTTTTTCGTGAACTACTTCTCGATAGAAATAGACTTTTGATATATATAAAAACCAAAAATATAAAAACGAGCGAGGAATTCAATCCATTTTTCAGTGGCGGTTGTTGTTTTATTACTTTACCCAGACACCGACTACGGAGAGCAAGGAACTGGTTCAATCCTTGTTTTAGTGGAAGCTACTTTTCGACAAATTATACGGAGGAATAAAATGAGTTTTAATTATGTCTCAATCCTTGTTTTAGTGGAAGCTACTTTTCGACCGTCATGTGGAAGTGTCAGTGTTGATATTTCTTCTAGTCTCAATCCTTGTTTTAGTGGAAGCTACTTTTCGACTGGAAAAAAAATAACAAAACTAATCGTCAATGCAGTCTCAATCCTTGTTTTAGTGGAAGCTACTTTTCGACACGGGGAGATGAGCATTGTGGCAATGCTTGGGAGTCTCAATCCTTGTTTTAGTGGAAGCTACTTTTCGACAGCCGTAGCAAGTTTTTTTATATACGTTCTTAAAGGTCTCAATCCTTGTTTTAGTGGAAGCTACTTTTCGACTTGCGAATAGCTTGTTGAAGGAAATGGGGCTTCTAAAGTCTCAATCCTTGTTTTAGTGGAAGCTACTTTTCGACTTCAGAAGCACTAGGGGTTGAAATTATGAATATGTCAGGTCTCAATCCTTGTTTTAGTGGAAGCTACTTTTCGACAAAACAAAAATTTTCTCTAAAGGCAACAGTTTTATGTTTCAATCCTTGTTTTCGTGGAAGCTACTTTTCGACTTGTAGGGATATCTGCAGGATGTGCAACACTCCAAAGTTTCAATCCTTGTTTTCGTGGAAGCTACTTTTCGACACTTAAGGAGCTTAATGCCTTACTTAAAAATACTTGGTTTCAATCCTTGTTTTCGTGGAAGCTACTTTTCGACTAAATAAAAAGGTGATACGATGAAAGTTATAAAGTAGTTTCAATCCTTGTTTTCGTGGAAGCTACTTTTCGACTTCAGTCTTGCCGGTGATGTCGACACCTGTCTGTTGTTTCAATCCTTGTTTTCGTGGAAGCTACTTTTCGACTATAATGTTAGCCGAGTTATTGAGAGATTTTGATGTTTCAATCCTTGTTTTCGTGGAAGCTACTTTTCGACTGTATAGGAAAACAAGAAGACCGATAGTAATATTGGTTTCAATCCTTGTTTTCGTGGAAGCTACTTTTCGACGTAACAAAAACAATAAACGGACTTAAAACAAAAGATGTTTCAATCCTTGTTTTCGTGGAAGCTACTTCTCGACTATTTTTGCATGGATTTACTTAAGATTAAAATACGGTTTCAATCCTTGTTTTCGTGGAAGCTACTTCTCGACAAAAGAGGTGATCATAATAAGATATTTCTTTCTATTAGTTTCAATCCTTGTTTTCGTGGAAGCTACTTCTCGACAAGTAGACGAGACACAGGCAGCAAGAGCAGTTGCCGTTTCAATCCTTGTTTTCGTGGAAGCTACTTCTCGACTAGAAAAGGTGATGAAGTGAATAAAAATATAACAGTTTCAATCCTTGTTTTCGTGGAAGCTACTTTTCGACTTCTATAGTTGTTGTGAAAAGCAAGGAATATATGAAGTTTCAATCCTTGTTTTCGTGGAAGCTACTTTTCGACCTAAAGAATGTAATTGTTATCCAAATTATATTTTTGTTTCAATCCTTGTTTTCGTGGAAGCTACTTCTCGACATCACCACACTGCTTGTTGACAACGAGTAGGAAACCATAAGTTTCAATCCTTGTTTTCGTGGAAGCTACTTCTCGACTCTTTGCCGGAGGTTCTATTCTTATACCGATTCCTGGGTTTCAATCCTTGTTTTCGTGGAAGCTACTTCTCGACTTAAACTTCACAGATCGGGAATATCTGGGTTCATGCGTTTCAATCCTTGTTTTCGTGGAAGCTACTTTTCGACCATCAGAGGCAGCAATCCCTGCGGCTAAGGAATCTTTGTTTCAATCCTTGTTTTCGTGGAAGCTACTTTTCGACACATCCAGGAGAGCAAAGAAAAATAATGTTAGGAGGTTTCAATCCTTGTTTTCGTGGAAGCTACTTTTCGACGGTAACATTTTGTAAGTTATTGTTTGAGCTTTTTGTTTCAATCCTTGTTTTCGTGGAAGCTACTTTTCGACCGGAAGTGGCGCCGCAACTTGTTAGAACTGAGGAGTTTCAATCCTTGTTTTCGTGGAAGCTACTTTTCGACTGGATGGGGAAAAATGAAGTAAATGAACACAAGTAATTGTTTCAATCCTTGTTTTCGTGGAAGCTACTTTTCGACATCGTCATGGATTGATAGTGAACTTGGATTAAAAATAGTTTCAATCCTTGTTTTCGTGGAAGCTACTTTTCGACAGGAGATGATATAATGAAGTTAATAATAAAATTCAGTTTCAATCCTTGTTTTCGTGGAAGCTACTTTTCGACAAATAAGGCTTTAGATAGGAAGGCTTCAGGCCGTAGTTTCAATCCTTGTTTTCGTGGAAGCTACTTTTCGACATAAATAGGCGAACAACTTAAGGTAAGCATCGAAGATCTTACTCTTGTTTCAATCCTTGTTTTCGTGGAAGCTACTTTTCGACAAAAAAAAAGAAGACTAAAAAAAGATAAAATATTTTGGTTTCAATCCTTGTTTTCGTGGAAGCTACTTTTCGACTTCTGCGCCAAGGGTCATGATGCTGATGGTTCCTCTGTTTCAATCCTTGTTTTCGTGGAAGCTACTTTTCGACTAAAAGGTACTGTGGTGGTATGAATATTACCAACAAGTTTCAATCCTTGTTTTCGTGGAAGCTACTTTTCGACACTTCATAATATTAATGAACCAAAAATGGAAGTTAGTTTCAATCCTTGTTTTCGTGGAAGCTACTTTTCGACCGCAGTAATGGAATTTTTTGGTTATTTCGCAAAAAGTTTCAATCCTTGTTTTCGTGGAAGCTACTTTTCGACTGCATGTCTGCCAATGCCAGGAAGTGTGAAGAAGCGTTTCAATCCTTGTTTTCGTGGAAGCTACTTTTCGACTGAAGACGTTTTCAAAATGAAAAAGATCACACTTTGTTTCAATCCTTGTTTTCGTGGAAGCTACTTTTCGACAAGCTATCTATGACGCCGCTAAGAACGTTTATTGGTTTCAATCCTTGTTTTCGTGGAAGCTACTTCTCGACTAATATCTACTGCCATTATCGAGAGTAAGGAAATGTTTCAATCCTTGTTTTCGTGGAAGCTACTTCTCGACTAAGAGGCAAAAAGTTCTAAGCTATAAAACACCTAGTTTCAATCCTTGTTTTCGTGGAAGCTACTTCTCGACTGCTTACTGACAATGAGCAGGAACTATAATATTTTTGGGTTTCAATCCTTGTTTTCGTGGAAGCTACTTCTCGACAAAAGGAGGTTAATTTTTGCAGAGCGTATTGATAGTTTCAATCCTTGTTTTCGTGGAAGCTACTTCTCGACAAAAAGAGGCTAAGACATTTACCTCCAATCCTAAGTTTCAATCCTTGTTTTCGTGGAAGCTACTTCTCGACTGCAAAGAGCGTTAGTATGGGAAGAAATCAAATAAAAAGGTTTCAATCCTTGTTTTCGTGGAAGCTACTTCTCGACAGGGCACGGAGAATGGTATGTAGATAAATCAAAGAGTTTCAATCCTTGTTTTCGTGGAAGCTACTTCTCGACTACGAAGCGCGGATAGGATCTCGGCCGGAAGGGAGAGTTTCAATCCTTGTTTTCGTGGAAGCTACTTCTCGACGGTGCAGCTGCACTTAAGAAACCGGGTGAAGTCAGATGGGGTTTCAATCCTTGTTTTCGTGGAAGCTACTTCTCGACCTATTCGGAAATACTAAAAGAACTGTGTATTCCTGGTTTCAATCCTTGTTTTCGTGGAAGCTACTTCTCGACGTCAGACAGCGATTGGGTAACACTCGAAATCCTCAATAGTTTCAATCCTTGTTTTCGTGGAAGCTACTTCTCGACAATAGAAATTATTAGCCTAAAATGGCTCAAAAACAAAGTTTCAATCCTTGTTTTCGTGGAAGCTACTTCTCGACTCGTTGCGACAATAAAAGTCTAATCGCTCCGATATTAAGTTTCAATCCTTGTTTTCGTGGAAGCTACTTCTCGACCAAAAAGATACTAGGGAGGAGATAAAATACCCCCAAATAAGTTTCAATCCTTGTTTTCGTGGAAGCTACTTCTCGACTTATACCTAGAGGTGGTAACAATGGATGCAAAACTTGGTTTCAATCCTTGTTTTCGTGGAAGCTACTTTTCGACGATATACACGAACACAAAGAAAGCAATTCTTTTGTTTCAATCCTTGTTTTCGTGGAAGCTACTTCTCGACTCCGATTAGTATCGAACTTCCTTAGTTTATTTCCTAGTTTCAATCCTTGTTTTCGTGGAAGCTACTTCTCGACAAGATTATAGTCTAAATAATCATCGCATAATACCAAAGTTTCAATCCTTGTTTTCGTGGAAGCTACTTCTCGACATCATCATCGGGCAAGCGCCCACTTCTGGCTCTCAGTTTCAATCCTTGTTTTCGTGGAAGCTACTTCTCGACCTTGTCCGGATCGATAAAGAAGAGCGGGTATCGGAGTTTCAATCCTTGTTTTCGTGGAAGCTACTTCTCGACCTTTGGTTACCGCTGTCAATCTGCTTTATCGGAAAGAGTTTCAATCCTTGTTTTCGTGGAAGCTACTTTTCGACCGCTTACAGATTGCGAGGACGGGTTTGATAATCCCTGTTTCAATCCTTGTTTTCGTGGAAGCTACTTTTCGACAGAATGCTTCTTTACACGTTGCCAGAAAGAGCAGAATGTTTCAATCCTTGTTTTCGTGGAAGCTACTTTTCGACAACAACAGTTGAAAAGCAAAGGACATAAATACACGTTTCAATCCTTGTTTTCGTGGAAGCTACTTTTCGACAGTGGAATACGATGTAGGATCCCGGCTTGTCAAAAAAGTTTCAATCCTTGTTTTCGTGGAAGCTACTTTTCGACAGGAAGGAGCAACAAACAACATAATTGAAGATATCGGTTTCAATCCTTGTTTTCGTGGAAGCTACTTCTCGACAGATGTTCAGCAACAATAGTAATCCTTATATTTTAAAACAGTTTCAATCCTTGTTTTCGTGGAAGCTACTTTTCGACGTTGCAGTATTCGCATACTATACCTACAATAGTAAAACTGTTTCAATCCTTGTTTTCGTGGAAGCTACTTTTTGACTCACAAAAACACAAGCAGAGATACTCAGAAATTCAGTTTCAATCCTTGTTTTCGTGGAAGCTACTTTTCGACTGCTGAAAGATATTTTGCCAATGAGGCAACTATGAAGTTTCAATCCTTGTTTTCGTGGAAGCTACTTTTCGACAAGTGTAAATCTAAGAGTGCTAGGGGCACTTATAGTAAGTTTCAATCCTTGTTTTCGTGGAAGCTACTTTTCGACACATAAATCTAATATCGGGGGAAAATAATAAATATATTCTTCGGATCGAAAAAAAGTTTCAATCCTTGTTTTCGTGGAAGCTACTTTTCGACGGCTCTGCCGTCAATGATAATACGGAGATATTTATGTTTCAATCCTTGTTTTCGTGGAAGCTACTTTTCGACGAGGCGTTGACGACAGTACCGAGCATAGCAAGCATAGTTTCAATCCTTGTTTTCGTGGAAGCTACTTTTCGACCGTAGATACAAATCACAGATCTCTTTAATCCTCGTCAGTTTCAATCCTTGTTTTCGTGGAAGCTACTTTTCGACCATAAACATATTGGATATTATATTTTTTATAAGTTTCAATCCTTGTTTTCGTGGAAGCTACTTTTCGACGCCACACGCACACTGTTACCGCCTATGAAAACCTGTTTCAATCCTTGTTTTCGTGGAAGCTACTTTTCGACAGGGTCGTTTTCCCTGATTTTTAACAAATTCTCAGGAAATTTTGAACCTATAAACAAACATCAAGAAACTTCTTTTTTGCTTGAACTGTATAAAATTTGAAATTTACTTGTTTTTGTTTTGGTCAACTAAATCTGTCCGTCGACAAATAGCTAAAGGGTATATAAGGACAGATACCATTTAAACTTTTGCATTTTCACTTACAGCATAGCGAAATTATTATTTTGATAATGTACATATGTGTACACTTTTTAAAAATGGTTTACAAAGTATGATATGAGAGATACATTATAACATTTAGTGAAATGACCACAGTTTCACGCAATTGTGAATTTCAGATATTTGGTCAAAAGAAAAAAGGCACTTTTCTTTTAAAATATTTCAAAACCGTTCTTTAAAATGTTACTTATTGATATTGATTTTTTGAAAAATAAAAGGTCAAATTGAGAAAAAGCGTGATTCTTCAGGAAAACGGGTAACAAACTTCTAGAATTCGGATTTTGTCCGAACTCTTCGCGAAATACTATTTGTAGATCCATAGGCTTAAAAGAATATGGAAGTTACTCAAATACACAGGAGGTAATTCAAGATTCGGTTAATTGTTGATGAATACGGAACTTATATTCATAAGAAGAGCAACCGGTTTATTTTCGTTGATAAGACCGAAAAGCTGCTCAAAAAAGGATTTTCGGCAGATAAAGTCTCACAAATCCTTATTTATAAAGGGGCTGCAGTTACTGCTGATGCGATAGAGCTTGCAGTTAAGAAAGGGATAGACATCGTTTACCTGGACAGGATAGGGAGACCTTTTGCAAGGACTTATTCCTGTGAACAGGAAAATTCTGCAACCGTACAGCGCTATCAAGCAAGGGCTTATGATAACGGAAAAGGGATTTTTCTAATTAGTTCCATGATCGGGGCTAAAATCAGGAATCAGGGTTACCTGTTGAAAAATCTGGCAAAAAAGAGGAATAATGAGCGCTTGATAGGACAGGCAGAACGGATCATGTCCCTATCCGAAAAAGTAAAAGAAAGAACTGAAGAATGGGGATATATCGAAGAAGCAAGGGAAAGCCTGTTCGGGATTGAAGGAGAAGCTTCAAGGATTTATTTTCAGGCTCTATCAAACATCCTTCCTGGAACCGTATACTCAGGAACACGCACAAAACAGCCTCCTGGAGACCTTTTCAATGCAATGCTCAGTTACGGGTACGGAATCCTCTATACAGAAGTGGAAAAAGCCTGCATTCTGACAGGTCTTAATCCTTACATGGGCTTCATGCATACCGATCTTCCTGGAAAGCCCTCGATGGTTCTTGATTTAATTGAAGAATTCCGGCAGCCGGTTGTGGATCGGGCCGTACTCAACCTTGTCACAAAAAAAAGTGTCACAGAAAAAGACCTGAAGCCGGTTGAAGGCGGTTTTTATTTAAACCAGCCTGGAAAAAGAAAAACCCTGGAAGCAGTTTCCGAAAGACTGGCAAAGGTCATAAACTACCAGGACCACAGACATTCTTTTTCCAGCCTTATTCTCCAGCAGGCAAGAGGTGTTGCTAAATTTCTGACCGGAGAGAGAAGTATCTATTCTCCTTTCGTGTACTGGAGGTAACATGTTTTTGTGGCTTGTCTACGATATAACCAGCAACACTCTTCGGAATCGAATCTCGGAAAAATGTCTGGACCTCGGGCTATACAGATTTCAAAAAAGCGTATTTTTCGGAGAGCTTGACCAGGAAAATATGAATCTGCTAGCCGAAAAAATAGAACAGGTGCTGGACCACGAAGAAAAGACTGACGAAGATTCTGTACTGATTTCACCGGTTTGCACGGCCTGTCTCGAAAAAAGGCTTGTAATCGGGAAGAACTTCAACATTGACACCTATGCAGAAAAAGAGTGCTTATTTATTGCTGAATGACCTGGAACTTACAAAGGAAAGAGGAAAAGCAAGGGAAAAGAAAACGGAAACAGGAAGGAAAAGCAAGCCGCAAAAAAGAAGGTAACAGAAGCGAAAAATCATAAAAAAGGCAACAGAAGCGAGAAATGAAAAAGAAGGTAACCGGAGCGAGATAATGGCAATAATGATAGCGACCCTTGGAGGATCAGGAGACATTATAAAACTTGGAGTCCGGCTGATGGAAAATGTAGATAAAGTCCTGCTTGTCGCCGGAAAGCCCTTAAATGAAATTTATCCGGAATCCGAGATTAAAGCGGGTACTGAAATTGTAAATCCCCCTGAAAAAGCTTTAGAACTGGAAAAGCTCCTTGAAAGCTTCGGTATTGGTGTTGAAACCTGCAAAGTTAATCCTTTTGATTTCAAAGAATGTCTCATAACGATAATTGAATTGATTTATGCCCAGCCAGACGGTATTGAAGTCATTTTAAACGTTACAGGCGGCACAAAAATCCTCTCCCTTGCTGCAATGAGTGCTGCAGGCATGTGCCGCTGCAGAGCTTTTGTAATTCAGGAAAAAGGAAACGGGAGCATCAAACTTGAGCTTCCTATGCCTGACTCTGGCTATTTCGAAAAAATCAGAAAGCAGGAAAAGAAAGTCCTCTCTTACCTGATGCAGGAAGAAAAGAAACTGAAAAAGCCCATCGAACAATGCGACGATGAAAAATTGAAGCCCTTCATAAGCAAAAACATAGCAAATCATCTTGGAGTAACCCCTCAGACCACTACCCCAATTCTCAAATCCCTGGAAACATCCGGCCTTCTTTCAAGCAGGAAAGGTGCAATAAAACGAGGAGAGCCCGCCGGTGGAAAGTCTGCAGTAAAAATCTGGCGGCTTACTGATGAAGGAAAAATCTATGCTGCCTATTTCAGCAAGGAAAAGTTTTGCACAATCTAAAAATTCTCTCCAAAAACTTCAAATTCATTGTATTGTATAGCATACTTCTCATGCAAGAAAGTATCAAAAATACGGACTTCACAGGAACATGGCACATCTATGAGATGGAACAATATGATGAGGACTATTTCGATATGGAAGTTCAGGCTTATATTAAGATAGAGCCAGACAACAACGGGGACTTTCAATTTGGTTTAGTCTGTGGTGAGATAGATGGGAGGATCGTTGATTATGCCGATGGCAAAAGATTTGAATTCACCTGGGAAGGAAATGAGGAGTGCGACCGTGTCTTTGGTAGTGGTTGGGTCAGGATAAAAGAAAAAAGTGAACTCGAAGGAGAGTTTAGATTTCATCATGGAGACAGTTCTACCTTTTCCGCAAAGAAAATAAAGTAATAAAATCAAGGTCTTAAAATCAAGGTCTTGATAGATAACTTCCATTTAAACTCAAACTACCCATCTCCGCGTCAATAAAACCACAGAAAGTATTCGGAAACCACGGAATTCATCCCTCGACTCATTTTTTACTGTTTCAGTATCCCAAGCTCAGCACGTGATTCGGCTTCTGCTTTGAGCATATTTTTTATTATTGATTTATCAGAATAAGGGAAAACCCGGCGGAAATCCTGGCAGTATTTTATTCTTTTCTGATGGAAAGAGGCATCTTCCAATGCTGCGTTAGCTAACTCCATTTCAAAGTCCTGACACCAATTAAAAATACATTGTGTTAGAACGGGAATGAATTTATCAGCATCGGTAACAGATTTTATATGAGAAGGAACAATACTTACTATTATATTCCACGCTTTTTCCCACTTTTCCATTCCATCTTTGTAATTCTGGTTTTCAATGTCGTCATAGCCATCTTGAATAAGATCATCAATCATTTCCATATTGTATTTTTCTGGGATTATCCGTTTCCATAATTCAATTATTGCTAGCCAGATGAAATCTTCATC
This sequence comes from Methanosarcina sp. DH1, assembly GCF_020804205.1. Classification (NCBI taxonomy): domain Archaea; kingdom Methanobacteriati; phylum Methanobacteriota; class Methanomicrobia; order Methanosarcinales; family Methanosarcinaceae; genus Methanosarcina; species Methanosarcina sp. DH1. The sequence continues at coordinate 182,694 of NZ_WJBJ01000019.1, read as the reverse complement.
CTTGCCTTGTGCCTGAAAATTCTGTGTGTAATAATGGTCTTCTGCCAACTGGATTGCAGAGATATAATTTTGAGCCTGTTCTTTGAAACGTTCTATTTCGAAATCGACATTCATTGATTTCAATTTTTCAATTATTTCCGAAGTGCCCATCTTTTTTAATTTATTAAAATTCCAGCTTTCTAGAATGAAATCTTTGAAGCTTATGTCCTTGAGATCAGAGTATTCTTCAAATTGTTTGCTAATTTGTTCCAATCCTTCGGGCTTTTCCTGTAACTTCTGTTCAAATCTCATAATGGCCAGCATACTAATGTCTGATTTTTCGGATTTTGGAGAAGCTTGAATTATAGGAGTTTGTTTTATAGGAGTTTGATTTCCAGTAACTACTTTGCTACGACCTAAACAACAATGTTTATATTTTTTTCCTGAACCACACGGACACGGATCATTTCTACCAATTTTCTTTGACATTTTGCTTATTTCCTTTGTTTTATGAGGATTAATTCAGAATCGACATTATTTCTTGTGTCTGATTGTTTTTCAAGTACCTGATATATTTAAATTCAGAAAAAAACCACGAGAAGCTTGATTTATTAACTGATAAATTATTAATATGAAATTTATAATAGGAAAATTATTAATATATGACATACAACAGATAAATCATTAATATATGATATATAACAGATAAATCATTAATATCTATTAATGATATATGAATTATGACTTCATATTTCTTTAGTATGTATTAAGTTATATATTTAGGACTTATGCACTTGAGGAACAAAATCAATCACATCAAAGACTGTGGATTTAAATCATGTTTTAGACGGTTAATGGCCTGATACTATTGTTTTTTCAGTTCAACTGCGCAAACCCTAATGTTTTTAGAGAAAGTTTCAAAAATATTAACACCACTCCCCGAGAAGTCAGGACTCCCCATACATTAATTGAATTCTGCAAATGTATTTTTACATTTAAAGCCTGGGTGTGAAAACCCTGTCATTTTTGAATCTCAGAAAGCAACGTCTTTCGGGTTAAAGCGCTCGGGATCAAACCCTTTCCCTAACCAGGCCATTGTATGTTCGTATTCCTCATGTTCAGGGTCTTTCAAGATATCGAGCATCTCTTCATAACCCCATATTCCTCCGATATCCTCAGGGGCAGCTGCTCTTTTTCCTGCAGTGCAGACTGGATATTTCGCTCCTTGTTTTTTCGGAAGGATTTCCTCAAGCCGGACTTTTATCTTCCAGTTGTCCTCGAAATCATAGGTGTACAGAGCAACCTTATTTTCCGAAGAAAAGTATTTGGAAAGCTTGACCTTATTCTCCGGCACAAGGGGTTCACAGAAAGTTTCACACTCATCATCTGTTTTCCCTATTTTGTCAAACGTCCCGGTTTTTGGGTTTTGCATTTCGAATTCATGCAAATGATAATCTTCCCAGTTCATTGCAGTCTGGATAGCTTTATGAAGATCCAGAAAAGTATAATTTTCCGGTACCTGAATTCGCCGCCAGATCTTAGGGCTAATCCCTTTTATTGAAAGCTTTAATTGGTATATCTTTTTAAACGTGTCTTTCATATAGTTATTCCCCAGAATAAACGACCGTTAACATTGGATAATTTATGACAACGTTCGTTAACTTCTGCTAATATTCATTAATTTCTGCCAATATTCATTAATTTTTGCTAATCTTAGATACTATTCAATATGGCCTTTAACATATAATAACGGCTATTAATGCCCAATAAGATTCTGTAATGTCCGATAGTATCCTATAATGTTTAACAATAATATATAGTGCCCAAGAAAAGTATAGAATATCCAATAATGTTCGTTAATGTTTAACAATATACTATAATGTTGATAATGTTTTCAAATACTGACAATATCCAGTACTATCCAATGTATCCAATGGATTCAATATATTCAATATATTCAATGCTCTTCAATAATTTAATTAAAGCGTACAAAACAGGTAACGTGTGAATGAATTTCTGTTATGACTGAAAGTGGGGAAAACCCTTGATTGTCTCCAAACAGTCATCTATAGATCAATTTCTAAAAATTTCAAAATATCTTCCCGTATGTCTCATGAATGAAAAGTTGAAAAAAGTCTATCTCTCGCATATTCCATGCGTGCAAACTTTGTTTCTCACGAATAAAATATCCGGGCTTCGCCGTATCCCGGTTTTTCGGGTTTCAATCCTTGTTTTAGTGGATCTTGCTCACGAATAAGTTTCGCCCAATGATCGCATATCTGTTGGCGGAAATCTGTTTCAATCCTTGTTTTAGTGGATCTTGCTCACGAATAATTGGAAAAATTGGCTCTGGTTATTGCTTTTACTAAGTTTCAATCCTTGTTTTAGTGGATCTTGCTCACGAATAGAAATTTGCAAAGGGTTTCAGAAAGATACAATCGAGGTTTCAATCCTTGTTTTAGTGGATCTTGCTCACGAATCTGCCGGAATGAAACATTTATCATTATTTGAAGCAGAAAAAAGTTTCAATCCTTGTTTTAGTGGATCTTGCTCACGAATCTCCAACAGACTGGTTGACTATGTTATTGAACATAGTGTTTCAATCCTTGTTTTAGTGGATCTTGCTCACGAATATCTTTAAAATTTATACTCACATTCCCCACCCTTAAGTTTCAATCCTTGTTTTAGTGGATCTTGCTCACGAATCAGTATGAGACTTATGACTGCCTCTCCGTCCATTAGGTTTCAATCCTTGTTTTAGTGGATCTTGCTCACGAATATCAGGGAATATGGATCACACTTGCCAACGGTACATTGTTTCAATCCTTGTTTTAGTGGATCTTGCTCACGAATTTTGTTAGTGCAACTATAGGGATGCAAAAAATTAGGTTTCAATCCTTGTTTTAGTGGATCTTGCTCACGAATTTGGTGAATTTGATGGCGAGTTCGTAGTGCAAACATGTTTCAATCCTTGTTTTAGTGGATCTTGCTCACGAATATTTTGTTAGGGGGTTGGAGGGGTGAATTATTACCGGGTTTCAATCCTTGTTTTAGTGGATCTTGCTCACGAATTTCATAGGTACGGAAAAACAGACCAATGGATAGCTAGTTTCAATCCTTGTTTTAGTGGATCTTGCTCACGAATGTGTTGACGAATTCGGTACCGGAATAGGCGATGGCAGTTTCAATCCTTGTTTTAGTGGATCTTGCTCACGAATTTTGAAAAGGATGGTATAACTATCACTACAAGAGTTATGAGTTTCAATCCTTGTTTTAGTGGATCTTGCTCACGAATAATTCCTGAAGCTGTAAAAAGTATGACTCCGGAAGGTTTCAATCCTTGTTTTAGTGGATCTTGCTCACGAATACCTACCTGTAAAGCATCAATCGCGTCTGAGGTATGTTTCAATCCTTGTTTTAGTGGATCTTGCTCACGAATATCTGCCATATGCGTAGCTCCGTTGTAATTGTTATGTTTCAATCCTTGTTTTAGTGGATCTTGCTCACGAATACTGTTAATTGTTTTATTTCTAATTTTATTAAAGTGTTTCAATCCTTGTTTTAGTGGATCTTGCTCACGAATTAAGTGACCCCGATTTCATGACCTACGAAACCATGTTTCAATCCTTGTTTTAGTGGATCTTGCTCACGAATTGTTTTCCTAAGTCAGAATAAAATATAAAAAAAGTTTCAATCCTTGTTTTAGTGGATCTTGCTCACGAATAGGGCAAAAATTTCCGTTATTTGGCTAGAAAAGGTCTGAAATGAGCCCAATTTTGGGGCTAAAATTCTTGCTGGAAAATTATCAAACCCTTTATAAATACAAGAAAAACAGGTTTTCTAGCAGTTTGGAAACAAGCAGTTTGGAAACATTTTGGTATATGCCTTTCTTTCTATTTAACTTTTGTATTTTAAGTCGTTTTAAATAGATTCAAAGACCGGCCTAATCCAACAATATTTTAGTTATTTTTTAAAAACACCAAATTTAAACTATTTTTATCCAGAAACCGAATTAGATCCAAAATTAACAAAGGAATAAAATATTATTTTGTATTATTTAATTTTATGTAATTGCTATATTTGTATTACATATATTTAGGAATGTATTTATAGCAAAACGAGTTTAGTCTAGTTCATCTTAATTTTTGTTAAAAAAGTATTACTATACAATTATGTTTTTATAGAAACGTGTTATTCAACTGATTTGAGATTACTGAAAACGCTACTGTTAGGCAACACTATTGCAGTAATTTAATATAACTACGAGAAAGGAGGAATTTTAATCCAGAAAAATCAGAAATATCTCTTGATAGGTGTAATAGCCATAATTATTGTAGCGGCTATTGCTTTCATTCCGGGAAATGAGACCGACAATCCGGCTTCAGGGATATCGGATGAAGCAGTATCCGGAGGTTCGGATGAATTAGCTTCTGGCGATTCGAATACATCAACTTCCCAAGGCTCGGACGAGCTGGTGGCAGCCATAGGGACACATGGCGGAGAGCCGGAAACAGGTTTTAACCCGATTACAGGATGGGGATATAGTCGTGAGCCGCTGGTTCAAAGTACTCTTTTTAAAAAGGACAGTAATGGGTCTCTGATCAAGGATTTAGCTACAAACTATTCTGTCAGTGACGATGGGTTTACCTGGACTGTTGATATAAGGAATGACGTTAAATTCCATGATGGAGTGCCTTTAACGGCAAGGGACGTAGCATTCACATTTAACACTGCGGCAAATTCGAGTGGAGTCGATCTCTCAGTTTTGAAAAATGCTGTAGCCCTCGATAACTACACGGTTGAATTCACATTAAACGACCCGCAGACGACTTTTATTCACAAGCTTGCAGCTGTCGGGATTGTGCCTGAACATGCTTACAATGAGACTTACGGAGAACATCCAATCGGGTCTGGCCCATACCGATTCGTAGAATGGGATAAAGGCCAGCAGGCAATCTTTGAAGCAAACCCGGATTACTATGGCCAGAAACCGTACTTTAAAAAATTAACTTTACTCTTCATGCAGTCAGACACAGCTTTCGCAGCAGCTAAATCAGGACAGGTTGACGTGGCCGAAATTCCTTCCTCATACGCTAATCAAAAAGTAGATGGAATGAAAATAGTGTCTCTTAGTTCCATTGATGCTCGGGGTATAACTTTCCCGATGCAGCCTGACACAGGAAAGAAAACGGAAAATGGCTATTCAATCGGAAATAATGTAACATCCGATCCTGCGATAAGAAAAGCACTGAATATCGGAATAAACAGACAGACCTTAATCGATGGTGCATTAAACGGGCAGGGTGAAGAGGAATTTACTGGAGTGGACAAACTGCCCTGGGGTAATAAGGAAGCTATATTCGAAGACGGAAAAGTAGACGAAGCAAAGAAAATATTAGCAGACGCCGGCTGGGAAGATACCGACGGTGATGGCATCCTTGAAAAGAATGGGACGAAAGCAGAATTTACCTTATTATATTACTCAGGAGCCCAGGAAAGGCAAGCATTATCCGTTGCATTGAGCGAGGAAGCTAAAAAACTGGGAATAAACATTAAAGTCGAGGGTAAGAGCTGGGATGAGATTGACACTCTGGCGCATTCAACTCCGGTAATTTTCGGTTTCGGCACACTGGACCCGACTGACTTATACCTGAAATACTACAGCAAAAGCTACGACCCTGCAAACTACAATAATATAATACTGTACAACAATTCGGTAGTGGATAACTATCTAAGGACAGCCATAACCAGCACTGATGAGGATACTGCCAATAAAAACTGGCAACTGGCTGCCTGGGATGGAACAACAGGATTTTCTGAAAAAGGAGACGCTACCTGGCTCTGGATTGCAACTATCAATTACATGTACATTATGGACAAGGATATAGATTTCGGAACTCCCAAAATTCAGCCTCATGGTGCCGATATCTTTGGCAATATCCTGGAGTGGAAACGTACAGAAAATTAAACTGAAATCTGGATTTTCAAGGAACGGTCATGAAAGTATCATAGAAAGACTGAGAACTGTTCCTTAAAGTTCTTAGTAAAACTGGGGATGAAAAACTCCTCAGTGTGACTCTTTTTTGGCAAATTTGATTGAAATTTATATTTTGCCTTTGCTCTTTTTCAGGATCGCTAGAATTTATACTTTTTTTCAGTATTCAACGCGTCGACTATTTTAAAATTCAGGAAAACGCATGAAGTTTTCTATTTAGTATTACGAAATTACTTAAAACTAAGAATTTGTAATACATATATTTCGGAATGTATTTATAGTAAATTGTTTTAATTGAGATATCACAACTTTACTAAAAAAAGTAACATATTGTTGTTAAGTTTCAGCAAGAAAATAACATTTAATACAAAATTCCGTATCATCTGGTCAAGTTTAAAAATCGTTACTTGATAGTTCAATTTTTGCTTAAATGTTCAGGACTCTGGTAAAATAGAGGAGGTATTTAGATTCAGAAAAAACAACAGTATCTACTGATAGGGACAGTAGTCATAATTATAGCGATTATTTTTATTTTAACATCGATGGGCGACCCGATTAGCTCATCATCCCAGGTTTCTGATGAATCAGTTTCCGGGGACTCGGGTGAATTGGTTTCCGGGAACTCGGATGAATCGGTTTCCGGGGATTCGGAGGAATCAGTTTCCGGAGGCTCGGATGAACTGGCTTCTAAAAGCTCGGATGAACTTGTGGTGAATGTAAATTCACATACAGGTGAACCCGAAACTGGATTTGACCCCCTTTTAGGATGGGGGTGTGGACATGTGAATTTTGAGCCACTTATACAGAGCACTCTTTTTAAATCAGCGGATGATGGAAGCATAATAAACGATCTTGCTACGAATTATTCTGTCAGTTCGGATGGGAAAAACTGGACTGTGTATATAAGAGATGATGTCAGGTTTACAGACGGTGAAAACTTAACCGCAGAAGATGTGGCATTTACGTTTAATACCGCAATTGGAAGTAACTCCGAACTGGATATGAGTAATCTCGAAAAAGCCACCGCAATAAATAATACTGCCGTTGAATTCAAACTGAAAGAACCTCAGTCCAGTTTCATATGGAGACTCAGATACGTTGGGATTGTACCAGAACATGCATACAAAAAAGAAACCTACGGGTCTAATCCGATAGGATCTGGGCCATATAAACTCGTAGAATGGGATAAAGGCCAGCAGGCAATCTTAGAATTAAACGAAAATTACTATGGAAAAAAGCCGTACTTCAAAAAAATAACCATGCTGTTTTTAGATAAAGATACTGCGCTTGCAGCAGTAAAATCCGGGGATGTGGACATAGCTGAAATTGAGATTAGCCATGCAAACCAGACCGTGGATGGGTACAAGTTAGTATCTCTTCCGGCAGCAAGAGCTCAGGGACTATCCTTCCCTATGCAGAATAACACAGGCAAAAAAAGCCTTCAGGGAGACACAATAGGCAATAATGTCACGGCAGACATAGCAATTCGAAAAGCCTTAAACATCGGTATAGACAGAAAAGCCCTGCTTGAAGGAGTTATATACGGAAAAGGAGCCGTAGAATACACCGGAGTAGACCAGCGGAACTTCGGGAACCCTGAAGCGAAAGTTAATGATTCAAATCCCGAAGAAGCCAAAAAAATACTGGAAAACGCAGGCTGGAAAGACACTGACGGCGATGGAATTCGGGAGAAGAACGGAACAAAAGCCGAATTTAAACTATACTACTCTGCTTCGGACCAGACAAGGCAAGCTCTATCGGTAGCTGTAAGCGAACAGGCCAAAGAATTAGGCATAAAAATAGACCTTGTGGGAGCAAGCTGGGACGAAATATATGCCAACCAGTACAGTTCCGCTGTGTTATACGCTTACAGCAGCATAGATACCTTTAATCTCTACCAGCAGTACCACAGCAAAGAAGCCGACGATACCTACAGAAACCCCGGCCTTTACAATAACTCTGTTGTAGACGGATATCTGGAAACAGCTTTAAAGTCTACAGATCAGGACCAGGCTACAAAGTACTGGAAATTAGCTGCATATGACGGAAATACTGGTTTTGGGCCAGCAGGAGATGCTACATGGTTATGGCTGGTGACGATTGATTACCTCTACATGGCAGACGAAACCCTGGATATGGGTACTCCACAAAGAAACGCAGGAGCAGATGTTTTAGGAAATATCTACGAATGGAAAAGAGTAGACACAGCCAGCCCGACTTCCAAATGAGGACTTAATCCTGTAAGTATGGAGAGTAATCCTGAAAGTGTGGAGAGTAATCCTGTAAGTGGGTAATTAATCCTGTAACTATGGTTGATTAATCCTGCAGTTAGCGAGTAGTCAATCTCGTAATTAGCAAGTAATCAATTCCATAGTTAACGAGCAATAAATCCGGTATAGTGAATAACTGAGCCTTTAATTCTGATCTTGCAGGCTCAGCTACTCACTTTGTCCTTTCTTTTTATCCACAGCCGGGTTTAATGCGACTGATTGGAAAAGGTAATAAAATGACTATTTTACCAGATTTAACTCCATTCTACTTAAAAAAATGCAAAAACTCCTAATAACTCCTGGACACCGTTCACAGACTGATATTCACGTAAATGGACATCATTATAGAATAATTATGTATGAGGGAGTAGCGTGTCAAACAATGAAAAAATAGCGGGCTTCATCGGAAAAAAAGCCCTCCGACTGACAAGCCTTTTGATTATAGTTTGTCTTGCAAGTTTCATGCTTATCCAGTATTCGCCTATAGATCCCGTTAGAGCCTATATTGGGGAAATGCCAGTAACTGCAGAGCACAAAGCTAAACTTGAAGCATACTGGGGGGTTAATACTCCTCCGCAGGAAAAATTCCTGAACTGGGCTGGAGATATTCTTAAAGGAGACTTTGGAACTTCACTGATTTATAGAATTCCAGTTATTGACGTCATTAAAGAACGATTTGCCGCTTCCCTCGCCCTTATGGGGATTTCATGGCTGTTTTCAGGAATTCTGGGTTTTGTTTTAGGAATAATAGCTGGTGCAAAGCAAGGTACGTGGGTAGATAAGGCGATAAAGATTTATTGTTACGCTCTGGCTGCTGCACCAACATTCTGGCTAGCACTTATCCTTTTGATGGTGTTTTCAGTATATCTGGGCTGGTTCCCAATAGGATTAAGTGTCCCTATAGGAGTTACAGCCGACAATGTGACGTTTTTTGAATGGTTTAAGCGTTTAATTCTCCCTGCACTAACTTTGAGTTTATTAGACATTGCAAAAATTACAATGTTCACTCGAGAAAAATTAATCGAAGTTCTATCCAGTGATTACGTCTTATTTGCAAAGGCAAGAGGTGAAAATGGGCTGGACCTTGTATTGAGGCATGGAATTCGAAATGTTGCACTTCCGGCCATTACCCTGCAGTTTTTAGGATTTAGTGAACTTTTCGGGGGAACAGTCCTGGTTGAACAGGTATTCTCATATCCCGGAATAGGACAGGCTGCAGTAGCAGCAGGACTGAGATCCGATGTACCTCTTCTTTTGGGAATAGTCATCTTCAGCACTTTCTTTGTTTTCTTCGGAAACCTGATTGCTGATATTATCTATGAATTTGTTGACCCCAGGATAAAGCAACAGGAGGCATTAATATGAGCACTGCTGTTGTGACAGTTAACAGGGGACTATTTAGAGGATTAAATCTCAGGCAGAAAACGCTTCTGATAATAGGCTTCACTTCACTTTTATTACTTGTAATTGTGGCTTCCAGCGTTTTTTTAGGCGAGGAACCTCTACAGACCAATTTCGGCTCTAAAAACCTCGCTCCTTCTCTGGAACACCCATTCGGGACAGATTGGATGGGAAGAGACATGTTTATAAGAACTCTGGAAGGACTGGGTTTAAGCATACTGGTTGGAGGGCTTGCTTCCATAATCAGCACTCTATTGACCGTAATTTTAGGATTACTTTCAAGTGCAGGAAAAACTGCAGACACCTTTGTGTCCTGGCTGGTAGACCTCTTTCTTTCAATTCCGCACCTGCTTTTAATAGTTCTCATTTCCATAGGAATTGGAGGAGGGGCAACAGGAGTTATCACCGGAGTTGCATTAACACACTGGCCGAGCTTAACAAGGGTCGTAAGAGCAGAAATCAAGCAGCTGAAAACCCAGGAGTACATTCATATCTCCAGGAATCTTGGCAGGTCTAAATGGTGGATAGCTACAAAACACATTCTACCTCATCTGGCTCCCCAGATACTGTTAGGCACGATTTTAATGTTTCCACATGCGATTTTACACGAAGCTTCAGTCACATTCCTGGGGTTCGGGCTTTCACCGCATGAACCGGCAATCGGTATAATTCTTTCCGAATCTATGAGGTATCTTTCAGCAGGATACTGGTGGCTTGCATTTTTCCCGGGATTATCGCTGTTAATTGTAGTTCTGGCATTTGATATGATTGGAGAAGGTTTAGGAAAGCTGATGAATCCGAAAAATGCTCATGAATAAATTTCATCTGTTACTGAATTAGAGGTATGCTGAATTAGAAGTGTGCTGGATTAGAAGTGTGCCAGAGTAAAAAAGCTGGATTAGAAGAGTGCTGGATTAGAAGTGTGCCAGAGTAAAAATGCTGGATTAGAAGAGTGCTGAATAAAAAATATGATAGATTTACATCTGGAGAGTGTGAATTATGGGAAATAAAGCTGAAATAAACCCTGAAAAAGAGTTAGCCACTGGACTTGAAACAGTCGTTGGAAAAAGAGATAAAACAGTTGCTGGAGGACGGAAAAAAACTGAAGCTCTGTTGAACGTAGAAGATCTTTCATTGTCGTTTACTCAATATTCGTCGGGCCTTAGGCAGACTGAACTGAAAGTAATTTCTAATTTGAGTATCCAGGCGTATAAAGGTGAAATTTTAGCTATCGTAGGGTCAAGCGGGTCAGGTAAAAGTCTTCTGGCTCATGCTATTTTAGGAATTTTACCTTTAAACGCAAAACTTGATGGTAAGATAGAATACGATGGCAACGAACTTACTCAGGAAAGAAAAGAAGAAATGAGAGGCAAAGAAATAGCCCTGATTCCGCAAGCAATAACCTACCTTGATCCTTTAATGAAAGTCTCAAATCAAGTAATAGGATGCATTGAAAAGGAAAACGAAGGCTTAATGAGGAAACTTCAGAGAGAAATTTTTCAGAGATATAATTTAAAACCCGAGGTCGAAAGAATGCTCCCTCATGAGCTATCAGGAGGAATGGCCCGAAGAGTTCTGGTTTCGACTGCTGTAATAAGCTCTTCAAAACTCGTAATTGCGGATGAACCAACCCCTGGGTTAGACGAAAAAACTTTGAACGAGACCCTGAGTTACTTCAAAGACATGGCAGATAAGGGGTGTGCAGTGATACTTATAACTCATGATATTGAAGCTGCATTAAAAATCTCCCATAAAATCGCAGTATTTTATGCAGGTACGGTTCTGGAAGTAGCTAACGTTGAAGACTTTAAAAATAATGGTGAGAACCTGAGACACCCATATACCCGTGCACTCTGGAGTGCCCTTCCCCAGAATAAATTCCAGGCAATCAAAGGCCATCAACCAATGCAGGATGAAGTCGTCGACGGGTGTATCTTTTATGAAAGATGTTCAAAAAAGAAAGCTATCTGTTCTCAGGGAACTCCACAATTGAAACAGATTAACGGTGGGGTGGTGAGGTGCAATAATGCGTCTTAAAAGTGAGAACATAAGTTTCGGGTATAAAAGAAATAATTTGATTTTAAAGGATGTTAATATTTCTTTAGGTAGCGGGGAGGTACTGGGCCTCATTGGGGATAGCGGAAGCGGAAAATCTACTCTATGTAAGATCTTAGCAGGCTACGAAAATAAGTATCAGGGGAAAGTAAGTATAGATGGAAAAGATATCCCGTCAAAAGGCTATAACCCGGTCCAGCTTGTCTTTCAACACCCGGAAAAAGCTGTAAACCCTAAATGGAGAATGAAAGATATTCTAAACGAAGGACACCTTGTTTCACAGGATATTAGTGAAGCATTTGGAATTAAAAGTAACTGGCTTAACCGATGGCCTAATGAGCTTTCAGGAGGAGAACTGCAGAGGTTTGCCCTTGCAAGAGCTTTAAGCCCTAAAACCAGGTTTTTAATTGCTGATGAAATTACTACAATGGTAGACGCTATTACTCAAGCTCAAATCTGGAATATTGTTTTAAATATCGTCGAAGAACTTAATATTGGAGTACTGGTCGTAAGCCATGACATAAATTTAATTAATAGATTATGTCAAGATACCATTTATCTGAAAGATATAAATAATATTTAACAAAAGTAAAGATAATATTTTTAAAAAACCGAACTGGTCTTTGACTGAATGCCCAGAGTTTAATCCTGAAGCCTTTTGATAACGAAGCGTAAAACCACCTGACTCTGACCTGGAGGTTGTAACGCAAACCTAATTTTTTTAGGTAGTTTAACGACCTGTTTCAGTACAGAGCTCTCTAGTCTGATTTTAATTTACTCCAAAGTCTATGCACAGGTTTTACTACAAAACTATATTAATAAAACAAGAAAACAGAAGTTTTTCAGCTTAACTGGGAACTCTCAGTACCCGAAATATGATTCTGTGTTTAAAATTTCAGGCTTCTTGCAAGAAAAGTTTATAAATTCCACAGTAGCTTTTATCCAGAGCTTCTGTACATGTGTAGGAATCATCTTTATATGCAGTGCATTTCGATGTGTATTCACATTTCATATCAAACAAATTTCTTTTCCCGAAAACTATGTTAAAAATTTTCATATGCTAATATATGAGATCGACATATTTAAATTTATTTCATAGTTAAGGTTATGGTGTTCCGCATACAACGATTTTGACTGTTTATTGAAAAATTTTATGAGACTATCCCAAAATCTATTTTATATGAAGAAGCGTAAAACCCCTGTGTCGGTAACTCAGGAGGCATAAGCAACTCATTTCATATTCTTGTCAGTATTTTTAAAACCCATATAGGCCATCGGAATTTAATTCCTCAGGGAATCATGTCTTTTATATCTGTATAAAATGGACTGAAAGTTGGTAAGTCTCCTTCGAACGATTTTGCAAATATGTTCCAGGTTTCGATCTGAGGTTTCAGTTTTTTCATAATTGCAAGAAAATCGTCATCCGGATCTGTTGCAGTCATAAGGTAATCCTGTTTCATATCGATTGAAAGGTTACTTAGCCATTTAAGTAGCGCCAGCATAGCTTCAGGTTGTCGTTTATCAAATGCATAATCAGCAATATAAAACAATTTTAAATGTTCTTTTTCGGCTGTAATCTTCGGTACTTTTGTAATAAGGCTCAGGACTCCAAAAGCAGATCTCATCATCTTCATCACTACCGGTTCTCTGGCATAATATAAATTTCCCAGTTTGGAATTGTCCCATAATCCGGCACAGGCTACGATTTTATTATTCTTGTCTCTGACCACCCAGAAATTCTCCAGCCCATACCAGGGAATGGCTTTCAAACGCGCTTCAAAAGTTTGAGCCGTAAAAGGCAGGAAATGTATAAATCCTGAATTATACTCATTAATAAGGCTGACTGCATCACCAATCTCTTTTCTATCAACGGGTTTTATTGAATACTCTGGTGATATATCCGATTTTTTATAAGTTGGAAGTGCTGGCGTTTTAATATCTCTCACGCTGGAATATCCCATCTTGCCGAATAAGGATTTGGAAGCATTATTCGACTCGTACACATAAGCATAGGTATAACGTGATCCCATTTCCAGGGCTTTTTCTTCTGCCTTCTTCACAAGCTGTGTGGCAACTCCTGACTTCCTGAAGGCCGGATGAACCATCACTTCAGTAATATATGCATATTTCACATTCCTTTCAAAAGCCGGTTTCACAGTCAAACCGATCCAGCCAGCAATTTTTCCTTCTTCTTCTGCCACAAGCATATTCCAGTTATCATACATTTTATAACGGGCAATTATATCCGTCTTATCTACACCCAGAGCACAGTTTTCATCGCCCTGCGGGCACAGTCTTTCTATTTTAAGTAAGTTTTGATTATCATTATCACTGAAAGGTCTAATTGAGATCACAAACATGCCCCCTATTATTGGGTTTTTTCCTTTCAACTATACCTTCCTACGTAATTATCACACACTAAATATATATTCTTTGTATGACTCGACCGCATACAAATATTAGAACTGAAACATTGAGAAAATTTAGAGAAAATTAATAAAAAGAGAACGGTGAAAAGAGAATGGTGAAAAGAAAATGGTGAAAAGAGAATGGTGAAAAGAGAATGGTAAAAAACGGTGAAAAGGGAATGGTGAAAAGAGAATGGTAAAAAACGGTGAAAAGAGAATGGTGAAAAGAAAATAGTGAAAAGAGAATGGTGAAAAGAGAACAGGAAAAAAGAATGGTGAAAAAAGAAATATAGTGAAGGGAGAGTTGAATTATTCTCCCTTTATTATCCTTGTAATGTCGTCTCCGACATCTGAGGTTGTGCTCTTGCCGCCCATGTCGTAGGTTTTTACTTTACTGTCCAGGATGTTTTTCTGGATTGCATTGACTATGGCGTCTGCGGCTTCCTTTTCTCCGAGCTGTTCTATGAGCATTGCACCTGCCCAGATTGTGGCAATTGGGTTGACTTTGTTCTGTCCCTTGTACTTCGGGGCTGAACCGTGAATCGGCTCGAACATGCTTGTGCCTTTCGGGTTGATATTTCCGCCGGGAGCAAGGCCGAGGCCGCCCTGGATCATAGCTCCGAGATCAGTAATAATGTCTCCGAACATGTTCGGGGTTACAACCACATCAAACCATTCTGGGTTTTTCACAAACCACATAGTAATGGCATCAACGAAGTTAAAGTCTGTAGTAACGCCGGGATGTTTTGCAGAAATTGCATTGAACTCTTCTCTCCAGAAGCCGTAGATATCGGAAAGCACATTTGCCTTGTCAACGGACGAAACATGTTTTTTCCGGTTTTCGGCAAGGTCAAAGGCGTACTCGATAACCCTGTCTGTGCCTTCTTTGGAGATCAAGCCTATCTGGTATCCTATTTCTTCGCTATCAGTCTCGATATCAAGACCGAATTTTGCGGAGTAGAGCGTTCTTTTTACTTCAAGAAGGTCTTTGCTCGCTCCTTTTTTTGCCCTGCCACCGACACCTACGTAGAAGTCCTCGGTGTTTTCCCTGACAACCACAAAGTCGATGTCTTTTGAGGTTTTGTCTTTGAGTGGAGTCCACACTCCGTCAAGAAGTTTTATCGGGCGAAGGTTAACATACTCGTCAAAATAAAAGCGCGCAGTTAATAAGATTCCCTTCTCAAGGACGCCAGGGGCAATCCTTGGGTCTCCGATGGAACCAAGGTAAACGACAGGGTATCCGGACAACTCCTTTAATGTCTCTTCCGAAATCAGTTCTCCCGTCTCAAGATAATGATCTGCTCCTTGCGGGTATTCAATCCACTCTACATCAAAACCGAATCTTTCGCCAGCGGCATCTATTACCTTTCTGCCTTCGGCGATAATTTCTGGGCCTATCCCGTCGCCCGGGAGGACCGGAATCTTATACTGCGTCATATTTATACTCCTTTGGAATTTACAGGCAAAACTGCCTTTTTTATTGAGAGATCTCAAACGCGGACAGGACTGTCTCAGGACAGATTTCCTGTTTTTTAGCGTTCAGAGACCAGTTTCCTGGCATATTCTATAAGTCCTCCCTCATCCACGATTTCACGCACGAAATCAGGGAGAGGGGTTGCCTGGTATGTCTCATCTTTTGTCTTGTTTTCAATAGTTCCTGTAGCAAGGTCTACTTCAAGCTCGTCTCCATCATCAATCCTGTCAGTGTCAGGGCATTCCAGGACAGGAACTCCGATATTTATTGCGTTCCTGAAAAAGATCCTTGCAAAAGATTTTGCAATTACACAGGCTACCTTTGCTCCTTTCAGGGCAAGGGGCGCATGCTCACGCGAGGAGCCGCAACCAAAATTGTTTCCCGCGACCACTATATCATTTTCGTGAACGTTTTTTGCAAATTCGGGGCGCACGCCTTCAAACGTGTACTTTGCAAGCTCTTCAGGGGTATTGTAAATCAGGTACCTTCCGGGAATCACTGCATCCGTATCTACGTCGTCTCCGAACTTCCAGGCTCTTCCTTTCATAACATCACCGGTCTTTGTTGCAATTAAATGCTATTACATTAAAATTTTTACAGCCTGAGTTTAGCTGCATTCACAGGGTTGAAGTATCACAGGTAATATTTATATTATTTTCTAACAGGGACCAAAAATTAGTTAACAATTCTTACTCTTACTCCTGAGTTTCTCCAGAATATCTACAAAATGAGTTCCTTTTATAGTTGAAAGGTATTTTAGTTGCTTTTTTCCTTTGTATGAGGTTCAAAAGCACTTGGTTCTCCCCCTCCGTGCCAGCTTAGCCTCGGACGGATGCGCACAAGATGGACTGACTCGGAATGGTCGTCCACTATCAGGGCAGCCCCTCTTTCACTTCCCATCTTCTTAATATATGCCTGGAGATTTTCCTGCATATAAAGAGGCCTCGAAGTTTCCAGAGCAAGAATATCATCACTTGCCGTAAGGCGGTGGCAGATAAGAAGGTCACTCTGGGAAACCACATCGGGATGCAGGCTTGCAGGCCTCTGGGTTGCCAGGACCAGGGAAAGACCAGGCTGCCGACCCTGTCTGAGACAGCGGTTAATAAGTACTTTCGAGGCAAGGCCTTCAGTCTTTGCAGGTATGAAAATATGAGCCTCATCTATAAAGAGCCAGACCATGGGAAATACGTCTTCATCGAACTTTTCCCCCATAAGTTTCTTTTCATAAGTTCGTCTTGCCTCAAGTCTTGCTTCATAAAGCCTGCCTGCAATAATTGATACTGCTGCAGCGCAGACGTTTTCGTTTTCAAGCGTACTCACATCAAGGATAGTTGTTCTACCTCCCGATACGAGATCTGACAGTTTTGTCCCTTCTTTTGAGAAAAGCCCCCAGGACTTTACTGCTCTAAAATAATTCTCTGCAGCTCCTTTCGAAACCTCGTCCGAGCGAGGGTCTCCGGCAATTTCACTGAGAATTTCCTCAAAAGAATACGCCTCTCCTTTTTCCCTGAGGGACTCGATTGCCCTTACCAGGAGAATTCCAGGAGGAGAAACCTCCTCAATATTAAAAATCCTGCACCACTGGCTTCCTGAAAGTTCGCTTATCGGGATGGAAAATGGCTTCACATCAATATTCCGTTTTATGTAAGCCTCTACCTTGCCCACAGGCACGAAAATCTTAATATCGAGCCCGGCTGGAGCAAGTTCCCAGTTTTTAAGCCGCCGCGCTTCAAAAGCGTTTGGATACTTCATCGTCCAGAAAATCCCCATAGTATCAATAACAACGGATGCAAGCTTTTTCCTGATAGCCGGCTCAAGAAAGGCAAGTTCTTCAAGCAAACAGCCCATAGTATAGGATTTTCCGTATCCTCTTTTCCCGCAAATCAAAATAGCATGAGGCTTCAGGGCATCAAGATAAACGGCTGCTCCCCGTGAATGGTCAAGTGCCATGTAATTTCCAATCGATAAAAGGCCCTTCCCGGGATTCTCTTCACTTCCAAGTACACGCAGCGCCCCAGTATTTTTTCCCCGAAAAACAGGCTTGGACTCTTTACTTTCGATTTTTTGCATCAGATAGTATCGGAGTGAAAACTATTTAAAATAATTTAGTTTTAAGGAATTAAAATAAAAATCCACACTTTGATCTTTTCGAATTCTCTTTTTCTTCGATATGAGGATGATATCTGGAAAGTATCAGGCTCACGTAGATATGAAAGTATCAGGCTCGCATAGATATGTGACGTCGTCATTAAAGCATATATTCACAGAATAGGAAGGCAAAGTTCGATGAATATACTGGTAATTCTTGGACACCCAAATAAAGGTAGTTTTAATCATGCAATCGCAAATACCGTTATAGAAACCCTTTCAAATAATGGGCATGAAGTTTTTTTTCACGATCTTTATGAGGAAAAATTTGATCCGATTCTCCCAGGTCAGGAAATTCCTAAAGGCACCTCGTTAGAAAGAATAATTAAAGAACACTGCAATGAAATCAGCAATGCTGACGGGATCGTTATAGTTCATCCTAACTGGTGGGGGCAGCCACCTGCGATTTTAAAAGGATGGGTAGATAGAGTAATACGTGCTGGAGTAGCATATGAATTTAAAGAAGGAGATAATGGCGAAGGAATACCAATAGGACTATTAAAAGCAGAAACTGCTTTGGTATTCAACACATCAAACACGCCAAGAGAACGGGAATTGCAAGTATTTGGGGACCCGCTTGAGATATTATGGAAAAACTGCGTTTTCGATTTCTGCGGAGTAAAAAACTTTCATAGAAGAATGTTTGGGGTTATAGTTACCAGTAAGCTTGAAGAACGACAGGATTGGTTAAAAGAAGTGAGAGAAACAGTAGATATGTATTTCCCGATCAGTCCTGAAAAACTTGTTTGAAATCTCAAAAAATTAAAGGTTAAAAAGGAAGTCAACTTTGAAAATCTAATTTTTAGAGCTTGAAAACTTAATTATCAATATACTCTAAAAGTTCATTTTCTTGAAGTTATTACCTGCTCAAGATATTATCTTATCTAGCTGGCCTGTCTGAGCTGCTATTTTGATTTCCCGGGCTATTCTTCTTCCGGTTGAGAGGTTTTCTTCCATCAGGTCGGCATAAGGAGAACCTGAAATGTAAAGGTTTGTCCCTGCAACAATTCTGGCCGAGATCTCAAAGACTTTAATCTCAAGCGTATCCGTAAAGACAGTCTCAAGGCAGAAAGAACCTATCATCCCACCAAAGAGGCCAAGAGATTCTTCAACTACCCTTTCTCCAAGAGAGAAGATAAGGGGTAAGAGTGATTCTCTTGCTACCAGAGGAACATTTCCTGTGACCACATATGTCGGGCGGATTCCTGCTTCTACGAGTTCTCTGGGTGAACCGAGCCTGAAGATCTCATCCGCATTGGATTCTACCCTGCGGTCCATGCTCAGAAGTTCAAGGCTGCCATGGCTTAAAGTGTATCCTTCGTTTCGGATAGGGGAGTAAAAGTAATGAAGGTAATAACGGGTTCCGGTAATAAATTCCTGAATCGTGTACTTCTGGGTATGGTCTATGAGTTCATTGAATTCTTCGTAAGTTTTTGCGACGAAGAAACCTTTTCCTCCTTTTGCCCCGTCATACTTGACCATTACAGGCCCATTGATATCGTGGGGATCATCGATTTTCCCGGGCATATGAATGCCTGCCCCGAGAAGCCACTCACGCTCTTTATCTCTATCCGATTCCCATTCGAGCACAGCCCGGTTTCCAAAAGTGGGTACGGCCATCTCTGCAAAATTTTCCGTGCCAAGGTAAGCAACTACTGAGCCGTGAGGGATAATGATGGTGTTTTTATTTCTAAGTTCCTCAGCCTTGTTCATTATATCGGCATAGCTATCGACGACAAGGTACTCATCGGGTTTTGCTTTGGGAAAAGCCTCATAAAATTTTGGGGGCTTGCCGACGCAGATTCCCAGAGTTCTGAAGCCTTCTTTTCGAGCTCCATCAAAAATTTGAAGGCTTGAGTGGGAGCAAATTGTTGCAATAGTAATGTTTTCTAAATCGTAATTTTTCAGAAATTCAAGAACCTGCTGTTTTGTGATCATGATTGGTACCAGCGGAAAATTTAGATTAGTATATACAATGTTCTATTTAAGGTTAAGGTCTGGATTCTATATCTAGATGTGGTAGTGAACGAATATTCTGTCATAAAAATAAAACTTTATATTGATTCGCGCAAACTAAGATTATACTCTGAGTTAAAAATAGACAGGTTTTTAATCCAGGAAGTTATTATGGACGGGCTTAAAGATCAAGATGAGTTATCGGAAGTCGGCGACCCCCTGCCGGGGCCTGGGCAACTGGAGCAGGGCGGCAAGGTGCTTGTTCTTCCGGTAAATGGAGAATCCAGAAAGATCACTCAGATTCTTTCCAATGAAACATCAATAAAGATTCTTGAGTTGCTCGGGAAAAAAAGCATGTCTGCAACCAGTATTGCAGAGGAGCTGGAACTTCCCCTTACTACTGTTAAGTATAATCTTGACTCCCTTATAGAATCCGATCTTATAAAGGTCAAACAAATAAAGTGGAGCAAGAAAGGACGGCAGGTAAAGATCTACGAGTCAGCTGAAAAACTTATTGTCCTCGTTCCTTCAAAAAGTTCTATAGACAAACTCTCTCTCGTAAGCCTGCTGCAAAAGTACCTCGGAGTAATAGTAGCTGTCTTTTTTGCATCTGCGGGTATAGAGTATTTTTCAGCTTACATGAAGGCAAAAAGGGTTATTGATGCAACTGCTCCTTTGAGAATGAAGACTATGGAAACATTTGACAATTCTTCTCCGGAGCAAATGGTTCTGGGAATAAACGAGAGCAATAACGTAAGCCCAAAAATAGCTCTCGACCAGCAGGTGCCTGAAGGAGTTTCGAATGCAAGCTATGGAGTTCCTGAATCCGGAGCAGGAAATCTGTCCTATGGAGTGGAAACTGACCCGACCCAGGGAGTTGCTGAAGTCACAATGTCCACACCGGATGGTTTAAACTCTGCCCAGGGGTGTTCTTCTATCCCGCCTGAAGGGTTAGCTCATGCAAGCGGGATTCACGGGCTTTATGACATGCTTTCTCTTCACCCCGGGTTCTGGTTCCTGTTAGGGTGTCTTTTTATAGTAGTCGTACTGATTGTAAGAGAAGTCTATTATAAGAATAAAGCCAAGTAGAGATTCTTATGAGAGTCGCTTTAAAACTTGCATACATAGGCACCGAGTTTCACGGCTCCCAGATCCAGCCCAATGTCGAGACTGTGGAGGGAGAACTCTTCAAGGCTCTTCGGAATCTCGGGATTATAGAAAGCCCCAAGTCTGCGAATTATATCTGCGCTGGCAGAACCGATGCCGGGGTTCATGCCTTTGGACAGGTTTTCGCTTTTGACACGGATAAAATGAACCTGGCAATTCCAAGAGTAATAAATTCCGAACTTCCCTCGGGAATCTGGGTCTGGGCTCACGCGGAAGTGCCCCTAAGCTTTGATGCCAGAAGAGATGCGATTTCCAGACACTACCGCTATGTAATGAGCGGAAGAGAGTATGACATCTCCAAAATCCGGGAAGCTTCAAAATTTCTGCTTGGGACGCACGATTTTGAAAACTTTTCGCGAACCAATGGAGAAAAAAGTACGGTTCGAACCATAGAAAGGATCGATGCCCGAATAGATGGAGAGCTTATAAAAATCGATGTTGTTGGAAATAGTTTCCTCTGGAATATGGTCCGGAAAATCGTAACCGCCCTTTCCATGATAGGCAACGGGGTGCGTGATACCGATTGGCTGCTCCAGATGCTGAATCCGGATATTTATGAAGAAGGTATCGAGCCTGCTCCTGCATATGGATTGACCCTTCTGAAAGTTAATTATGACGAGAAAATAGAATGGATTGAAGACAGTTATTCTATCAGGAGAGCAAGCGAGCAGAACCAGAAACGTATCCTCAGGCACAGGGTTATGGCAGAAGTGCTGGAAGAACTGATCTCCCATGAGTAAAAAGTGCCTTTACAGGGATTCTTAATGTTTCGAATTTCATTTTGATTTTACTTTTTTTGAGTATACTTGCTTAGTATTTATCGTAGGTAAAACGATATAAATATCCTTCTTTAATTAAATTCAATAAGCATATCCCTCTAAATCAATTTTCCACAATTATTAGCTGTTGGTTCCCTTTTTCTATTTTCGATTGTTGGTGTTTGAATCATTCCTAAGTTGAAATCATTAGTGGGAAATTGACTGTAATATAAGCTGAATAATTGTTAAAATCAATAAACATCGATAGAGTAAAATGAAAATTAATAATGAACAAGCCCTATCTTTTCACCGTTTGGGAAATATATGGATCCGTTTACCTTCAGCTTTCTTAAAGCATTATCAAAAGTAAAATCAAACAGCTTTGTATAACTCTTAACAGTACTCAATAAAAGAGGCACTCCTGCATCGTCCAGTTCTGTTATTTCTTTAAGCAGGACTTCTGCTTCAGGAGACAATCTATACAGATAGTCTGTTGATATTTTATGAAGTTCACTTATGTTATGTCTTGACCCGTCCATTACATATGACCAGAGTCCTGTACTTGATTTCAAATCATTAAGTGTTACCCAGGATTTAAAATTAAGTCTGGCAAAGGAAGTGGCTAATTTCGGAATAACCGATCCTATGTCCTGATAATATGGCATATCTCCCCTTGAAGATATTTCATCCAGAATGAAATACATTGCATTTTCCATTCTTTTTTCTATTTTTTCAGGAACATATGGCTGAAATAGAAGAGAATTAATCATGTATGCCCTTGCTACAGGCAGGTATTCTTCAAAACTCTGTTTATATTCCCCGTGTGTTTTAAACGCCATGTTCAAAGGAATTGGAAGGTGAATAGGCACATCGGTCACATTAAAATAGGATAAATTAACTTCACGGCTGTTAAGAGGATAAATTTCCTCGCTGTTTTCAAGAAACTTATAAAAGTTCTTGGAGGAAGGCTGCCGAAATTCTTGAGGAACAATTCCTAATATCCGCTTAAACGCAGCCCATTTCTGCCTGTCCCGGTGTGTGTCCAGGGCTACGGTATTTACTCCGCCTTTCTCAAGGTCTGTTATTTGAGGGGCTGAGATTGCACACATACCCAAACAATATCGAAAATCCTCAATGTTGTAAAAATTGGGGTTTTTCACAGGAGTTGATAAAAACTCCAAAAACTCTTCAGTACTTGCTAAGTCTTTACCCCGAATTTTATTTGGATTTATGTATTTCCAGCCAATTATATATTTAACTAAAACTGGATCAAGTTCCTGCCCTTTAAGTTCATAAAATGTTTCAGTTTCCGTCACAGCAACTTCTATTAATCTGTCCTTTGGTGGAAATTCCCCGCTTTTTACTGCATAAATCTGGCTTTTAGGGTCATTATAATAAGGTGAGGGATCAAGATAGAAGATTCCTTTTTCCTGATCTTTGTACCTGACATAACCCGTATTTTCTATTCTAAAAATAAGATTATATTCGCTTGCCGCAAATTCATAACCACAGCTTCGGTCTTTTAACGGGGGCAATGCCATAGGATCACTCTTTGCAGATTAATTACTTCCTCGTAATCTTTATACAACTTGCAGGTAGAAAAGATTACCAGTTTTTGTAATTCGTTCCAGTTTTGCAACATTATATAGTTTTTTGCAATTTTGCCCCATTAATAAACAAAGATGCCACTTGCAATAATATTTCGCGTAATGGATAATGTGTTTTCCAACAAAAACGAGATCAATAAAACTATCGCGAAAAACAGGTTACAGATTACCTACTGAATGCAGGTTTGATTCTTCATTCCCGTTTGACATTCTCATTCTTCATTCCC
Organism: Methanosarcina sp. DH1; assembly: GCF_020804205.1. Classification (NCBI taxonomy): domain Archaea; kingdom Methanobacteriati; phylum Methanobacteriota; class Methanomicrobia; order Methanosarcinales; family Methanosarcinaceae; genus Methanosarcina; species Methanosarcina sp. DH1. The sequence goes on along the minus strand of NZ_WJBJ01000019.1, from coordinate 159,249 downwards.
GTTTGACATTCTCATTCTTCATTCCAGTTTACTATTCTCATTCTTCATTCCAGTTTACTATTCTCATTCTTCATTCCCGTTTGCCAGTCTCATTCTTCAATTCTTTCTGAAAAACAGTTATTGTCCGGGTAAGGCTTCGATGTACTCTCTGGGAGTAAATCTTAAGAACCTTAAGCCCTGCCTTTTCTCCGTATTCCGCTGCAGCTTTATCCGAAACTACAACTGCGATGCCTCCAGGCTTAAGGACACGCTCAATCTCACTAAGAGCGCAGGAATAAAGTTCTTCCAGGGACCCGCCGAGAATTGCTGCCGATCTGCCGTAGGGTGGGTCAGTGACAACTGCATTTATTGTTTCTTCCTTTAACGGAACCCTGCAGGCATCTCCTTCCATCAGGGCATAATCCAGTTTAAAGGCTTCAAGGTTCATATGGGCACCTGTAACAAGTTTTTCCTGGGCATCAATTCCTATAACCCTTGCTCCCATAAGCCCGGCTTCAACAAGAATTCCTGCAGTGCCGCAAAAGAGGTCCAGAAAGAGTTCTCCTGGCTTTATTCCAGAGAGATTTGCAAGGGCACGTGCAACTCTCGGCATAAGGACACCGGGATGGAAAAAAGGTTTATTCTGAGGAGTTCTGGCTTCATATGCACTTCTGTCAATAGAGGACAGGAGAGTTCCTAACACAGCTTTTTCACTCAGGATCACTCTGAATTCCACGTCAGGGGTTTTCAGGTTTGCCCTAAAGCCTTTCCTGTAAATACATCCTCCGACTTTCTGTTCCAGAAACTCGCCCGGAAAATCCACATGATGTTTAATTCGCTTTGCTCTGACCACAAAACTTTGCCCTTCCTTTATGTAGCCTGATAAATCAAAGGCTTCTGCAAGTTTCAGGATTGCATCCGGAGTATTTTCGGTAATCCCAACGACCTTCAGGATATGGTGGGTCATTGCCAGCCTGTCAGTTATCGTGCCTCGAAGGATTTTTTCCACATCCTCCTCTTTGCCAGTGATTTCCACTACCAGGCACTGGTCAATAATAGTATGGGCCCGAAAATCAAGTCCTTCAATTTTGAGACAGGCAAATACTTCGGCAACGGGCAGTTCTTCATGTTCTCCAGAAAGTTCAAAAGCGTATAACATTGGTGATCGGGAATAGGTTGATGATTATAAATTGGAAATAACATCCGCACCATTACGGTGTGGAAGTAAATACAAAACTCCGTGCGTGAAACGTGAAAGTAGTTATTAAAAGTAACTGATGATTTGTATCCTCTTCACGCATATAAAAATTCCTGTAACTGTTACGTTTCCGCGCAGGCTGGAAAAATACCTGCCAAGAAATCGTGATCAAAAACCGGATGGAAACCAGAAAAGAACAGTCTCAAAGGAGCTTGGAATCTGGAAATTTGAGAAAAATCAAAATTATATAAATTAAGACTAATATATAACCACTAAAAATGTTTACCACTAAAAATGTATTACCACTAAAAATGGTTACTACTAAAAATGCATTACCACTAAAAATGTATTACCACTAAAAATGTCTTAAAATAAGGAAAAAAGACATATAAAGGGTTAAGATCTTAGTTCTTCTTGCTGAAAATTCTTAGATCTTATTACGTTTAAGAATTTCAGGATATCTGGGGGTGAAAGAATTACTTATTTAATATCTGAAGATGCGGGATCTGATGAACTTGAGCCTATAGCGGTCGCAGTACACTCTCTTGTTGGGCTTCCAACTACTATCCGGAGCCTCAATCGAAAGGGACTTCGCCTAGAGAAAGGTCAAATCCTTGACAGAGAATATACAGGCCCTGTACTCGAAGAGGTGCTCAGGACCGGCAAGACCATACGGGGAGTGCCAAAGGAAGGCACGTACCTTGGCAGAAACGTGGTTGTTTCTCCAATTTTCTCAGAGGACGGGAAGGTTATTGCAGCAATAGGAATTGTGGATTTACTTTCTGTCCTTGAGATGCAGGAAATAATCAGAACAGTTGTAAATAACAGTCCTGCAGTGGTATTTCTCTGGAAAAATGAAGAAAAATGGCCTTCTGAGTTTGTATCTGAAAATGTGGTCCAGTTTGGGTACACAGTGGAGGACTTTATTTCAGGCAGGGTCCTGTATGGAGATATTATCCACCCTGATGACCTGAAGAGAGTGGAGGATTCGCTTAAAGAGCGTATCCGGAGAGGGGAAGTTGACTTCAATATAGAGTACAGAATCTTTACAAAAGTTGGCGATCTCCACTGGGTAAATGAACGGGCATTTATTCAGCGAAGTCCTGACGGAAAAGTGACTCACTTTCAAGGGCTTGTGCTGGACGTAACTGAGAGAAAAGAGAGCGAAGAAGCTCTCCGAAAGTCTTTAGAGACTCAGAAACTCTTGAGAACTATAATAAATAACAGCCAGGCAGTGGCTTTTTTGTGGGAAAACAAAGAAAACCTGCCAACGGTGTACGTTTCAGAAAACATAACTAAGTTCGGGTATAGAGTAGAAGATTTTACTTCAGGAAAAATCCCTTACAATAGCATTATTCACAAAGATGATATAGGCCCAGTTATTGAAACCCTCAAACGCAACATTGCAGAGAAACAGGATTACTTCGACGTTGAATATAGAATTTTTACGGGGGATGGAAAAATGCTCTGGGTAGAAGAGAAAACCTTTATCCAGAGAGATGAGGAAGGAAAAGTAACTCATTTCCAGGGCCTTGTAGTTGATATTACAGAAAGGAAAGAAGCCCATAAAATGCTTGAGATCCAGCGAGAACTCGGGAAAGAACTGAGTACTACCTGGAACCTCCAGACAATACTCAACCTGGTTCTTGATTCCTGCCTTCAAATAAATGGACTCGATGTAGGGGTTATATACCTCAAGGACGAACTCCTGGACCAGCTAAACCTGGTTTCATATAGGGGAATTTCCCTCGAGTTTAGGGAAACAGTTTCCAGATATAAGGCAGATTCCCTGGAAGCAAGGCAAATCTTGATTGGAAAGCCCATATACTCACTGGAGTTCTACTCCGATACAATGGTTGACGCAGTAAAGAGGGAAGGAATAAAATCTGTTGCCATAATTCCTCTTAACTATAGAGGAGAGATTGTGGGCAGCCTGAACTTCGCCTCCCATACCCTTGATAAGATTCCCTGGAGTATCCGGAACTTCATTGAGAGCATTGCTCTCCAGGTGGTAAACTATATCGCTCCAGTCTGTATTCAAGCAGAACTTTCATAAGTCTCGAAATTTTCGGAGACCTCATAAATTGCGATTCATTGTGAGGGTGATAGAATAGATGAACATAGATACAAAATGTTTATTTTGATAAACATTATTCGATATACCATTGGTGCTTATTTTTTACTTGTCGGAATGGCATTGATCTTTCAAGGTGAGATTCTCCCTGGAATATTTTCTATCCTGATAAGTAGTATATCAATTCCTGCAATTGCGGATCCTATTGAAAGTAAATTGAAAGTATCACACCCTACTTATTTCAGATTCATAGTTATGCTTTTTCTGTTGATGGCAATCGGTGCTACAGTTTCTCATGCAAAACCATGTTTTCTCATATAAAGCCACTTTTTCCCATGTAAAGCTATATGCTCCCATGTAAAATACAGCACCTGCATTATTACGGAGAATATTCACGATTATCCAGGGCAAAGAACAAATCTAGGACAAAGAACAAAATTGCTGTAGAAATCGAGAAACGGCGGCACTCACCGCAGAAGTAAAAAATGGTGGATAAAACAGCAGAGGATAGAAAAAGAAGGCTGAAAAAAGATCTATTCGTAGATTCAGGATTCGCCAAATTTAGGCACTGAAAAAAAGTTGAATTAAAAGCAGTTAGGTGGTTCACAAGGTTTATTCTATGTCAATGAAGTTTATTACTGGATCAGTTTTGAAGCTGTCCGGTATTTCCCTCCATTTCACAGCTACTCCCCTATGAACCAATTTATACTATGCACTCAATATTATAAAATCGTATCGATAAAACTATAGTTTATTTGACCAGTTATTATTTGACCAGTTTGTGTGGGATTAGGTCCCTTTGTTCATCGATCTGGATTCCGTCAATATATTCTTCCATATTTCCTTTACTTTCGGTCTTTTCCCGTACATGAGCAGATAAGTCCTGAAAAGCCGGCTGGAAAGCAGGATCACAACATAAACCGAAATCAACATAATGAAGATGCTGGCAAGGATCTGGTAAAGAGGCACAGATGTAGTTCCCATCCTGGCAAGCATGGCTACAGGCGCACTAATGGGAAAGAGAGAAAGAAAGACTGAAAATAAGCTGTTCGGGCTTGTAACGATCATTTGCATGAATATGAGGGGAAATGCAGCTACAAACGTAAAAATTCCTGCAATTTGCTGGCTCTCCTGAAGGGAACTGGTGATAGCCCCAATTCCTGCCATCACACTGGCAAAAAATAGGAAACCAAATATGAAATAAATGACAGCAAGGAAGAGAGTAACAGGCTCGATTTTTACAGTAAGGGCATACCCGCTACTGAGCGATATTACCGCAAGCCAGATTACAACCTGCAGAAGGCCGACTGCGCCAAGGCCAAAGATCTTGCCTGTAAGGATTTCAAAAGGAGTTGCCGAGGACAACAAAATTTCTATAATCCTGTTTTCTTTTTCTTCGGCAACTCCGCGAAGCAGAAAGCCGGATGAGGAAAAAATGCTGAAGAAGAGGAAAAAAGCTGTAAGAAAAGGAAGACCAAAGCTAGCAAAGATATCATTAATACCCTGCTCAGAAGACTCTCCGGTCTCTCCCACATTATAAAACTTGATGTTAACCGGATCCTGGACCCTTTTGAGAGTTAGCTCGTCCACTTTGTCCTTAAGGAGGGAAGTAATAACGATATTAGAGAGTCCGGAGGACAGCCCCAAATTTTGCATAGATGATTCTTTTTCAAGGCTATACAGTTCTATTGTTCCGGTTTTAAGAAAGTCTTCAGGAATAACGAGGTAGGAAGAAATCTGTCCTGCCTGTAAGGCCTGCCCTGCATCGGAAATGTCCCTGTACATTACAAATTCTACAACTGAGGTTTTTGTCTCTGAGGGCTCTAGAGAAAAGCCTTCGCTCTGTATTGATTCTGGAAATTCGAAAGAGCCAGTCATATCAATATAACCTACTCTCTGGTCTTCAGTTTGGCTCATGCCTGAAATCATTGCAGGAACAACACTGATTCCTGCAAACAGGATGGGAAAGAAGAGGGTCATAAAAAGAAATTCTTTACGCTTTATTGTTTTCAGGAACTCGTGCCTTGCAACAATAAAGGTTTTTTTGGAAAAACTATTCATTGGAAGCACTCTCCAGAGTTTGAATAAAGATCTCATTAAGAGAAGGAAGCTTTTTTTCAAAACGTATGAGGTTTGCTTTCTGGACAAGCTCCTCAAGAAGGACCTGGACGCTTATTTCTTCTTCAGGGAAAATTTCAACCGATTTTCCATGTTCTATTACTTTCTTTATGCCAGAAATTTCCCGAATTGCGTTCAAATCTCCTTTTTCTGCAAATTCTACAATCAGAGAGTTTTTTCCATGCTCTCTCCGGATATCATCTACAGAGCCGTAAAGTACTCTCCTGCCTTTATTAAGCATAAGGATCCTGTCACAAAGTGCCTGAGCCTGTTCCATCATATGTGTGGAAAGGATTATTGTTTTTCCTGCTGTCCTGAGTCCCAGGATTCTGTCCATAACTGTCTTCGTATTTACAGGGTCAAGCCCGGAAAAGGGTTCATCAAGGATTAAGAGTTCAGGTTCATGGATAATTGCGGAAAGGAACTGGATTTTCTGCTGCATCCCCTTGGAAAGTTCTTCAACTTTTTTGTTTTTATGTTGATCTAATTCCAGGGATTTGAGAAGGGATTCGGCTTTTAAATGTGCCTGTTTTTCTGGTACGCCTTTAAGCTGTGCAAGATAAACCAGCATATCAAGAAGTCTCGTTTTCTTATACAATCCACGTTCTTCGGGAAGGTATCCGATTCTGTTTTTTGCATCCGGGCTCAGAAAATCCCCAAAGACGCGTATTTCCCCGGAGTCCGGCCTGAGAATATCAAGAAGAAGCCTTATAAGCGTGGTTTTTCCCGCTCCGTTTGGCCCGAGAAGCCCGAAGATCTCGCCCTGATTCACTGAAAACGATATATCCTCGAGAATAGTCTTTTCTGAAAAAGACTTTGATACGCTTTCAAATTCTATAGTATGCATTAAAATTAAATACATTCCAATACAGATAACTTCTTCGATATATTATAGAAACTTTAAAGGAATTAAAAGCTGATTTGACTTTTAAAAGTAATTTTTCAGTATTAAAAGGGTTAATGGGAGTTCAATCGGATAAGTAAGGAAAATTCAGGGGATAGTATGATACCAAAAGTAATAATTCACAACAGTATAAGTCTAGATGGCTCTACTACGGGCTTCGAAGCAAATATTGGAGTTCACTACAAAATCCTGAGCAGTTATCTGCCCGATGCCATGATAGTAGGCTCGAACACTGCGAAAACCGGAACCCAGTTCTTCTGCGAAAAAATTCCGCCTGAAGAGGAAGCGGATTTCAAGAAACCTGAAATTCATCCTGACGACCCCAGGGCATACTGGCTGATTGCGGACTCAAAGGGAATCCTTGAAGGGTTAATGCATGTGTTCAGGCGTTCCGAGTTCAGCAAAGACGCAATCGTTCTGGTCTCGCAAAAGACTCCTGAAGCTTACATCAATTACCTCAAAGAAAGAAATTATGATTTCATCCGGACAGGCTCAGACCGTGTAAACATAAGACAGGCACTGGAAATTGCAAACGAAAGATATGGTTTTGAACTTGTAGTTTCAGACAGTGGGGGAGTTCTGAACAGCATATTACTCGAACATGGACTTGTCGACGAAATAAGCCTCATTCTCACTCCCGAAATTGTAGGGAAGAATGGAACAAATCTTTTCAGGACACTGGAAAAAAGCGGTATTCGGCTTGAACTTTTAAGAAATGAAATCGTGGAAAAGCAATATGTACATCTGGTATATCGTGTTTTGAAAGAATAAAAAGGTTGAAAACATATTTTTTAACACAAAATTTTCTCTTTAATAGATTTTCTCTTTTAATACAAAATTTTTTCTTTTAATACGAACTATTTTCTTTTAATACAGAATATTTTCTTTTGATACAAAATTTTCTCTTATAACACGAACTTTTCTATTTTCATACAGAATTTTCTCGTATGATACAAAATTTTCTCGTTAAATAGCTTTTCTCGTTTAATGGCTTTTTCTCTCTGATCAATGCCATTCTAAGGCAATGGTCACTTAAAGAGCATATACATTTTTAATATATATAGAAAGATATGGTGTAAAAAATGAAGATTTTTCATCTTAAAGCAGAAAAAAAATCTTTTTTATTAAATGTTGAGAAGCTCTATACACCCTATTTTTAGAAAGCAAGTGTCAAAAATGAAAAAGTAGCATTATTTACAAAAAAGTTTATAATGTAAATCTGTGTAATGTTAGGAAGATTTAAGCGAAAAATATTCGAGATAAAATTTTTGAAATCGAAATTTTGGGTGGAGTGTAAATACGAACCACGATATTGTTTTCATAATTTATAATAGGGGAAACAGTTCCAAAAATCTTGCTTTAAGTAATCTTGCCTTAAGTAAACACAGGCTGAAAAGGCTGAACACTTGGTTAGCCAGCTTAAGGAGTGAAAGAGTTTGCTAGAAGCTTTTGTTTACAGCGCTATTATAGCCCTTATAGCTGGAGTTGTCTTGCCTCTCCTGTGCCGCAGTAAAAACGCAAGAAAAACTTCTTTTGGCCTATCATTTCTTTCTTCGATCTTGCTTCTGGCTTTTGCAGGCATCATCCTTTACACCGGAAAAGAGCCTGCTTTTCCAGCCATCGGATTTCTTCCCGGGCTTGACTTCACCCTGACCGCAGACAAGCTTTCAGCAGGTTTTATTCTGCTGATTGCAGCCGTTACGTCAGGGGTTTCAATCTATTCCGTTGAATATGTGGAGCACGCTAAAAGTGAAGCAAGAAAAGATCTTCAGGCAGCCCTCACAAACCTCTTTATCCTTGCCATGTTGATGGTCGTACTTGCAGGAAATATGATAGGTTTCCTGGTTTTCTGGGAAATAATGTCTCTATCTTCCTTAATGCTGGTACTCCACGATTATACCTCGGAAGAAAACAAAAAAGCAGGGCTTTTCTACTTTATAATGACAAGTCTGAGTACAGCTTTTCTTTTTATGGGTTTTATAAGTCTGTTCAGGTTGACTGGCTCTGCCGAGTTCGGACCACTGGATTACCCGGCAAGCGACCTTACTTTGCCTTTCCTCTGCCTCTTTACAGGTTTCGGAATCAAAGCAGGGCTTGTTCCTTTCCACAAATGGCTGCCCTATGCTCATCCTGCAGCCCCGTCCAGCATTTCGGCTCTGATGTCAGGCGTTATGCTGAAGGTTGCAATCTACGGTTTCCTGCGGTTTTTGCTCTCGGTCTCCACCCCAGAACTCTGGTGGGGTACATTGATCCTTATAGCAGGGACTCTCTCAGCCGTACTGGGAGTTATTTACGCCGTTAAAGAAAGCGATATAAAAAGGCTGCTTGCTTACAGCAGCATAGAAAATATCGGGATCATTTTCACAGGAATTGGCCTGTATCTGATATTTAAACTGGAAGGAGTTGAAAGCCTTGCGCTCTTAAGCCTTGCAGGAGCCTGCTTCCACGCTTTCAACCACGCCCTTTTCAAAAGTTTGCTCTTTCTCGGTGCAGGCTCAGTGGTCCATGCTACTGGCACAAGGAACATCGAAGCCTTCGGAGGCCTTGTAAAACGAATGCCCCAAACCGCCGCTCTTTTTCTGATAGGTTCGGTCTCAATTGCTGGCCTTCCTCCAACAAGCGGCTTTGTAAGTGAGATGATGCTTTTTCAGGCTTACTTTTATTCATCTGAGCTTCCAGACCCTCTACTAAAGGTGCTTTTAATTATTACCCTCTCGGTATTTGCCCTCACCAGTGCGCTTGCAGCAGCTCTTTTTGTAAAGCTTTTCGGAATTACCTTCCTTGCTCTTCCGAGGACAAAATGTGCACAGGAAGCCATCGAAGTCCCGAAACCCATGCTTTTTGGAGAAGCTGTGCCTGCAGCTTTCTGTATCCTTTCAGGGCTGTTTTCATCCAGGATTCTGGCTCTGCTCGGCTTTGATCTCGGGGTCCCGGACATGCTGCTTATCGGGTTGATCCTTGTCGGAGCATGCGGGCTTGTATGGATTATGGTCCGCAATTCCGGCCCTTCAAAAACAAGGATAAGCAAAGAAACCTGGGGATGCGGAATCCTGGCCCAGCACCCGACAATGGAATACACCTCTACAGGCTTTTCGGAGCCTCTTGTAGTCATTTTCAAAAAGATTTACAGGACTGAAATATCCAGTACAAGAACATATTCAGATACTAAAGGAAGTATTTTTAAGAATGGAACTGCGAGAATTCACCTGATTAAATTCTTTGAAGAACGCCTGTATATTCCTGTAGCCTATGCAGTCAGCCTTGTCTCTTCCCAGGTTTCCAGAATGCAGAATGGGAAACTGGATACCTATGTACTCTACGTTTTCATTGCGGTACTAACACTGATGACATTTACGAGGTATTTCGCATGAATGCTTCATTCCTTTTATTCGCCCTGCTAAATACGGGCTTTATCCTTCTGGTTTCCCCACTTTTTATGAGCCTGATTAAAAAAGTCAAGGCATCCGCCCAGGGAAGAAAAGGTCCAGGTCTCCTGCAGAACTATTTAGATTTACGCAAGCTTATGCAAAAAGAAGTTGTGTACTCACCTAACTCTTCAGGAATCATGAGAATTACCCCCTACCTCAACCTGGCAGTTCTCCTTCTGGCCTCACTCTTTGTCCCCATAGTCTTTATCCCTGATACCCCTGCAGGAATCGGAAACATAATAGTTTTCCTCTACCTGCTCGCAATAGAACGTTTTTTTACGGCACTCTGCGGGCTTGATGCTGGAAGCACTTTTGGAGGCATGGGAAGCTCCCGCTTAATGAGCCTCTCGGCAGTCATTGAACCTACGATGGTCATAGCCTTTGCTGCACTTGCATATGTCTTAAGAACCGTAAATCTTCATGAGATGTTTGCAATAACTGCCGGGTCAACGATTCCGGAAAGCCCGACCCTTACCCTTATTTCGATTTCCCTTTTTATTATTATCATAGTGGAGACAGGAAGGATCCCTGTGGACAACCCTGCAACGCATCTTGAACTTACCATGATGAACGAAGCCATGATTCTGGAACAGTCAGGGAAAAACCTGGCTTTAATAGAGCTTGCCCATGCCGTTAAACAGACAATCCTGATGGCAGTCCTGATAAATATCCTGGCTCCCTGGGGGCTTGCAACCGAGATCACCTTTGCAAGCCTTTCAGTCTCATGCCTCTATTTCCTTGTAAAAGCCAGCTTGCTTGCAGGATTAATAGGACTTTTTGAGTCTTCCATTGCAAAAATGAGGCTTTTCAGGTTGCCCAGCTTCTATATGATGGCGTTTTTCTTTTCCGCACTTACCATCCTGCTGGAGGTATTTGCATGATCTCTCCTTTACTGGCAGATCCAGCATTTCTAGAAGACATAATCAGGATTTTCTTTGTCTTTGTATTGATCACTGCAGCTTTTACCCTTTCCACAAGGAACATTGCCTCTCTGTTGAACGTATACGCTTCCCAGTCCTTACTACTGGTCCTGATCGCTTTATTCCTCTACCTGATCGAGGGCAGCCAAACACTGCTTTCGATAGCAGTTCTTACACTTGTAACCAAGGTACTGCTAATTCCTCTTTTTATAAACCATATCGGGGAAAAAATCAAGATTAGCAGAGACCTGAAGTTTAATTACCTGGAACCAACAGCGTCCCTCATTGTTAGCATGGGCCTGATCCTGCTCGTCTATGTATTTCTCTCGGGCTTTTTCAGTGAATTTATTCTGGGAAAGTTGTTTTTCATGGGGGCTGTTATAGGCTTATCGCTGACTCTCATGGGTATGCTTGTGATATTCAGCCGGAGGAAAGTGATTACAAAAGCCATCGGTTATCTGACAATGGAAAACGGAGTTCTTCTTTTCGGGATTTTTGTTGCGGATCTCCCTTTCATTATAGAAATCCTGATCGTAATAGACCTGATGATCCTTGTACTGTTAACAACTATCCTGGCAATTGGTATAGATTCTACAATTGAAGAATATCACCAGCGCCTCCAGACACTTAGAATCTGGTCAGTGAGGGAAGATTAATGATAATACTCAGTTATCTGGCTGTGGGAGCCATAGCTTTTGCCCTTATCACGCTTTCAAAATTTCACAGGGCAATGAATGCCTTTTTCATTCTACACACCCTTGCGTCTCTTGCAATTGGGATTTATGTGTTGCTCAATACCCCATTCCCGATTTTTGAAACCGGAAGTGAATACTTTTATGTGGACCATCTCAGCCTCTATGAAGTTCTGATTGCGGCTTTGCTGTTTTTCCTGGCTTCGGTCTATGCAAATGGTTACGTGGAGAGCCTGATGCAGGCCCAGGAACTGCACAGGAATAACCTGAAAATCTTCTATATGGTTTTCAGCCTCCTGCTTACGACAGTGACCCTGGCTTTCTTTTCGGACAACCTTGCTCTGTTCTGGATCTTTGCCGAGCTGACAACAGTTTTTTCAGCCGCACTTGTAGCAATCCTGTCTGCCAAAGAAAACATCGACGCAGCCATCAAATACATCTTCATAGCCTCGGGAGCCATGCTCTTTTCGTTCATAGGACTGATCTTTTTATACACACTTTCCGGGGAAGTACTGGGCAGCGGGACTCTGAACTGGACAATACTGGCTAAAAATGCAGCCCTCCTGTCCCCTAAAATGTTGACTGCAAGTTTTGTGTTTCTTTTTATCGGGTTTGCAGCAAAATCTGGAATTTTTCCCTTCCATACGTGGCTTCCAGATGCCCACTCAAAAGCCCCTTCAGCAGTAAGCGCCATCTTATCCGGAGTCCTGTTAAATATAGGCATGTACGGAATTCTGCGGATGTACGCAATTGTCAGGCAGACTCAGGCAGAGACTATGATATCTCAGTTCCTTCTGGGTTTTGGTCTGCTTACCATCGCAGTTGCGGTCCTGAATATGCTTTTGCAGAAAAACCTGAAGATGCTGATTGCATTTTCAAGTGTGGAACACATGGGCATTCTCCTCCTTGGAATAGGGATTGGAACGCCTCTTGCTCTCTTCTGGACACTTTTTTACATCCTTGCCCACTCACTGACCAAAGCCTCACTCTTTTTTTCGGCAGGCATTCTACACAGGCAATACGAAAGTAACCTGATTAAGGACATAAAAGATGTTTTTTCACTTCAGCCCATTGCAGGCTGGGGCTTTGTTATTGGTAGCTTTGCAATCATAGGCATGCCCCCTTTCCCGATTTTTTCGGCCAAATTTTTTATCCTGCTGGAAGCTTTCGGATTTTCGAAACCGCTTGTTTTTGCAGTTCTCCTCCTCCTAGTCATAGCATCGGCTGCATTTGCAAGATTTTTAATCGAAGCCTTTACCCAGAGCTCGAAAGATGCTGGAACCGAAGGCACGGAAACTCCGCTTATCCCCTATACAGTCCGAGGAGGCATGAAATTTCCAATACTGTCCATTCTTTTTATGATTCTGGCCCTTGGAGTTGTCTTTCCGGAACCTCTGGAAAACCTGTTGAACATAATCGTGTACGAACTTGGATACCTGTGAATGGGAGGCAAAAAGAAGATGAGTTCAAACAAAGACACAGTAAGTTCCCTGATGCCGGCAGGCCCGAAATTAAGAGGTAATTACCAGATTTCAGGTAATTCTGCAGTTTTGGAGACTCCTTCGGTTCTGGCGACCCGGCAAGCTACGGATTTAATGATTGACATTGCAGGTAAAGAGCCGCAGATCGAAAGGGGAAAAAATAATGAATTCTATATTCCCCTGACAGAAGAGGAGTTTTTAAAAACCGTACCTGCGCTTTCCGAGAAGGGTTTTATCCTGATAAGTCTGTTCTGCGTTCAGGATTTTGAAGGAAAACCTGGTTTTACTCTCTTTTATATTTTCAGAATGAACAGTTCTACTGACGTATTTGCGTTTATGCGGCATGTCAGAAAGGAAACTACATCTATTGCCACGGTTTTTCCTTCGGCATGCTGGTATGAACGGGAAATCCGGGACGGATTTGGGATAGAATTTACAGATGCTTTTGACAAAAGAAGACTCTTTTTACATGAGGCCTATCCTGAAGGCTTTCATCCTCTCCTTAAATCTTTTAAAAACGGGAAAATTCAGACTGTTGAAAGCCCGGAGGAAGCATATCCTTTTAAACAGCTAGAGGGGGAAGGCGTTTACCAGATCCCTGTCGGGCCTGTACATGCAGGAATTATTGAGCCTGGGCATTTCAGGTTCAGTGTCATCGGAGAACCAATCTTCAATCTCGAAATCCGGCTCTTTTATAAACACCGGGGAATCGAAAAGCTTGCCGAGGGAAAAAGCCCCTCTGCCTGTATTCCTATTGCGGAGGCAATAAGTGGGGATGAAACCGTTGCCAATGCTGTTGCCTTCTGTACGGCCGTAGAAAAAATTGCGGGAATTGAAATTCCGGAAAGAGCGAACTACTTAAGGGCTATTTTCCTGGAACTCGAGCGCATTTACTCGCATATGGGAGATCTCTCGGGCATGATTACCGATATAGGATTTCCTAGAATGACAACACCTTTCCTGATCCTCCGTGAGAATATTTTCAGGCAAAACGAGTTTCTCACAGGCTCCCGATTTATGAGAGGCACTATAGATATAGGAGGAGTAAAAAAGGAGATTTCAGGCGAATCTCTTTCAAAACTAGACCTTTATTTGAAAACATTTGTACCACAATTTGAATCCGCGATTACCGCTGTTTATACGTCCTCATCACTTATTGACAGATTTTCAACAACCGGGGTTTTAAAGAAGAAATTGATCGCTCCGCTTAATCTTACAGGCCCTATTGCTCGGGCTGCCGGAGCTACATATGATGTCAGACTTGACCATCCCTACGGAATATACAAAGATATGCCTCCGGGAAGAGCAATTAAAATGGCAGGCGATGTCCTTTCTCGGTTTGAGGTTAAAGCTGCCGAAGTTCTTAATTCAGCTTTCCTGATAACGAAACTTATAGCGTCAATCCCGGAAGGCGCAATCATTGCCGAGACAACCGAATTTTCAATTTCAAATATTCCAGATGGATATGCCCTTTCAATGGTTGAAGCTGCACGGGGACAGAACCTTCACTGGGTTTATGTCAGAAGCGGGCTAATCGACCGCTATAAGGTTAGAACAGCCTCCTTCTGCAACTGGCAGGCCATAGAACATGCAGTGCTAGGGAATATCGTTCCTGATTTTCCTCTGATAAATAAGAGCTTTAATCTTTCCTATGCTGGAACTGATCTCTGAGGTGAAATGGATGGTAAACCCGCTTACATACGTCTTCCGTCCGAAAGTAACGGAAAAATTTGAATTTTCCGATAGTGAACTTGAAACTCTAGGCTCCAAACTGAGAACTAAAGTTAACAGGGTTTTCGGGCACAGCCTTGCAATCCGCGAACTGGATTCAGGAAGCGACAATTCAACGGAAATTGAGGTTTCAAACCTCGGAACCCCGCATTATGATGTTGAGAGATTTGGGATCTCTTTTGTGGCATCCCCAAGGCATGCTGATGTCCTGCTGGTTACAGGCGCAGTCACTCTGAATATGGCCGAAGCCGTTCTAAAAACCTATGAAGCCATGCCCTTTCCCAAATTCGTGGTCGCAGTCGGAGATGACGCTTGTGATGGAGGGATTTATAAGGGCTCTTATGCCGTACTTGGCGGAGTCGACAAAATCCTGCCTGTGGATATAAAAATTCCTGGAAACCCTCCCTCTCCGAAAGAAATCCTGCGCGGGATCTTTGCCCTGGTAAAAAATAAGGAAAATGAGAACTGATCATTTGGAATGTTAAATTATTTCAGAAACTGGCAGATTTGAAATGAAGGCAGAGAGAGACATCCCACACAGAGAACAAAAACTTTCAGTTAAACAAGCCGAAGCTCTGGGCTATTATGACTTTATGAGTTATCTGGGAGTACCTTATTATCATGTCGGCGGCCTTACCTCTACCAGAAAACTTGCCGAATTATGCAGGATTGACTCTACGAAAAAAGTCCTGATGGTTGGATGTGGAAGCGGTTTTTCTGCCTGCTACCTTGCCAGAGAAATCGGCTGTGAGGTAGTAGGAATTGATATTGCAAAACTTTCGATTGAGGAAGCAAAAGAAAGGGCAAAAAAACAGGGAGTTTCGGACAAAGCAAAATTCATATTAGGGGATGCTCACGCCCTGCCCTTTGAAGCAGGAGCTTTCGATGCCGTGATAACAGAGTTTGTGTCCCAGTTTTTAGATAGGGAAACAGCTTTCACAGAATTCGCAAGGGTTCTGAGGTTTGGGGCTTATGTGGGGATTAACGAAATGTATAGAGAAAAGGAAATTCCTGCTAAAGCCGCCAAAGAAATCGCTCAAGCCGAAAAAATAATTGGAGAAATAACAGGACTTCCATTTTCCCTGCTGTCGCCTGAAGAATGGAAAGAAGAACTTGAAAGAGCAGATCTGAAAGATGTTAATGTAAGAATGTGCAAACCTATTCGGTACCTTCAGGAAACAAAATACATGGCAGAAGCGATGGGAGGGACCTGGAGCTTTATAAAGTACCTTATAGACACGATCTCGAAAATGGCTAAGTACTACTTATTAAGCAAAAAGGTCCGATACAGGTTCAAAAGACTGGAAAAAAGTAAAAAAATTTTATTCCGAAAGAAATTAACCTCAAAATATGTGGGTTATGTATTGGCTACGGGAAAAAAATAAGGTTTTTTGGAAAAAAATATAAAGGATCAATTGAAAAGTAGCGCAATAATGTTGCAAGAAGTTCCTTCAAAGTTCTTCTGGAGGAAGAAAGAATTTTTTACTAACTCAGACTGCTTTCTGAAAAGAAATAAAGGGGAAATATCTCTTCTAAATATAAAACTTTCCCGGGGAGATGGAACAAAATGAAAACATCACTTATTGATCTGGCGTTTCTTTCAGAAAAAAGGAAAGATGTATTACTCCTGCTAGAAGAAGGGCCAAAGACCGGAGACGAAATAAAAACAGCCCTCAACGTCAACTCGACATCGATAATGCCCCAGATCAAAAAACTAAAAGAAGGACGCCTGATAATACAGGACGATAGAAACACCTACAAACTCTCGGAGATAGGAGAGATAGTAGTTGAAAAGATGGAACCTTTGCTAAATACCGTAAGGGTTTTTGAAGAAAATTACGATTACTGGACAAACCATGACTTTACCGCAATTCCCGAGGCTCTCCTTAACAGGATTGATGAATTAGGGAACTATTTCATGCTTGAACCAGACCTTAACCGGCTTTTTGAAATTCCTGAAGATTTCAGAAGCAACCTTCTGGAATCAAAACACGTCAAGATGTTTCTCTCATATTTCAACCCTCTTCACGTTGAAATGTACCTGGAACTTGTAAGAAAAGAGGCTGAAATAGATCTTATTCTGACAGAACCCGTTTTTGACAGGATGAAAAAAGATTATTATACGGATCTGAAATTTCTTCTGGAATCAAAAAATGTTGAAATTTACATCTGTGAAAAAAGCGTAACCCTGAAAGACGTAGTAACAGAGCGTTTCTGCTCGCTTGTGCTTTTCGACAAGAAGGGAAAGTTTGACCATCAACGCCTGATGAGTTTTGACGAGAGTGCACTGAAATGGTGCGAAGAACTCTTTTTATACTATAAGGACAGGTCCACACAACTGGAGAAACTATAACTGCTCTTCTGAAGTACTGCCCTTCTGAAGTTAAGATTAGTTCTCTCCCAGATACTTATCTATCAGAGCTCTGAATTTGTGAATGTCTATAGGTTTGGAGACATAGTCCACGCAGCCCATTTCTATGAAATGTTCTTCACTGCCTTTCATAGCATGGGCAGTAACCGCTATCACAGGGATATCTGCAGTAGCAGGATTTTTCTTAATTCTGTCGAGAACCTCAAGTCCGTCCATCTTCGGAAGTTGCATATCCAGCAGGATAATATCGAATTTTGTTTCAGCAAGGCGTTCAAGGGCCTTTACTCCATCCTCGGCTTTAGTTATGTTATGTCCGTAGAATTCCAGAAGGTCCAGGATCAGTTCCATGTTCATGGGATTATCTTCGACAATCAGGATTTTTTTCATCATTACGCCTCTTCAGCATAGCTAATTGTTTTATGATATTAATTAACTCTTTTCTTCCAAAAGTGCCTTTCTTCAGAATAGAAATAAGATGTCCTTTTAGCTCACTGTTCAGTTCTTCGAGATTCTTCTCAGTAAGCTCGCCAGAAGTGCATACAATAAGAGGTATATCTTTCGTGCGTACATCGGCCCTCATGCTGGATATAACATCAAATCCGCTAATTTCCGGCATCATGAGGTCAAGAATCAGAATATCGGGACGCTGCTCTGAGAAAAGCTTCTGTAGACCTTCTCTCCCGCTGTAAGCTTTTATAGCCTCAAAGCCCTCGGGCTCAATCATTGAACTCAACAGTTCTACAGTATTTTCATCGTCATCTACTATAAGAACTTTAGGATATTCAAACCGGAACTTTCCGGTAATTTCCTGGAGAGAATTTACCAGTTCAACTCTTTTTACCGGCTTTGCAAAAGAGTAGGTTGCTCCAAGGGTAATTCCAAGCTCATTATTATTGGTCATGGAGATAATAAGTACAGGTATAGAAGCCGTACAGGGGTCATTCTTTAGCTGCCTCAGGACAAGCCAGCCATTAGTATCTGGCAGGAAAACATCCAGAGTGATAATATCGGGTTTCAGGATCTTTGCAACCTTTAAAACTCTTTTTCCATTATAAAGGAGAGCCACACTATATCCTGCGTCCTTAAGGATAATGGAGAGAAGTTCACTGGAACTTTTGTCATCATCAACTACCAGAATAAGTTCCTGCTTAACATCTCCCTTTTCAGAGAAACAGATTTCGGGCAGTTCTACTTCTTCCTGCAAATCCTCAACGTTTTCTTTTACTGAAAGGGCTTCTGCTTTATTCATTTCGAATTCTATGATTACATCTTCAATCCCAGCTTTTCTGAGCTCCAGCGGTTTCCTGAGAGGAAGTGAAAAGGTAAAGTTACTGCCTTTCCCAGGATCGCTCTCAACCCAGATATCTCCCTGGTGCAAGTTCACGATTTTCTTCACAAGAGCAAGCCCAAGTCCTGTGCCGCAATACTGCCTTGTTGTTGATGCATCGAGCTGGGTAAAGGGCTTGAAAAGCTTTACCTGGTCTTCAGCAGAAATGCCTATACCGGTATCTATGACTGAAATAAGCGCCCGGTTTCCACTCTCTTTGCAATATACTGAGACTTTTCCACCATTCGGGGTAAATTTTATTGCATTACTTACGAGGTTGTAAAGAATCTGAATTATGCGGCCTCTGTCGGCTTCAAGCGTTGTACAGTCGGATTCTACATTAAAAGTTGCTTCAAGAGATTTTACCTGTATAAGAGGGGAGAGAACGGCTTTAACTTCTTCAAAAACGGAATCAATCGAAAATTCACTATAGTGAAGTTCCATTTTCCCGGCTTCTACTTTTGAGAGATCGAGGATATCATTTATAAGTACCAGCAAATGTTTCCCACTGGTTGAGATATTGTTCACGTATCGGAACTGCTTTTCGTTAAGTTCTCCAAAAACTTTGTCAATAAGAATATCTGAAAAACCTATAATGGAATTCAAAGGTGTCCGCAACTCATGGCTAACATTTGCAAGAAATTCGCTCTTGAAATTGTTTGCTTCTTCAGCTTCCAGTTTTGCCTGAATTAGTTTTTCTTCCGAACGCCTGTGTGCAGTAATATCAAGCCCTGTTTTCAGGACCCCGGTAATCCTGCCATCTTCGTTTTTTATGGGAATCGCAGTGACTGTCCAGACTTTTCCATCCTGCGTAACTACTTCCCCAAACTCTTCGTTCCCGGATTCCAGTACTTTCAGTACCGGCGACTTACTCGGGTTTTCTTTATATAAAATATACATATCTTGATAACGACGCCCGATAACGTCACCCATTTTCATGCCCATGTGATCAAGAGCTGCTTTATTTAGCCAGATTATCCTCAAGTCGGAGTCCATAAAGACTACCAGTTCACTGAGAGAATCAAGAATTAGCTTTTTTTCGTGTTCCTGGGCTTTAAATTCATCAGAAGTAGTTCTCAGGCGGTCAAGGGTCTGGTTTATTCCCTCGGACAGCCTTGAGAGCTCATCATTCCCATACGTAGAAAATCGCTCGGAGAAATTTTCATTCAGTCTTACTTTCTCCACAAAATTATCAATTGCAACTATTCGGGATACCACCTCCCTATCGAGAAGAATCTTGCAACTTGCCCCAATCATGAGGCCTGCGAACAGAAGGAAAAACACTATGTATCTGAGAGCCTTCTGACCCCTGGCATAGATACTGCTGTCTGCGCCAGCCTGGATTACAATAGCTGGGCTTCCAGAAAAATCCTCAAGCACAGAATAACAGGTAACGTTTTCTCCAGTTACCGCATATGTGAAGTTCGGACCAGGGTTTGCAAAAAAAGCCTGCATAAGATCCGAAGACGCATTGTTGAAACTGGAAATTGTAAATTTACTTCCTGTACTTTCCTGAACGGATTCGATAAAGCTCGAATCAAGATATTTTCCAAGAATGATTGTCCCTGAGACTTCGTTATTTTCTGGCGAAGTGAGCACAGGCTGGCCGGAGATTACTGCAAGACCATTTTCAAACAGTAGTATACCTTTTAAAGAAGTTTCAGCACCCTTACAGAGTAAACTGCCATCATTAATTCTTTGACGGACTTTGAGAAGAGCGGAAGCATCAAGAGTAGAAGCATTAAGAGTAGAAGTACTAAGAGAAGAAGCATCAAGAGTAGAAGCATTAAGAGAAGAAGCATTAAGAGAAGAAGCATTAAGAGAAGAAGCACTAAGAGAAGAAGCACTAAGAGAAGAAGCATCAAGAGTAGAAGAATTAAGAGAGGAAGCATTAAGAGTAGAAGAATTAAGAGAGGAAGCACTAAGAGTAGAAGCATTAAGAGTAGAGAGTTCAGGACCCGAAATTTCAGAATACACAATATACCCTGAGTTATTTACCAGAAAAATAAAATCACATCCACTGACGGAAAAGATGTCACCGAGTGAAGTCCCACTGCTGAGATTTTGAGGGTCCTGATTAAGTATTAAATTCCTGACATCGTCTCTTGAAGAGAGAGCAGAATTAATCTTCTCAAGCTGTAGGACCTGAAGATTAATCATATTCTCTATCTTTTCTACGTTGTCAGCTGCCTCTTTTTCCTGCAAGTCGGAAAAAGTGGAACCGAGAATGCTCTGAGACGCAAAAATAACAACTGAAATGAGAAGAGCAAAGATGATATAGATAATAGCAAGGATCTTTCTACTAACGTTCATATTTTAAGCTCGGTGCTGGGGCTTCGGGTTAACTAAACCGGAGGTGAGACACGGGGTGGGTCTGCAGAGAACTTTATAATGTAATAAAATAATTGACAGATGAAATTAAATTGGAATCTATATAAAAGTTTTCTATATTCATTCATAACAAAATATCTTTCTAAAATCAAAAATAAAAGGTCAACAAAATTCACGATATCAATTATAAGTAGATATTAGAGTTTTTTACGGAAAAAAAGGCTTAAACAGTAATCATTAACAAAATAATACTAATTTTGGCGCTTTAATACTAGCAAAATGATACTGATTACGGAGCTCATGCATTGTATACTCGATAATATATATTAAGAATGATATATTAAGTAATCTGAAAAATGAAGAAAAACCGGGACTCACTTATGTTTGCTACCTTGACCAGCATTGCAATTTTCATTGTAAATCCCGCTTTTTGTAACTTTGATTTACCACTTAAGGTATCTGGTCACCCAGATTACATTCTTTCTCAACAGATATTTTCTTAACTCATCGATTCCGAGCAATAATATCGCAAAAGGAACAGCAATTAGCAAATATCTGAGGTCAAGAGGAGAAGTATTGAAAATAAGATTTGCCGACGGATTCCAGATAATAAATGCCAGAATCAAGAGTTCACTTGCAATTCCTACCAGGACAGTACGGTTGCTGAATAAACCCATTGAGAAGACTGATTGATAACGTGTTCGGGAAGCAAAAACATTAGCAATCTGGCATATAATCACTGCTGAAAAGAAAGCGGTTATTGACTGCATATAAAGGGGGTTGTTATTTGCAAGCTGCTCTCCAAAACTCCAGCCCCCCTCAAAAAGTACGGAAAAATAACAGAAAAAGCCTGCAATAGCTTCTACAGGACCCTTTATTGCGTAAGCTGTAAAAAGCAGAGGAGGAGTCAAAAGCTTTTCTTCTTTCGCTCTGGGAGGTCTTTTCATAATGTCTCCTTCCCCTTTTTCTTTTCCCAGGGCAATCGCAGGCAGCATATCCGTGCCCAAGTCGATTGCCAGGATAAGCTGTACAGGCATGGGAAGGGGCAGGGCAAAGAGGACGAAGGCTATGAAAGGCAGGATCTCAGGAATATTGCTGGCAAGGATGTATACGATGAATTTTTTAATATTATCAAAAACCGTCCTGCCTTCTTCTACAGCATTCACAATCGTAGCGAAATTATCATCAAGGAGTACCATATCCGCAGCTTCGCGCGCCACATCCGTACCGCTGCCCATAGCAACACCCATATCCGCATTCTTGATTGCAGGAGCATCATTGACCCCGTCTCCTGTCATGGTCACTATCTCCCCTTCGGCCTGAAAGAGCTGTACAATTTTCAGTTTTTGTACAGGAGAAGTGCGGGCAAAGACAATGCTCGGATTTTTTAATCTTGAAGCAAGATCTGCGCGTGATAGCGTTGCCAGTTCATTTCCGGTAATAATCTCCAGGTTTCCTGAGTTTGCAAGTCCTACGTCCTTTGCTATTGATTCTGCAGTGACAGGGTGATCGCCCGTGATCATGACAACCTTGATCCCGGCTGTATGGCACTTTGCTATAGCTTCTCTGGCTTCAGGGCGTGGAGGATCTACAATTCCTACAAATCCCAGGAAGATGAAGTCCCCTGTATATTCCCTTAGTTCTTCTATCGGCCTGTATGCAAGAGCTATAATTCTTTCTCCTTTTTTTGCAAGGTTCAGGTGCCGGTTAAGAAGCTTTTGTTGCTCAGTTTCATCCAGCTTCCGGGTCCCTCCTGAATCCAGGGATGAACTGCACATTTTCACAACTACTTCCGGGGCGCCCTTGAGATAAACTTCAAGTTTTCCTTCCGGAGTGCGACAGATAACTTCCATTCTTTTGGTCAGCGAATCAAAAGGAAATTCTTCCAGCCTCGGATAATCATTCTTGAGCTTTCCGATATCCTCCAGGCCATTTGCAAAAACGAGAAGTGCGCCTTCGGTTGGGTCACCGGTATATCCCGGGGCAGACTCGCGAAGTTTTGCGTTATTACATAGCCCTGCAACTCTTATGAAAACAGAGGGCAATTTTTCAGGGTCCCATACAGGTTTTTTTAGGGCACAGAATTCTTCTGCCCCTGAATCCGCAAATTTTTCCACATCCGCTTTGTTTGTGCTTTCGCTGATGTCCTGTTCTGTGGTTGTTTTTTTAGTGCTGGCAGGGTTTTCGAGAACGAGACATTCAAAACCGATCATGATAGAGTTTACTGCCATCTTATTCTGAGTCAGGGTACCGGTCTTATCCGTACAGATAACCGTTGTCGAGCCCAGAGTTTCTACGGACTCAAGCTGTTTTATAAGGGCATTCCGCGAAGCCATTCGCTTGGACGCAAGGCTGAGGGCAAGAGTGACTGTGGGCAAAAGTCCTTCGGGCACATTGGCGACAATAATTCCAATCGCAAAGATCAGGCTTGCAAGAAAAACATCCTGAAGAAGAAAAGCAAGTATAAAAAAGACTATTCCAAGGGAAATCGCAATTGTGGATATGACTTTTATGAAGTAATTTATTTCTCTTCGAATGGGAGTATCCACGCCCGAAGTCTGTTGTGTGAGTGTTGCAAGGCTTCCGATCTGAGTATTTTTTCCAGTGGCAAAGATAACAGCTTTTCCATTCCCGCTCTGTATCAGAGTCCCTGAAAAAACCATGTTCCTGCACTCCAGCATATTTGGATGAGTGCATTCAAGGGACCGAAGCTGAGGCTCGGATTCGCCAGTAATAGCCGAGTTATCCACTTTCAGAGTATTAATTTCAATCAAACGCCCATCGGCAGGAACCTTATCTCCTTCCTCAAGAAGGATGACGTCTCCTACCACAAGCTCCGATGCCAGAATATCCTTTACCTTTCCTTCCCTCAGGGTCCTGGCATGAGGCGGAAGAAGCTGACGAAAGCTTTCCATTGTTTTTTCAGCCTGGTACTCCTGTATGAATGTAAAGGTCCCATTGATGACTACAACGCCTGCAAGAGCAATTCCTATATACAGGTTTCCCTTCCCTGGATCAAGGTATTCTCCAATGAAAGACAGAATAGATCCCACAGTTAACAGGATCGAGAATAAATTCCGAAACTGCCTGAGATACTTTTTAATTCTGCTCTCTTTTCCTGTTTCCTCAAGAATATTCGCTCCGCATTCTTTGAGCCGCCTGGCAGCTTCCTGATCGCGGAGTCCGTTTTCGTCAACCCCTAGTTTTTGAAGAAAAACCGAAAGTGGAATACTGTGCTCGTTCCCCTGGGGCGAACAAATCTTGCTGTTATCGCCAGTCAGATTCTTCCCCATCGAATCCCCATTGTGATTTAATGTGATACAAGAATAAGAAGCTTGACATAGATTCCGAAAACATCTCGAAATCCAAAGTAAGAGAGGCAGCAAAGTAAAAGAGAAAATAAGGCAGGGAAAAATTACATCTGATTCGTTATCAGATCAGGCTTGATCCATTAACAAAGTAAAGTGAAAAATAGAGAACCCAGATACCGTAAAATGGAGAACCTAGATACCGTAGAAAGCTGAACAACGGGGTCGAAATTTATGACCCTATTTATTAGAAATATGGTAAAAAAATATTCTTGACAAATAGCTTTTATAAGTTGTTAACTAAAAAAAATGCCCGTACTCTAATGTAATCAAAGGAGCCTGAGAATTATTTTTAGTACCCTTGTTTTCATCTCCACTCGGGTGAGGTGGAAAGGGAGATTCGAATTTATTTTTGAGTTCCCAGGCAAAACCTGAGATTTTAACTGTGTTTCAAAACTCTGGATTTTTCATTCCGGGGCGTGAAACCTTTTGGATTTAAAAGGTCTAAACAATAATATTGTCAAGTAGGCAATAAAATCCTAATAAAAATAAATTGAGATAACTTAAAAAGGTATGACTATGAGCGAATTTACACTTAAAACGAGACTCTTAGCTGCCCTTGAAGGCAAGCCCGTTGACAAAGTACCTGTCTGCTCCGTAACCCAGACAGGGATTGTAGAACTTATGGATGAAGTTGGAGCTGCCTGGCCTGAAGCTCACACCAATCCCGAGCTTATGGCAAAGCTGGCAATCGCCAACTATGAACTTAGCGGACTTGAAGCTGTAAGGCTTCCTTACTGTCTTACCGTGCTTGTTGAAGCAATGGGCTGCCAAATCAATATGGGTACCAAGAACAGACAGCCTTCTGTCATAGAACACCCCTACCCCAAAAGCCTCGATGGCGCAGCCGTCCCCGCAGACCTTCTGCAGAAGGGTAGAATCCCAGCCGTACTCGAAGCTTTTAAGATTGTCAGGGAAAAAGTAGGTCCTGATGTGCCAATTATCGGAGGTATGGAAGGACCTATTACAGTCGCTTCTGACCTGGTAAGTGTAAAATCCTTCATGAAATGGTCCATTAAAAAGACTGACCTCTTTGAACAGGCTCTCGATATCGCCACAGAAGCTGCAATCGCTTATGCAAACGCAATGGTTGAAGCCGGTGCAGATGTCATCGCTATTGCAGACCCTGTCGCTTCCCCTGACCTTATGAGCCCTGACACATTCAGACAGTTCCTCCAGTCAAGGTTACAGAAGTTTTCAGCTAGCGTTAACTCCGTGACTGTACTCCACATCTGCGGAAAGGTTAACGCTATCCTCAGTGACATGGCAGACTGCGGTTTTGAAGGCCTCAGCGTAGAAGAAAAGATCGGTAATGCAGCAGAAGGAAAGAAAGTCATTGGAGACAGAGCAAGATTAGTAGGAAACGTTTCCAGTCCTTTTACCCTGCTGCCCGGGCCTATTGACAAGATAAAAGCTGAAGCAAAAGTAGCTCTTGAAGGCGGCATCGATGTGCTTGCACCTGGCTGTGGGATTGCACCCATGACCCCTCTCGAAAACATCAAAGCAATGGTTGCAGCAAGAGACGAGTACTACGCCTGAAAAGGCACAAAAATTTATTTATTTTTTTAAGGACACATTCATAGATCTAAGAATTTTAGAATACCTGGAATTGTGTCCTACTTCATATTTTTTTAGTTTTAGCAGGTGGAGTGAAAACTCTAGAGCCAGACTCTGACAGGCTGTGAACTGAGGAGAGTCGTTTAGAATAAACAATTCAGTTAAATAGCTTTAGATCTAATTCAACATAATACATATCTAAATATATTAAACTCAGAATATGTCTAAAACGTACTGGCTAACAAATCTTAAACTTTTTTTGGAGGAGGTTAAGATATGAGAATAGGAGTTGCAATTGACCTCGGAACCAGCGGTTTTAGGGCCCAGAAAATTGACCTGGAGACCGGGGAAATTAAGAAAACCGTTATAACACTGAGAAATCCCCTGCCCGGAGCAAACGTAATGGACCATCTTGATTTTGCAATCCATTACGGGCTTGACAAGGCCCACGGGCTCTCGGCAACCGCGGTAAAAAATATTCTTGCTGAACTTGGAGTGGACCTGGCAGAAATGGAAAAATTTTCGATTTGCGGAAATCCAATTCAGCTTTCCATCTTTCAGGGTATTCCAATCGAAGACCTGGCATACGCCGGAGAGCGTAAAAAGCAAAAATACCACATAGAAGAGCAAAACAGGGATGCTCGAATAATACCCCTGGCCGAAATAGAGGGATTTGAAGAAGCTGCAAATTGCAAACTATTTGTGCCCCCGGCAATTAAACACGAAGTTGGAGCCGATGCTCTTGCTCTTATTGTAAAGGCTGGCATGATTGAGAGTAATGAGATCGCTATTGCAACGGACTATGGCACAAATGCCGAAATGGCTCTTAAAGCAAACGGTGTTATATATACCGGTTCAGCCGCTGCAGGCCCAGCTCTTGAGGGACAGGAGATAGAATACGGATCTATTGCGTCCCCCCATACAATTTCTGATGTGGAATTTGAAGGAGAAAATCTGCGGTGTTACGTACTTGACAGGGATATGACAGCCACCAGGGGTGACCTTGTAAATCCAAAAACAGGAGAAATCATAGAAAAGGGAGAACTTACTGCAAAAGGCATCACTGGTACCGGAGTTATTGCCCTTATAGAAGCAGGCATGAGAAACAAATTAATTGTGCTGCCAAAGATTCAAACTCCAGATGGCATTCTCCACCTTCAAGACGGGATAAAATTCACGAATAAGGACCTTATTGAAGCAGGAAGAGCAATAGGTGCAATCAGGGCAGGACATATTACACTCTGTGCATCTGCAGGCATAGACATGGAAGAACTTCAGACCGCTCACATGTCAGGCGCTGCGGGTACTTATATGGACGCTGCAAAAGCCCATAAGGTGGGAATGATCCCTTACAACGCGAATTATGTTTCCCAGATAGGAAATACCTCCCTAACCGTTGCCAGGGAAATCCTGCTTTCTGAAGACAGGCTCTGGGAACTGCAGACAATTGCAAAGGAAATAGTGGGCACCCATGTAATGTTTGCAACCTCCGATGCGTTTAAGGAGGCTTATATGCTGGAGCTTGCTTACTGGAACGAGGGTATGGCCTTTAAGATGCTTCAGAAATTCCTGAAAAAGAAAAAACTGCCCATAATTGGTGAACCTTCTTCTATTCTCAAAATTGACCGCCAGGTTGAAAGGGATATTCCCGAACTTGGAGAAGAAGGGCTTGAAGTACTGGAAAAAGTCGGGACTTACCTTACTATGGTAATCGAGGGATGTGAAGGCTGCCATAAGTGCGTAAAGGTCTGCCCTAACGGAGCCCTGAGAATGGAAGAAAACGGAACCGTAAAAATAAGGACTGACCTCTGTGATGGTGCAAATTGCCAGCGCTGTCTGCACGCCTGCCCTGATGACAGATTTAAATGGGAAAATCTAACAGTCGCAGGAAAGTAAAACGAGTAAGCTTATTGAGATTAAAAACAAATAAAGGAAAAATAAGCAATAGGCAATAAGCAATAGGCAATAAGCAATAGGCAAGAAGGTACGAAGGGAGGAAAAAACGTGCAGGTCATTGTGGTGGGGGGATTTCTGGGAAGCGGGAAAACCACCACTATTATCAATATGGGCAAATACCTGGCAGAGAAAGGAAAAAAAGTTGCCATTATAGTGAACGAGATCGGGGAAGTCGGAATTGACGGGGATGTGATAAAAAAGTTCGGGTTCGATACGAAGGAAATCACGAGTGGGTGCATCTGCTGTTCTCTGAAAGTAGGGTTAAGGGTAACAGTTACTTATCTTGCAAATGAATACAAGCCTGACATCCTCATGATCGAACCCACAGGCATAGCTTTCCCGAATATAATAAAGAAAGAAATCGAACTCATGAACCTTGGCGAGCAGGTAAAAATCGCTCCTCTTGTGACCCTGATTGACGGCAGCCGTTTCAAGCACCTGATGAAAGAAGTAAAAGAATTTGCCATGAGGCAGATTATTGATGCGGAAATTCTCGGGATAAATAAGATAGACCTGATAGAACCTATTCGGATTCCAATCCTTGAAGCCTCGGTCCAGCAACTGAACCCGAAATCCAAAATAGTCCTGCTTTCAGGAAAAGACACGGGCGAGAGCTTTGAGAATTTTATGCGGTTAGTACTTCCGGATCTTGAAGAACTATCGAGAGAAGCGCCTGGAGCTGAGATAACAGAAGAAGGAAAACCTTCTAAAGCTGAACCTTCCGCACCGGAGGAGACCGAAAGTTCAATTGAAGCCTCAAAAGTAGGCAGTTATTCTGCAGAATTTGCAGTTGAAAACGGAAGTCTAAGTACTGAGGCTGCCAGGGAATTAACAACCGAACTGATGAACACGATAAAATCAAAGGTGCTGCAACTAAATCCCGAATTTATAGGGCACATCAAGCTTTTCCTGGACAATGGGTCAGAAACCGTGAAACAGAGCGTTACAGTATATTATGAAGAGCCCCAGGAAGATGTGATCAAATCAAAGGAAGGAGCCACCCCTACCCTCAAGATACTTTCCGCGGTCTCAAACGTTGACAAGGAAGCTGTTAAAGCTGCTGTAAAAAATTCGGTATATGAGGTCTTTGAGAGAAAACAAATAAAAGTAAACAAAATCGAGCATGAACATAACCACGAACATGAGCACCATGAACATGAGCACCATGAACATGAAAACCATGAACATGAAAACCATGAACATGAAAACCATGAACATGAACATCATGAACATGAACATCATGAAAAACATAAGCATGGTGATAAGGAAAAAGAAATTCGTGAGTAAAGAAATTTTTCCTCACATTTTTTAATTGATCTCCGGTTTTAATTGATCTCCGGTTTTAATTGATCTCCGGTTTTAATTGATCTCCGGTTTTAATTGATCTCCGGTTTTAATTGATCTCCGGTTTTAATTGATCTCCGGTTTTAACTGATCTTTGAATTAGCCTTAATTTTTTAATTGATTTTCGTGGAACGGTCTATATAATACTGGGCCAGTTCATTACCCCACTCCAGGGCACCTGGAGTAAAACTCGTGATCTTCCGGTGATCGAATTCCCCTTCTTTTCCGAAGAGTTTCAGCATAAAGAAATTATCAGTAACCATGAAGGAAGAGGGCCTTATTTTGCCGGAGTATATATAAAGCGATACTTTATTTTCAAGCAATACATTAAATTCTTCGGTGAAGTCGTTTTTAAATCTTTTATACACTTTTTCATCGAGCATAAGGTGTACTTCAGCCCCGTTTTCCGCACAGGCAGCATGGATCGACGGGCAATCAGGACAGAAATAAGAGTAAAAGGATTTTATAGTTTTTGAATCATTTAGCTTGTCACGCAAATACCCTGGAAACTCGAAAAGGTGGTCAAGATCAGGTTCGTCCAGGTTACATTTTTCCAGCATATCAATTTTCTTAATCAGGTGTTCGGGAATAGGAGACCTGTCATGCTTTGACCAGTAGTCCTTGTTTCCGTCAAAAACGTCAAGAACAGCTTTAAGAGGGAGCATTCTCTCAACAATTACTGTTCCTATATCCGAAAGTTGGTAGATACTTCCCTTCTGCACTATCATATCCATATCTTTCAGTTTTTTAATCTGAGGCATTAGAGCACAGGAGTTTACATTAAGAACTTCTTTTATCTCGTTAATATCCATCGGCCCATTAGCTAACTGAACAAGAAGATTTTTTCTTTTTTCAGAGAAAAAAATCAGGTCTATAAGTGAACTCATGTTTATCAGCTTCCAATTACTCATATATTGTCTAAACCGGAACAAATTCGCCAGAATTTGCCCTAAAACCCACCACGATCATGGAGGCAGCATAGTTTCAGCCTTTAGTCAAGAGATGATGAAATAAAAAGCGTTTCATATCAACGATACATATCACGTTAATCAATATTAAAAGCAATTAAGATTTTATTCTTGCTTATTCGGGTCCTGCTCAGAGACATATATCCGTGTATCAATTGATAAAACTCTCTCGTCTTAAAAACGTGGAATAATTTTCAACCAGAACTAAATAAATATTGTGAGGATTATATTTAATTTCTGATAATATATAATGTATATTGTGGAGATCATATTTAAAGTATATTGAAAAGAGCGCTCTTTTATTGATTTGAGCGCTTTGTCATTCCCTGTGGATAAAATAGCTTTCAATTCGAGACCGCATTGGTTTTTATAAAGATATTATGAGGATATCTACACAAAACAACGAAAAGCCTTGATCATAGAATATTATAAATGCCATTGACCTGTAAGCAGGGTCAAGTTCTTCAAAACTCTGGATATTCAGGAATCTGGATACTCAGGAATCTGGATACTCAGGAATCTAGATACTCAAGACTCTGGATTGTATATATTAAATATGCAAGTCAAGCCTTCAAATTTTCAATACCCTTCAATATTTGATGACTTCTTTTTTTCTAGCCTGCGGAATTTTGTTATCCCCCTGGAATATTGAAAATACAATGTGTTGGAAAATTCAGGCAAGTATGAAATTTCAGGAAAAGCTTATTTTTAAAAGGAGAAAATATTGCACCTCAATAAAAAAACAGTGTCGGTTAAGCTATATACAATTGAGAGAATCTTTAATTATAGAGTCAAAAGGAATAACACCCTCTGGAGATAACCCCGAAAAAACGTTCTTAAACACTTGTGGCAATGTCTCCCCATTTTAGCCACCCTATAGAGACATTATCACTACCCAGAGAGTTATTCGGACTCTTGCTTAACTTATGGAAGGTGTAAAGGCATGAAATGTATGTTAATCGGAGGATTCTCGGGAAGCGGGAAAACCACACTGATAAGAAAACTTGTTGAACATTTGGGAAAACAGGGACAGAAAGTGGCAGTTATCGTTAACGAGATCGGAGAAATAGGGATCGATGGAGATACGATCTCGGAAGGGGAAGTTGAAACCAGGGAAATTACAAGTGACTGTGTCTACTGTCCCCTGAAAACCAGCATGGAATACACCTTGAGAAATATCATTGCATCTTACAATCCGGACACTATTATAATAGAACCCGCAGGAATAACTCCCCCTGGACAAATAAAAAGAAATATTGAAAATATGGGAATCCCGGGAATAACTTTTGCCCCGATAGTGAATCTTGTGGATGCTGCCCGCCTGAGTAAGGAGACCGAAGAGCTGCATAATTTCATGAAAAATCAGATAGGCGAGGCCGATATCCTGGGCATCAATAAAGTTGAACTTATAAACAACCGTGAAGAACTCCTGGAAATCTGCCTGTTCCTGCGCAAATTAAACCCCAGAGCAAGAATGATTCATTTTTCGGCCCTACAGGGAGGAGAAAATTTAGACAAATTGCTCGGACTGCTGGAAGTAACCAGTGGGAACAAAATAGCCCTGGGCAGAGAAAACTCGATTCAAATGTCGGGAGTTTCGGCCTATTCGTCCTAATTTGAAATCGCTTCACAGGAGATCTCCATCAAAACAGGGATTTCTGTTTCCGAATAGATTATGGAAAGCATAAAAAATAAGGCAGAAGAGCTAAACCCTGACTACATAGATCACCAAACCACATAAACGACCCAACCACATAAACAACCCTATCAGATAAACTACCCAACCACATAAACCACTCAATCACACAAACGACACAACCACATAAAAAACCCTATCAAATAAACCACTCAATAACACAAACCACCCTATCAAATAAACCACCCAACCACATAAGCCACTCAATAACACAACCCACCCTATCACACAAACGACACAACCACATAAAAAACCCTATCAAATAAACCATTCAATAACACAAACCACCCTATCAAATAAACCACCCAACCACATAAGCCACTCAATCACATAAACTACCCAACCAATAAACCACCAAACCACATAAACCACATTAAGCTTTCTTTCAGGCATCAGGAAAATCTTGTAAAGGGAAGTGTAACCTCTGCGCACAATCCCTAAAATAGAAGTCCTTAAAAAATGAAGAAAATCTCAATCAAGAGTAGCGGTATTTTCTGCGGTAACGCCATGCCCAAAAACGAACTTATTAAAGCTGTGGATGGCAATAAGCAGATGCCTGAAAGAAAGACAGCTTTCCTCCAAAATTTAAAATTTTTCCTTAATAGTCCACAAAAGCCGTCATCTTTTTTGGAATACTTTTTATGCTGTTTCTAAGCCTTTAGCTCTGCAACTCGATTGTTACAGCAGACCCGTTTTAACACATGAAAATGAATAATTCTTACATTGGAAACTTGATTATGAAAAATCAACCGTGTATTACTGGTAGATAACCAATTTTGCTATTTTCATAATATTTACATTAACTGATTCTCCCGTACAGACCCCAGTTTTTAACCATTTGTGACTTAAACCGACAATGGCTTCTATAGAACACTTAAGATATATGTTGTATGGAATACGCAATAACTATAGAGAATGTGGTGGCATCCACCACTCTGGCGGAAGATTTCGACCTGCTGAAGATAGAGGCCGGACTGGAGGGAGCAGAATATAACAAAGCTAAGTTCCCTGGCCTGGTCTACAGAACTGAGAACCCAAAGGCTGCTTTTCTGATTTTCACCTCCGGAAAAGTAGTATGTACCGGGGCTAAGACGGTCGAGAACGCTAAAATGGCCATAATCAATCTGGCTAAAATACTCAAGTCCATTGGCTGCGAGAAAATAAATTCAGAACCTGAGGTTTATATTCAAAACATTGTAGCAACTGCTGATTTGGAAACGAACCTGAACCTGAATACAATTGTCATAGCCTTTGGTATGGAGAACGTAGAATACGAGCCAGAGGTATTTCCAGGACTTGTTTACAGGCTTGAGTCTCCCAAGGTAGTAGTGCTCATATTCAGCTCTGGCAAACTGGTGATCACAGGCGGCAAATCTCCGGAGGATTGCGAGAAGGGCCTGCAGGTCATAAAGACAGAGTTTGATAACTTAGGGCTTATTTATTGAATCTTCTTAGAACTTAGAGCAGGAATAATCCATAATTCAACCTGGCAGGGAGAAGAAAATTCTAGGAGGAAGAATGTTTCCGGCGTGAAAGTTTCCGATTCAGGACGTTGCGGCATGGATGAAAGTAAAGAAGAAGGAAAAATGTTTCCGTTTCAGGACAGCCTTGACCTGACACACAAAAAGTATATATATTATAAAATGGTCATCGCCCCTGTCCGGAAGATAACCTCTTGGATAGAGAGGTAAGGTACTCTTTCAGCCATCTGGAGAAAACTGACCCCGGAGAAACAGCAGAATTTAAAACAGTCATAAAGACGCCTGCTTATTAAAAAATTAAAGACAGAGATGGAATAACCTTCCCGGAAAATAGTTTGCCTCTGTTTAAAAAAGAGTTGAAAAACGGCAAAAAATAAATCTGAATAAACTCCAGAGAATTAAAAGATCGGAGTTATGGAAACTCTTGCGCAAGTTCCCATCGAAAGTAAGAAATCAGGTAATTACTGAGGAGAACTAAACAGGAGATTCATTTCACTTGTGTACTTTCAAAAATATACTTTGATCACCATATTTTGCCTGTTTCAAATCTACAATAAAAAACAAATCTACTTGATAACCTCCTCGCTCAAAATAAAAACTTCCGTATCTTCACCCTCTGCAATAAAATCGCTTTGGAATTGAAAATAATCGACCAATAAATTTTGATCTCGTTGTTTAGATCAAAGAGAGCAAAAAAATACTTCTGTTTTACAAAATCATTTGCAGAGAAAATTGAGATGAGAATTATAAAATTATAGCGATTCAAAAATTAACATAGGTGAAGGTATATGCAATAAAATCTAACTGTGATCTGCAAGTGCATCCCGGAATACTAGGGAGTACACTTATCAGAATTAACTGGAAAAAATCCATAAGGGCCAGGAAATAGAAAATAAAAGATATCTGAACCTGGCAGCTTAAAAGCTTTCTGAAAAAAGCTTAAAAACGGGATAAAAAACGGGAAGTAACTCAAAAGTTATTTTCAGAAAGCTTGAAAAACAAGAGAACGGACTGAAATCCAGCTTCTGAATGAACAGTACACCACTCAAAGTTATTCAATCCCTCTCAATGGAAGGAATTCGATCTGGAGGTTTTCGAATTCCCTGCCATTATATTCAAGAAGCGTTTGGTAAAAAACGCTTAAACATTTCAGGGAGATGTGACTTGCAGAGTCAACGATCTGAGCAATCCGAGACTCTTTTGCTAAATGGAGGTTAAAATATGTTGGATTTGAAACTGGAAGATATCGACGGCATATTAGTACGCTACAACGTCGCCCTCGAAAAGGAAATGACCCCTGATGAAGCTGCAGAAGAGCTTTATCCAAAAGACGAACTCATCTATCCTGTTGCAAAAGCAATCTATGAGGGAGAAGAGGATGACGTAGTTGACGCACTCCAGGCTGCTATCGATGCAGGCAAGAAGCCAATCGCCCTTATCGATGATGCCCTGATGGTAGGAATGGGAGTTGTAACCCAGCTCTACGACGATGGTATCATTTTCCTCCCGAACGTTATGATGTCCGCTGATGCCATGCTGGCAGGTATCGACTTCTGTAAGAGCCAGACCACCGAAGTTCCCGAGCCAAAGGGCAAGGTTGTCTGCCATGTTGCAGAAGGAGACGTCCATGACATCGGAAAGAACATTGTTGCTGCCCTTCTGAGAGCAAATGGCTACGAGGTAATTGACCTTGGAAGAGATGTTCCTGTAGACGAAGTAATCGCTGCAGTCGAAAAAGAGAAGCCAATAATGCTCACAGGTACTGCTCTTATGACAACCACCATGTATGCATTCAAGGAAGTTAATGACAAGCTCCTTGAGAAGGGAATAAAGCTCCCATTCGCATGTGGTGGCGGTGCTGTGAACCAGGACTTCGTGTCTCAGTATGAACTTGGAGTTTATGGTGAAGAAGCTGCTGATGCCCCCAAGATTGCTGACGCAATCGTTGCAGGTACTACAGATATCACAGCATTAAGAGAGGAATTCCACAAACACTGAGGAGGGAGCAAAAATGGTAAAAAAATACACTTCAATGGCTTATGCTAACGCAGATGAACTGATTTTCGGGCAATCAAAATTCCCTGTAAAAGCAGGGCTTGGCCTTGAAATTGGTGCCGGTTACACGACTCCCGAAGTAAACTATGCCCCAAGGCCTGGAGCCGGCGCATCCAAAGAAAAACTCATAAAAGAGTATGAAAGGATCACCACTGACATTATGGCAAGGATGGTCCAGATAGGAGCTCCCTCTGTTGTACTTGAAACTGAACACGTTCAGCAGATGTCCAACAATCCCTCCTGGGGAGGAGCTGTTGCACATGCCCAGAAGACCATCATGGAAGAATACCATGACGAATACGGCATAAAGTGTGCACTTCGCCACACAATTGGTGACATTCGTGAAGACCGTGACTACCTCCAGCTCAGAGGAGACAAGTACAGCACCTTTATGGAAGCTTTTGAAGAAGCTGCCAACAATGGTGCAGACCTGCTCGCAGTTGAGTCAATGGGTGGTAAGGAAGTCTTCGACTATTCTATTCTGAGAAACGACACTGCAGGTATCCTCTTCGGAATTGGTGTACTTGGCAGCATGGACATGGAAATGGTCTGGTCCGACATTGCAGACGTTGCAAAGAAGACAGGAACTGTAGCCTCAGGTGACACAGACTGTGCCCAGGCAAACACTGCAATGTTCATTGCAGGCGGTCTGCTTGACAAGAACCTTGCCCACACAACTGCAATTGTTGCAAGGGCAATCTCTGCAGCAAGATCCCTCTGTGCATATGAAGCCGGTGCAGTAGGCCCTGGAAAGGACTGTGGTTATGAGAACAGCATCATAAAGGCCATTGCAGGTGTACCAATTACTCAGGAAGGTAAGACCTCAACCTGTGCCCACTCTGACCTGATGGGTAACATTGTCATGCAGTGCTGTGACCTCTGGTCCAACGAGTCCGTTGAGTACCACGGTGAATTCGGCGGTACAACTGTTCAGTGCTGGTCCGAGACCCTTGCATACGACTGTTCCATGATGAACGTCGCCCTTAAGACCGGAAAAGCAAAGGACCTCAGAGACATTCTCGTGCTCTCTGACAAATACAGAGACCCGCAGGGCTATGTGATTGCTTACGACAACGCCTACAAGGTAGGACAGGCAATCGCAAAGGATGGAGAGAACAACTACCTCCGTTCAAAGAACGCAGCAATCGAATGTTGCAACATCGTCGAAGAAGGCGTCAGCTCTGGCAAGCTCAGACTCACAAGGTTCGAAACCAATGCTCTTGCAAAGGTTAAGGCCGACCTCGAAGCCCTCACTGACGATGCTGACAAGTTCATGAGCGACAACCTGACCAAGTTCAAGCAAGAAGTTGCAGTTTTCAAACCAGAAAACTACGGGCTCTAAGCCCTAAACTTCTTTTTTAACTTTTTTAAAAGTATGGCTTCAGGTGAAACCATGAGCGAAAACGTAGGAACTGCTACTGTAATAGTTGACAAGACTGCAAATGCTGCCCCTCTGGGCTTTACCGGCCTTGGCCTTGCCGCAGTTCTGTTAAGTCTAAGCTACATAGGGATATATCCTGTGGAATCGATGATTGTCTCCATGGCAATATTTCTGGGTGGGTTTGCCCAGGTTTTTGCAGGAATTATGTCCTGGAAAAAAGGAGATATTTTTGCAGGGACTGCATTCTCTGCTTTCGGCCTGTTCTGGTTCTCACTGGCCGGATTGCTTGTAATGCCTGCAATCGGCTGGGCTGAGGCTTCGTCCGGAACTGCTATGGCCGCGTATCTCTTTATCTGGGGTGTATATACCTTTGTTATGCTGGTCGCTACTATGAGAATAGGAGTCCGTGCACTTCAGTTTGTCTTTGTTACATTATTTTTGCTATTTATGTTGCTTGCTGTTGTAAACGCAACCGGTAGTACAGGGTTGCTTATAGTAGCTGGCTATGTAGGACTTGTTATGGGTCTTGGAGCTCTTTATACAGCTCTTGGCATGGTAATGAACGAGGTCCACGGAAAAACCGTAATCCCACTCTAATAGTAAAATAATCAGCATTCATTGAGTAAAACTCTCGAGTACCTGGGAAAAGACCTGCACCAACCTCAATAAACATAAAAAAAGTCTAAAATTGCAGGAAAAAACAGAAAAACAGCTAAAAACGACTCTTCAGGTAAGCACAGGTATTAAACCTGTGTTTACCAATCCTCCCAAAAGTATTGAATGAGTGGCTAAACTCTGTATTGTGACCGCGTTATAAAAACACAGGCACTCGAGGGCTTATTCAATTTAAAAAATCGTTTTCGTTTTTGTTTTTACCGTAAGCCTTTTAAAAAAAGGCTTGGGCAAAAACCTCAGCACTAATTGAAGTTGAGTATCTTATCTCCGAACCCTATCAGCGTGATTAAACGGTGCAACAGTTGTGGCACAAACCTTTTCAAAAAACGTTTGATTGAAAACCTTTTCAAAAAATGGTTGATCGAAAACGAGGCAACGTTTGAGCTAGAAAGAAGATTGGAAAAACTAATTAACGGTGAACTTCGAATGCAAGCGGATAAAAAGCTTGACAAAACCCACAACAAAATCCGCAATAGATCTTATACAGGGCTTGCTTTGAGTTTGATACTGACACTTTTCAAGCTGCTAGCCGGGATTTTGGGAAATAGTACTTTGCTTCTTGCCGATGCAGTTCGCTCCTTCTCCGAATTCACCGATGAATGTATAAAACTCCTGGATTTTTCAATTGGAAGTAAACCTGGAGATGAAAGCCATAACTACGGACATGGAAAAATCACAACCCTCTGCATGGGAGCAGAAGCTTTTATTCTTCTTTTTGCAAGTTTTCATATGATTTCCCTGAGTTCTGGGGAAATGCTCATGTTTTTGCAGGGCAAAGAGCCCGAAACTCCTGAAATTATTGCACTTTATGCAGCAATCTCAGCCTTTATATTAAGAAATATTATGGCGGTTCTGACAGAAAATCCTGAATTACAGGCTAAAGAGGATTTTTCAAAAGCTCATATCCCTGTAAAAGGCTTATCAATTATTCCAGTAAAACGCTTGTTAACAATTCCAATAAAAGACGTATTAATATCCTGCATTGTTATTTTAGGGATAGGATGCACATTTCTGCCTGGAAAAAGCTTTGATATAGCTGATTCTTTCGCTGCTCTTCTTTTAAGCCTCTATCTCCTTGGAACTTCAGGAAGCCTTCTCTACAGGATTGCAAATGAGCTGATAGAAGCTTCCCTTGATGAGGAAAATAACCTCAGAATCAGAGAGATTATAAACAAAACCGAAAACGTCACGGGTTCAGGAGAACTTAAAACTCGCAGAATAGGAAAGGGTATAGCAATCAACGCCATCGTGAATGTGAATAACTCCCTAAGTGTCCTGGAAGCTGCAGAGATAGCAAATCTCGTAGAAGAGAGGCTGAAAGCAGCTTTTACAGAAGACACATACATACTAATAAAGATCGAGCCCGTACCAGGAAAGAACCAGAATTTCAAAAGCAAAAGTAGAGCCTCTAATGAGAAGAAAGGTGAAAAGGCAAGTTTATTTTAACAAAAGATATATGATATTCTTCAAATAACATGTCCAAAAAATGAAAGTGTTTGAGAGGACTTTCATGCCAAATAAACATAGAAAAAATAAAATAATATGGTAATAATGGTGTGAAAAACCCAATATGAAAACCGAAAGTTAGGAAAACAGCAAACCCATCGCTTTAATTCTAGCGGGTATCTATTTAGCTACTACAAGATTTAACAGATATCCAGGTTTTGCGTATATGGGTATAAATTGACACCTAATTTAGAGAGCTCTGAATCTTATCGCTTGCTAAAGAAAGCTTAATTACCTGAATTAAAAATGGCCTGAATTAAAAATGGCCTGAATTTAAAGTGGTCTGGATTAAAAAATTGTCTGAAAATCCTGGAAGTTAGATCTAACTCTCAAAAGAGGTTAAAAATGCACTTCAGTCTTGGAATCGACGCAGGGGGCACTTATACTGATGCCGTTATCATTAGAGATTCAGACGGATCTGTGATAGAATCCAGTAAAGCGCTAACTACATACCCCGATCCCCTACCTGGAATGAAAAACGCTATTGATGCGCTGACCCCGGAGTATCTTAAAGACATTAAACTGGTATCTGTATCTACAACCCTGTCTACAAATACCATATTGGAAAGCACTGGGTTTCCGGTAGGGCTAATCATGATAGGGGATTATGTGATTCCTGAGAAACTTCCTACGGACTACTGGGTAGCGGTCTCTGGTGGGCATAACAGTGACGGAGAAGAACTGAAGGCTCTTGACCTTGACTCAGTAGAAGAATTTGCCCTCAAGGTAAAAGATAAGGTTTCGGCTTTTGCAGTTTCTTCATATTTCAGTAACCGCAATCCGGAACATGAGCTTGCTGTCAAAAAAGCCGTAAAGGGACTTACAGGGCACCCTGTGGTTTGCGGGCACGAACTTTCACAGGACCTTGGAGCCTATGAAAGGGCTATAACTGCGTTTCTTAACGCCCAGTTAATTCCTATTACTCACAAGTTTATCCAGGCAATAGTTAAGGAGTTCGAAATCCGGGGTATAAATGCTAACCTGCTGATGCTGAAATGTGACGGATCAGTGGTGGGAATAGAAGAAGCCCTGGAAAAGCCCATTGAGACAATATTTTCAGGGCCTGCCGCAAGCCTTGTTGGAGCATCTCATCTGAGCAAGCTCGAGACCTGTGCTATGATCGACGTTGGCGGCACGAGCACGGATGTAGCCATGATGGAGAACGGGCTTCCCCAACTCAGCAATATGGGTGCCGTTGTCGGAGGCTGGCAAACCCGCGTAAAAGCAATTCGTATGGAAACCTCTGCAACAGGAGGAGACAGCCATATCTGGGTAAAAGGCGACAGAACTTATATCGGCCCGCGTCGGGTAATTCCACTCTGCCGGGCTTCGGTTATATATCCCGGTTTCAGGGAAAAACTGAAATCGAACAGAGTTGCAAAAGGGTATCTCTGCGAGAGTATTCAGGTAACAAAATTTTATGTCAGGACCGGCTTCAATCCTATCGAATTGAAGGCAGGAGAGAGGGAAATATACAGGCACATCGGAAAAGAGCCTGTTTCCTTCGGTGACCTGCTCATAGCCCTGAAAAAACGTCCATCACCGGCCATTCTGGACTCATTAGTCCAGAAAAGGTTAATCCAGGCAATAGGTTTTACGCCTACCGATGCCCTTCATGTGCTCGGAGAATATACCGAATGGGATGTAGAGGCTGCAACAATCGGAGCTTCCATGCTTGGAAGGATAGTTAAGCAGAGCCCAGAAAATTTCAGCGCGGAAGCAAAACGCAGGGTCGCGCGAAATATTGCCGAAGATCTTATTGCTTATCTTATAGAAGGAATGCCTAGAAACGAGATCGACAGGGTTCTTCTCGGAAGAAACTTTACCCGTTTCAGAGTTGAAATTCCTGTGGTGCTTCTAGGAGGACCTGTAAAGGCATATGTTGAGGACCTCAAAAACCTGATTAATGCTGACTTTCTAGTTCCAGAGCACGCTGAGGTTGGAAATGCTGTCGGTGCTCTTGTCGGGAAAGGAATTAAAAGGGTAGAGATTCTTATAAAAACAAAAGTTATCAAGTCTCTTGAAGGAGAGGCTAAGAATATAGATAACGAAGCTCATGAGAAGTGTACTGCAGAAGATACCTTGCCGTATCAGACTAAAAACGAGTTCATTGTCTTTTCCCCATCTGAAAGAAAGAAATTTGAAAGCTATAGTGAAGCCGTTGAATTCGCAGAAAAGCTTGGAAGACAGCTTGTTATGGACTACATGGTGA
Source organism: Methanosarcina sp. DH1 (assembly GCF_020804205.1). Lineage (NCBI taxonomy): Archaea > Methanobacteriati > Methanobacteriota > Methanomicrobia > Methanosarcinales > Methanosarcinaceae > Methanosarcina > Methanosarcina sp. DH1. The sequence goes on along the minus strand of NZ_WJBJ01000019.1, from coordinate 118,496 downwards.
GTGCAGGACTTCAAAAGGAGAATATAAAAATAGACGTAAGCCGGAAGCATCTAGCTCCGAGCGGCTGGACTGATGTGCCCCTGGAAACAAAACTTGTTTTCGTAGGAATAGGAATCCCAAAAACTACGATTATAGCTTGAGAGGATAAGGATAAATTAGGATATCAGCAGCCGGATATTATAAACAGAGATATATATCTTGAGAATAATTTTATAAATCCGGATAAAAAAGATGTATACAGCTAAAAAAAGACCTTAATTTGTAATATAAAGTAAAAATGGGGCTGTTTTGACATGCAATATAGTCTGGGTATTGACGCAGGCGGAACCTACACCGATGCTGTAATATTAAGAGATTCGGATAGCCGGATCCTTGATACCAGCAAGGCAATTACTACCTATCCGGACCTTATGGCCGGAATTCGAAATGCAATTGATAAACTGAATCCGGAGTATCTCAGCAAAGTAAAGCTGGTATCGGTTTCCACAACCCTGTCAACAAATACCATTCTCGAAAAAACAGGGTATCCTGTTGGTCTGATCCTGGTAGGGAACTATACCGTCCCAAAAAAACTTCCAGCAGACTACTGTATTATTGTAAAAGGAGGACATGACAGCAATGGAGATGAACTGCAGCCTCTGGACCTTGCTGCCGTAGAACAATTTGCAGTAAGCCTGAAAAAGAAAGTCTCCGCGTTTGCAGTATCTTCGTACTTCAGCACAAGAAACCCGGAACATGAGCTTAAAGTAAAGGAGATAGTCCTTAAATTGACAGGGCATCCTGTGGTCTGCGGATATGAATTATCTCAGGAGCTGGGAGCTTACGAACGGGCAGCCACAGCCGTATTAAACGCCCAGCTAATTCCAATAACCTACCAGTTTATCCATTCCATCACTGCCGAAATAAAGAAAAGAAACCTTGATGCGAAAATCCTTATGCTGAAATGTGACGGCTCGGTTATAGATATAAAAGGCACAAAACTGCGTCCCATTGAAACCATATTCTCAGGCCCTGCTGCAAGTATTAAGGGAGCTTCTTACCTCTCAGGACTGGACACATGTGCCGTAATTGATGTGGGAGGGACAAGTACGGATGTCTCCATAATAAAAAATGGAGTCCCTGAGCTTTGTGAAAAAGGAGCAGTTGTAGGAGGCTGGCAAACCCGCGTAAAAGCAATAAGAATGGAGAGCTCAGCAAACGGGGGAGATAGCCATGTGTGGTTTAAGAAATGCATCAGGATAGGTCCGAAAAGGGTTATGCCTCTTTGCGTTGCTGCTGTACGGTATCCAAACTTTAAAGAGAAACTTGAAAAGAACCCTGTGCCCCTGAGAACCATGCTCAGTGAACATACTCAGCCCACAAAATTTTTCGTTAGTACTGGAGTAGCCCCTATTAGTCCTACAGAAAGCGAAAAAAAGTTACTTGAGATTGTAAAAGACGAGCCTCTTTCTATCTACGGAATTTTAAATAAAATGAAGCGGTTCCCCTCTCCAGAAGTCCTTGATTCATTGATTCAACAGCGTGCAATCCAGGCCATAGGCTTCACACCGACTGATGCCCTGCACGTACTTGGGGAATATACCGAATGGGATGTGGAAGCTGCCCAGATTGGAGCCAAAAAACTTTCGCGTTTTACTCAAATGGGAGTTCATGCTTTTTGCAAAAAGATAAAGCAGCAGATTGCAAAAAATATGGTTTACAGCCTTATGTCTTTTATCATGGAAGGCAGGGGAAAAGAAGGGATAAAGAAAATGCTGGAGGAAGACGTTCCTGTCCAGTACAAATTTAATATTCCCATAGTCCTGCTCGGAGGCCCTGTAAAGGCTTATTATGAAGAGATTAAGGGCCTCATAGATGCAGAGGTTATAGTTCCTGACAAGGCCAGCGTAGGAAATGCAGTTGGAGCTCTAGTAGGAAAAGGAATTAAAAGAATTGAGATAATTATAAGACCATCTTCAATGGAAAATCCGGACCAAAATTTCCTGGTATTTACCCCTGAAGGAAGGAAGAAATTCGAGCAATATGGTATGGCGATAGAATATTCCCATAAAACCGGTGAAGAACTTATTCTGGATTCAATGAAAGATTTTGGACTTCCAGAAGGGTCAATAAAAATAAGCACAAGTCTGGAATACCTTTCTCCACCTGGCTGGAAACATACCCCAATGGAGACAAAAATGACTTTTGTAGGAGTCTGTAACCCTGAGATTTTGACAAATTAGAGATAAAATTATATATATTGTATTTTTTATATATAAAAGTCAATTTAAAAGCCGGAGAAATGCTCAATTTGAAAACGAAAAGCCAGAGAACCAGCCTGCTGGAAAGAAAGATCGGCTACAACTGCAAGTTACTGAATAACAGGAAGTAAGAGAACATGGATTCTTCACTTATTGATCTTGTTTTCCGCTCCGATAAGAGAAAAAACCTTCTTATATTGCTGGATAGCGGCTCAAAAAATATTGACGAAATCAAGACCACACTGGATGTTACAGCCACCTCGATCCTTCCCCAGATAAAGAAACTGATAGATCATGATCTTATTGTCCAGGAAGACAAAATGTATAAACTCACAGTCCTGGGAGAGTTCATAATCAAGAAGATAAAACCCCTGATAAGTGCTCTTGATGTAATTGAGAAAAACAATTCATATTGGACAGGTCACGATCTGAACGGAATTCCCCGTCACCTGCTGGAACGTATATCCGAACTGGGAGACTGTACATTTATAGAGCCAGACCTTAACCATATATATGAACCATCTCAAGAAATAATAGACAGCATGGCCAATGCAAGGCATGCTTCGACTTTTGCTTCCTATTTCAACCCCGCTTATCTCCCCCTGTACGTTGAGCTTGGTAGAAAAGATGCCGAACTTTCCTTGAATTTTAATCAATCTGTCTGGGACCACCTATCAAACGAACACTCAAATATGATAAATGAATTAATGGGCATGGATAATGTAAGCCTGTATGTTTCCAAAGAAGGAATAAAGCTTACTGAGATTACCGTGACTGATAGGACAATGATGCTGGGTCTTTTTGATAAAAAAGGGAAATTCGACCAGCAGTTCATTATAAGCTCCGAACCCAGCGCCCTTTTATGGGGTCAGGAACTGTTCGATTATTTCAAAAGGCTTTCCAGACAGGTAAACAAGATATGAAAGGATACAGACTTATAACCTATATAATCTCTATCTACTTCCAAATGGACTACTGTATAAAGAAATAATAACAGATGCCGTCTAAAAGGATTGCCGTATAGAAGTTTTTAGAGAACTTATCAAAAATTAATAAAAAGTAATTATATTTACAAGTAATATTATGATATTATGATACATAAAATTATGATATTATGATACATGAAATTATGATGTTATGATACACGAAATTATGATGTTGTGATACATGAAATTATGATGTTRTGATACAYGAAATTATGATGTTGTGATACATGAAATTATGATGTTGTGATACATGAAATTATGATGTTGTGATACATGAAATTATGATGTTGTGATACATGAAATTATGATGTTGTGATACACGAAATTATGATGTTATAATACACGAAATTATGATGTTGTGATACACGAAATTATAATGTTATGATACATGAAATTATGATATCATGGCACAAAAAATGGTAATTTTCTTTATATACAAGGTATAAATCTCAAAAACCTTCAAGTATAAACCCCAAAGGAAACCAAAAACCCCACACCTGAAGATTCTTTATCCTATGAAAAACTACAATGGCAAGGATAAAGACAGAAAGTTCAGAATATTTTAGTATAGAGATATATATGATGTCACATATAATAGGATGAGACCTAAGAGAGGGAATCAGATGGATTCATCACTACTGGATGTTCTCTTTCTTTCAGAAAAAAGGAAAAACCTACTTTTACTGCTTCTGGACGGACCAAAGAACATCGAAGAAATCAAAAATACACTTGATGTCCGTTCGAGCCCAATAATGACCCAGATAAAGATACTGATGAAGCAGGACCTTATTGTTGAGAGTAACAGGCTCTATAAACTTTCCAGTATCGGAGAGATTCTGGTTCCGAAGATGAAAACAATTCTTGAAACATTCAACGTCTTTGATAAAAACCACGATTACTGGATAAATCAGGATATGACATCAATTCCTCCTGAGTTTCTCGATGAGATCGGAAAGCTTGGAAACTATATTGAAGTAAACCCTGACCGAAACCATGTGTTTGAATATCCAAAAGAAGTTGTAAAACACCTGTCCGAATCCGATAAAGTGAGGATTTCATCTTCCTTTTTCCTGCCCATCTATCCGTCCCTGTGCATAGAACTTGCCGCAAAGGGCACGGACATAACCCTGGTGTTTACAGAATACGTTTATGATAGAATGCTCAATGACTACAAGAAGGAACTTGAACATTTCCTGAACCTGAAACATACCAAACTCTATGTCTGCAATAATAATAATATGAAAATTGCTTCAAGCATAGTCACGGAAAAGTTCATGGCACTCTCCCTCTTCTGTAACAGTGGAATTTACTATAATCATAACCTGGTAAGTTTTGATGAAAGTGCGCTTAAATGGGGAAAAGATCTTTTCAATCACTACAAAAGGATAGCAAGACCTATAACCAAAGTGTGAAAATTTTTATAAGTTTTCCAAATTTCTATAAGTTTTCCAAATTTCTATAAATTTTTCAATCCTGAGCCTTCAACCAGTTTGGAGTAAAAAGAAAAAAGCAAGAAAAAAGCCAGGTTTAGGAGAAGTACCTTCCCCCTTCTGGAAAAAAGATTCAATAAAGAATACAGGGCAAGGAAGCAGAAATTTCAGTTCACCCTTATCGTAGCGTTCATTCCAGGAAGATCCTTGACAATAAAGTGGTAGATTCCGATTTCATTAAAGGTATACGTGAAAGGTACCCTGTATAAAAGTTTTTCATCAGGAAACAGCTTTTCCTCACTAACAAGCACGTAATTACCCTGTCTCTTGTCGCTCCACCAAGAAACAGTATCTCCTTTTGAGAGTTCCAGTTCAGAAGGCCGTATCACACCATACTTTTCAAGACGGACAATGTGGTCTTCTCCGAGTTTTGAAGTCGTGTTATTTTCCGACTGTAAGGCAGACTCGGCTTCAGGTACCGAAGAATTAGAATCGTCAGGCACCGATTCATTGCTCTCAGTACAACCTGAGGCAAATAAGAATATTAACCCCATAAGTAAAATCAGACTATTTCTCTTCATAAATATCCCTCTTTTTCATTTAATAGTATAAGTTCAGATCATATTCATTATCTTTTTGATCTGACAGAAAAAAGCAAAAACAAAAATGTAATTCCTGAAACAAAGAAGCAGAAGACAGGAAATGAATCAAAGCAGGGAGTAAATCAGAGACAAGAAGCGAAGCGTAGAAAGGAAAGAAATCAGAGACAAGAAGCGAAGCGTAGAAAGGAAAGAAATCAGAGACAAGAAGCGAAGCGTAGAAAGGAAAGAAATCAGAGACAAGAAAGAGAAGGGCACAAAGTAGGGAGAAAAACAGAAGAAAGTGATAAATCGAAAAAAATACGAACGGAACCGAAGCAAAGAAGGAATCAAGAAGAGTAAAAATAAAATCCGGTAAAAAAACCGAACGGAACCGAAGCAAAGAAAAAAAATCAAGAAGAGTAAAATGAAATCCGATAAAAAACTGAAGGAAAAAGATCAAATAAAAAAAATCGAAAATAAAAAAATTTACGTCCCGACTGAGACTTGAACTCAGGTCTAAGGCTCCGCAGGCCTCAAGGATATCCACTACCCTATCGGGACACAAGCGAGCAACACTGATAAGCACATTCAAGGATATAAACTTTATTCCTCAAAGAGACGACAGTATCTCAAATTTGTTGTAAATTTGAAGTCAGGTTTTGAGTACTATGAACAAAATTGATCTTCCGAGTTGGAATTTTCTACCCAGTAACTTATTTAGACTTATGATTTTACCGAAAAATTGGCACACTACCCAAGAGGCTTAACATCTAATTTGTAGCTCTAACCCTGGCCTGAAAGTTGGGGAAAAAATCCCGTTTCTCCGACATCACTACCAATAAAGATTAAATGCAACAAGTTCGTTTTTATAATTTATGTCAATGACTATAGGACTTGCAGGAAAACCCAATGCGGGAAAATCCACTTTTTTCAAAGCTGCTACACTTGCAGACGTTGAAATTGCAAATTATCCTTTTACAACTATTAATGCTAATCATGGAGTTACTTATGTGCGGGTTGAATGCCCCTGCAAAGAAAAGGAAAAGAGATGCGGAAAGTGTGTGGATGGGGTAAGGCTCGTCCCGATTGATATAATTGACGTTGCCGGACTTGTCCCTGATGCGTACAAAGGGAGGGGACTTGGAAATACTTTTCTGGATGAACTCAGGCAGGCTCAGGCAATTGTTCATGTAGTAGACGCCTCAGGCGGGACTGACGCCGAGGGCAACCCTGTAGATATCGGAGATCATGACCCTCTTGAAGACGTAGCTTTCCTGAATAGGGAAATCACAATGTGGCTTTATGGCATTCTGGAAAGAAACTGGGTCAAGCTTGCCAGAAAAATCCAGGCCGAAGGGCTCAAGCTAGAAGCAGTAATTGCAGAACAGCTTGCCGGAGCAGGAATAAGAGAATCCCATGTGAATGCAGCTTTGATAGAAACAGGGCTTGCAAGACTGGACCACATTAAATGGAGCGAAGAAGATATGATCCGGCTCTGTGATGCAATGAGAGAGATCAGCAAGCCTCTGCTTATCGCCGCAAATAAAGCCGACGTCGCCTCAAGAGAAAACCTGGACAGGCTTAAAGACCTTGATAGAATAGTAATCCCTGTAAGCGCAGCAGCCGAACTGGCACTTAAATCTGCAGCAAAAAATGAGCTTATTAAATACAGTCCCGGAGACAGGAAATTCGAGGTGCTTGGTGAAAACCTTACAAAAGCTCAGAAAAAAGGGCTCGAAGCTATTCATAAAGTGATTGAGAGACTTGGCGGTACCGGCGTCCAGGAGTGCATAAACAGGACTGTCTTCGAGCTTCTGGACCTTATTGTTGTATACCCCGTAGAAGATGAAGGAAAATGGTCCGATAAGAGTGGGAATATCCTTCCTGATGCTTACCTTATGAAAAGAGGCTCTACCTGTCATGATCTTGCTTACCAGATCCATACTGAAATAGGGGATCGATTTTTATATGCAGTAGATGCAAGGACAAGGCTCAGGCTTGGGGAAAAGCACGAACTGAAAAACGGCGATGTAATCAAGATCGTATCCACTGCAAAGTAAACAAACCCAATGATAGACATAATAAATCTGAAAAAGCTGTCATCCGGAAAAGATCATTAGGAAAAGGTCATTCAGAAAAGGTTATCTGGAAAAGGTCATTCGGAACATGCCTGGGAAGAATTATGAAGTTGGGATTAACAATAGAAAAGATGAAATAGTGGATTGCTTTAGCTTGTCAGGGAGGATATTAATCAGATGGATTTACTTTCTTTTGCATATCCGGTCTATGAGAGGTACCTGACCTGGCAAATAGCCAGGGAATTTTCAAATATTCCCAGGCATGTAGCAATCATACTCAAGGAAACTGACCTTTTTGACCCCGAAGGAATCGATAGGCTCATATCCACACTTAATATTTTTAGAAAATTCAAGGTCAAAATTGTGAGTGTCTATGTAGACATCCTGAATACTGACCCGGCTTTAAAAGCCGAAGTCTCATCAACTCTCAAAGCAAAGCTGGAAAAGGTCTTTTCTAACCTTCCTGCCTGTACAGGTTATAGAATCTATGGCGTTGACGGAGAGGTAAATAACACTGCTCCTGGAAATGATTTTCTTGTTTATGTCTCACTGGGATTTGGGGGAAGAGATGAAATTACGAAGGCTGTACTGACTATCCTTGCCGAAGTTAAAGAAGGAACTGTTAGGCCTGAAGAGGTGGACGAAAAAATGATCGAATCTCATCTCCTCGTCCACCACGAGCCTGATATCATGATCCGTTCGGGAGGGCAGAACCTTTCGGACTTCCTGGTGTGGCAGTCAGTCTATTCAGAACTTTATTTTACAGATGTTAACTGGAGAGATGTACGAAAGGTCGATCTGTTGAGAGCTATGAGGGACTTTCAGAAAAGAAAGAGAAGATACGGAAGGTGAGCTGACTGGAATTTGGACAAAAGCACAAAAATTTGCGCTATTCAGTGATTGTGTGCCCCAAATGCCGACAGCATGCCCAGATCACAGAAACAGGAAAAAAAACCCTGAAATGCCAGCATTGCGGCGCTCTCCTGCAAACCCGAAAACTCAGGGTATTCCACTTTTCCGAAGATCTCGAAGACGCAGTGCTTTTTCGAACTCACCTTCAAGCTGAAATCTCCGGAAAAGCCAACGAAAACTTTTCACTAACCTTATCACCCAAAGAATCTGACCCTTCAATCTCCAAAACTGAAACCCCTGTAAAAAAACTTAAATTTCCAGAAAAAAGCCTTTCCAATTCGCCCCCTATAAAAAAAGATCCAAAATCAATTCTTATCGATATTCTGGACACCGCCGGCGGAAAAATAGAAAAAGAGGACCTTCGACAGAAAGCCCTCGAAAAAGGAATAACTCAGGAAAAATTCGAGACAATCCTCAAAAACCTCCTGGAAACAGGAGAACTTTATTCCCCCCAACCAGGAATTATAAAAATTGTATGAGGATATAACTAAAAACAACCACCTTCATATAACCCAGCGTAACTTAACCCCCCTAATTCTATAGTTGCGCCGGTTGATCAAACCGTAACAACGTTTTCGATCAAACCTTTTCAAAAAAGGTTTGCGATCAAGCCTTTTCAAAAAAGGTTTGCAGTCAAGCCTTTTCAAAAAGGCTGCAGGTAAATCAGCCCTTTTCAGCAAATTGAAAAACAATTTATCTTACCCATAATTCAGCCCTCTTGAGCGAAGCGAAAAGGACTCCGTCCTCCCGAGCCGGGACTCGGGAGACGGAACTAGGGAGATAAAATATATTACTACGAAAAGATTTACTATAATTGAATATAAATAAGAACTAAATCGGTTTTGGGGAAGCCAGGAGAGAACAGGCTTTACTCAGAGCTGAGATAAAAATTATAGAATCTTGCCAAACGCGCATGAAATTCTTCTAATCACAGGCACAAAGAAATGAAAGTACTTGGAAGAACTTTCATGCCAAAATCAAAGGCAATTCATTTTTCTCGTAAAGTATAACGGTGTTAAACATGATGGATCCGCAAATTGAGCGAAAACTCATTGAAATTATGAGGGTAATTCACGAAAGTGACAAACCTATAGGTGCCCGGGCAATAGCTGATGAACTTAATAACCGGGGCTATGATATAGGAGAGCGAGCGGTCCGTTACCATCTTAGGATCCTGGATGAAAGAGGATTTACAAGCAAACACGGATATGCAGGGCGTACACTTACCGAGCTTGGAGAGAGGGAGATGAGCGACGCCCTCATCGCAGACCGGTTTGGTTTTGTAATATCCCGGATAGAAGAAATGGCGTTTAGAACCACGTATAATCCTGAAACCAATGATGGAGTAGTTCCTGTAAATATATCATACTTTGATAAGGACGATTTAGAGACTGTTATTGAGGTGGTTTCATATACTGCACACGAAGGGTATATGATAAGCCCTAGAGTAAAGATTATTGAAGAAGATGAAGAACTGATTTCCCTACCCCCTGGAAAAATAGGAATAGCTACGGTTTGCAGCGTCGCTTTTGATGGTCTCCTTCTAAAAGCTGGGATCCCTGTGGAACCTGCTTACGGTGGAATTCTTCAGATAGAAAATCAAAAACCTGCACGGTTTTCAGATTTGATTTCCTACAGTGGAACCTCAATTGATCCTATACAAATTTTCATGAGCAGAAAGACCACTTCTGTCCTTGACGTGCTTGAAAAAGGGGAAGGTAAAATCCTTGCCAATATGCGGCAGATTAATTGTTCAGCTTATGACAGAGCTAGAGAAGTTCTCAAAACAGTAGAAAAAGTCGGCCTTGCGGGTTATTTCCCTCCGGGAGAAATTGATGAAACTTTATTTGGGGCTCCCGTTGAAACCGGAAAGTACGGGATTGCAATAGTAGGAGGCATTAATGGTATCTGCGCCCTTGAAGAGACCGGAATTAAAATGAAGACAAATCCTGTTTCTACTGTTATGGAATATAAAACCATGACAGAAATCTGAGGAATCACAATGTTCAGGCTTACTGTCATTTATGACAACAAAGCCGGTCAGGGTTTTACAGAAAGCTGGGGTTTTGCAGCTCTTATTGAAACAAATCGCGAAATCCTTCTTTTTGACACCGGATGGGATGGCCCTCTCCTCCTGGAACATATGAAGAGGCTCAACATTGACCCAGCTGGCATCGGAAAAATAATTATCTCCCACCAGCACTGGGACCATATAGGAGGCCTTCCGGAGGTCCTTCAGGCAAATCCCGGGCCTGAGGTCTATGTTCCTGCTTCTTTTTCGGAGAATCTTAAAAGAGAAATTAAGAACAGAGCGACTCTTATTGAAATAAAAGAGCCTGTAGAAATCTCTCATGGTATCAGGAGTACAGGGGAACTTGGAGATAAGGTAAAGGAGCAGGCTCTTATTCTGGATACGGGAAACGGATCTTATGTACTTACAGGCTGTGCTCACCCTGGGCTTGCCGCAATTCTGGATACTGCCAAACGTTACGGAAAAGTAAAGGGAATTATCGGGGGGCTTCACGATAACGAGGAGTTTGAAAGACTTAGAGGGATGGAACTCATAGCAGCAGGGCATTGTACCGCTCATAGAGAAAAAATAAAAGAGATTTTTCCGGCAGAATTTGTCGAAATCGAAGTCGGTCTGCGCATGGACCTGGAATAAATAAAAATATTCGGTTATGTAGAAATCCTAGTAAAGAAAGAATATTCAATTGTTTAAACTGAATTATCTGAGATACTTTTATACATTCATTTTCAGATCCAGTTAGAGCTATTTAGATCGATTTCTGCAAAGCCAGATATCCTAAACAAATTAAAAACTTCTATTCTAAAAATTTTACTTTATAGCCCTGTATTTGAAATAGATTTTATAAAAATTCTGGATTTTAACATCTTAATTTTAAAGAATATAAATTACAGAAAATTAATAAAGAATCTATAGTTAGAAATAGAATGTCCTCTAAAGAGAATACAGGATTTGGTGGGAAATAACGGAAGGTGGGAAAAGATGCTGAAATTATTCGGCTCTTGACGTTTTTCCGGCCATTTACAGTGAAGTTTGAATGAATTTACTTTCAAGCATTATTTCATTTAAATGAACAAAAGTAGAGGGGAACCATATTAAAAATGAAATAAAGGGAGAAAATGTTGATGCTAAAAATAGAGGATCTGACTGTAGAGGTAAACGGAAAAATTTTGCTTCATGACGTGAACCTCGAAGTCAAAAAAGGATATACCAATGTGCTTTTTGGGCCAAATGGAGCCGGAAAGTCAGCTCTGATGAGAACGATCATGGGCTTCAGCGAATACAGAGTTATAAAAGGCAGAATTCTGTTTAACGGAAAAGATATTACCGGGATGCCGGTAGATGAACGAGCCCGCCTTGGCCTGGGAATTATGATGCAGCGCCCTCCAGATATGTCCGGAATTAAATTGAGGGATCTTGTAAAGGTATTATCGAAAGGAACTAAAAATCCGGAGGTCCTTGTTGAAGATCTGGATATGAAGCGCTTTATGGACAGAGATGTGAATGTGGGCTTTTCGGGAGGAGAAATCAAACGTTCAGAACTTCTTCAGCTTGCAACCCAGAACCCAAGCCTTTACCTGCTTGACGAGCCGGAATCCGGAGTGGACCTCGTAAGCATAGAACAGGTAGGGATAACAATAAAGGAACTACTTGAAGAAGGACTGAACTGTCCTGGGGAAGGCTGCAAGAAAGGTAAATCTGCCCTTATAATTACCCATACCGGCCAGATTCTGGATTATGTAAATGCAGATAGAGGGTATATCCTTTGCAATGGAACGGTTATGTGTTCAGGAAATCCCCTGAAAATGCTGGAAGAAATAAAGAGCAGAGGGTATGAGGAGTGTATAAAATGCAGACTGATGAAGTGAACCTGAAAAAGCGCGCTGAAAGCGCAGTCGAGAAAAAGGCAGCTTTTGGAGAAGATATAGAGCTGGAAAAATTTGAGGAAGGTTCCCGGATTAGCAAGCCTATAGACGACCTCCAGACCCTTGACGAAGAAAGCAAAAGAACCCTGCTCCAGGTAGGAGTCGTGCCTAGCGAAGAAGGCCGATCTGGCAGTCTGCTGGTGCTTGATAATGCAGTATCGCATTCTTCCCTGAAAGATGAAAATGTAGAACTTATGTCCACCCAGAAAGCCCTGGAAAAATACGACTGGCTTAAAGATTACTCATGGAAACTTGTGTCTGTTGACACCGACAAATACACCGCAAAAACTTACCTTGAAAATGCGGACGGATACTTTATCCGGGTACCTGCTGGCAAGAAATCCTCAATGCCTGTCCAGACCTGCCTTATGCTGAACAGCAAAAAGGCGTATCAGACCGTACATAATATCATAATTGTTGAGGAAGGCGCCAGCCTTGACATAATTACAGGCTGCACAGCTAAAAAGGGAGTGGAAGAAGGGCTGCACCTGGGAATTTCCGAGATGTACGTAAAAAAAGGCGCTACTCTGAATTTCACAATGATCCACAACTGGGCCGAGCAGATAGGAGTCAGGCCAAGGACGGTAGTTAATGTGGAAGAAGGTGGAACTTACGTAAGCAATTATATCTGCCTGAAACCTGTCCGTACCGTCCAGACCTATCCAACTGTCAAACTTGAGGGAGAAGGAGCAGTTACCAGGTTGAATACTATAGCTATTGCCCACTCCGGTTCTGAACTGGATCTAGGAAGCAAGGCGATATTCAATGCGCCTGGCACGAAGGCTGAGCTTATATCGAGGACTATTACAATCGGCGGAAGAATAATTGCAAGAGGAGAAATGATAGGCAATGCAAAGGGAGCAAAAGGGCACCTTGAATGCAAAGGGCTTGTCCTTACCGATAAAGGAAGCCAGCTTGCAATCCCCATCCTTGAAGCAAACGTCGATGATATAGAACTTACTCACGAAGCCGCAGTTGGAAAAATTGCTAAAGACCAGGTAGAGTATCTTATGGCCAGAGGCCTTACCGAAGATGAAGCTGTAGGTATGATCGTACGCGGGTTCCTGGACGTAGGAATACGTGGAATTCCGGAGGAACTGAAAAAAGAAATAGAAAACACGATTACACAGACAGCCTTTGGAATGTAATTCAAAATGAATATAATCTGAACAGAATCCAAAACAGATAGGATTTAAGATAATAAAGCTTGAAAAGTAATCTCGGATAAGTGGAAATAAGGAGTATGAAACTGGCTCTTCGTTGTTTTGTGTGGATATCCCCATAATATTTTCAAAAAACCAATTCGGTCTTGGATTGGAAAGCATCTTATCCATAGGGAATGACGAAGAACCGAAAAATTAAATCTGAATACAACTGCTCCGAACCAGAGTATTATTCTGGAACCGGGTGTGTGAAACCGGCAGGGGAAAAGGAGAAACCTGCCGGTCTTTTGTTGAGTGTTTGTGGGATTTAGTGAGCTGAACACTATGAGAATAGGGCTTTCCTGTGAAAAAGAAAACCTTAAAGTTTAATCTGCTCATTAAACCGCAGTTCGCAAATTAAAAACGGAAGTATAAAAATGTTTCTGTAAATGTCGTGAATGAATAAGATATCGAAGTCACTAGACAAAGATCTCATTTTATAAAGACACGCCGAAGAGGCTTTACTTGCACACTCCTTTTTATGTGCGGACTATTTTTATTTTTCGTCAAGGCGGCAAGGTTAAAAACACGTTAAAAACCACAGTACTTCTCATTTTTGGCTGTACAATACAGTACTTGGTATCGTATATATACGGCTGTGGTAATATTACAGTACTGTAGTGCTTCAGAGGGATTGAAATGATAGACTTTGCCTGTAAAGAGTTCAAAATCGAAGACGTGATCAAGTGCGCCCTTAACCTTACAAAGGCTGACCTTAAGGTTATGAAGTACTTTTTAAATGAGAAAGAGCAGTGGGTTGACACTGAGTTTCTCTCAAAAGTCTTGAAGCTGGATATTTCCACAATCCAGCGCTCCGTCAAAAAACTACACGAAAAAGAAATTCTGCAAAGGTCGCAGCAGAACCTGGACGGAGGAGGCTACATTTTCAAGTATAAGGTCAACGCAAGGGCTAAAATAAAAAATATCATCATGACCGTGGTGAATTCCTGGGCTGAAAGGCTCGGACAGGAACTTGATAAATGGGAAAACGGAGGTTGATTCACTTTGCTTAAAATAACGCCCTACCTGGGAATTATAGTTCTTATCGTTTCCATAGGAGGGCTCTGGTATCCTGTACTCGGGTACTTCTTGCTACTGGTTTTTGCAGCACTCTTTCTGATTAGTCCTTTCAGAGGCCGGTGGTTCTGCGGAAATCTCTGTCCCAGAGGAAGTTTTGTTGATTTCTGGGTCAGCAAGATTTCAAGGAAAAAGAAGATACCCCCCACTCTGCGGTCCCTGTGGATCCGCCTGCCAATATTTTTCCTGCTAATGGGCTTTATGGGATACAGGATATCAAACGCTATTGATAGCCTCAATACTTTTGAGAAAATCGGCATGGTGTTTGTGATGATGTGCCTGGTAACAACTGCAATCGCAACCCTTCTGGGCAGTTACCTGAGCCCAAGAACCTGGTGTTCCTTCTGTCCTATGGGGACAGCTCAACGTCTGCTTGGTGGTAAAAAGTATCCTCTTAAACTCGAAAAGGAAAAATGTATTAACTGCAAGAAATGTGAAAAAGTCTGTCCCATGCAGATCAAAATCACTCAGGACGCTGCAAACCCAGACTGTATCAAATGTGGGCGCTGTGTGGACGTCTGCCCTAAAGACGCCCTGCAATTTTGAAGTTCTATGGTGATTAATTTTATTGGTACTATATAAATAGAAAAAACGGAATGACCCTGGACAAATATAATAAGTATTATTATCACCACTTATATAGTAAAAAATAGGGGAGCCGGAAAAGACTTCCGGAGTTTGACTTTAACATGACAAAATGTGCATACTGGAAAGTGTCTACAAATTAGCTAGATTAGGAGAAAAAACATGACCAGTCGCGTAGCGGAACTTTCAGAAGCTCAGAAAAAAGAAATCTCCGAACTCTTTGGGGAATATGTCAATCTTGACAAACGGGAACGCCATTATTACAACCACGATATGGGAGCTTTACCTCCACTTGTTAAGAAGGTAATTGGGGATACTAACCCTGCAGCTGTCGTAAAAATCCGGACCGAAGAAGACGCAGTAAAGCTCCTTAAATTCGCAAACAGGCATAAGATTCCGGTTGTACCCCGCGCAGGAGCCTCTTCAGGATACGGGGGGGTAATTCCGACAAAAGGAGGAATAGTTGCCGATGTTACACCACTCAATAATATCATAAGCATCGATACCGAAGGGCAGAAAGCGGTTGTGCAGAGCGGTATAATCTGGGAAAAGCTGGAAAGGAAACTAAAAGAAAAAGAGCTTTCATTACAAGCAATTCCTTCTAGCGCTCCTTCTTCGACAGTTGGAGGATGGTTGTCCCAAAGCGGGGCCGGTTACGGAAGTTATGAGTTTGGCTGGGGCCACGAAAGTATGGAAAAAGCCAGAGTTGTGCTTCCCACAGGAGAGATCCGGGAGTTTTCAGGCCCTGAACTGAAAAAGTTAATCGGGACCATGGGAACCATAGGGATTATTACTGAGATAACCCTGAAAGTCCAGAAGTTCGAAGAGAGAAAAGCTGTTTCTGTCAGTTTCCCAAGCGCTTCAGCCCTGAAAAAGGCAGTAGAAGAGATAAAAAGAAAAAATATCCCTCTCTGGTCAATTTCCTTCCTGAACCCCGAATGGGCGGATATGAAGAATAAAGCGCCCAGGAAACTCCACTATGAAGAAATAGTGGATAAAGACAGACCAGTGTTGCCGGTATCTTACGTTTCAACTTTCATGTACCCTGCCTCGAGAGACGTCTCCGGTCTGAGGGAAGCAATCGAAGGTGCAGGGGGGACAATCCTTCCGGAAGAAATTGCAAAATACGAGACCGATGAATGGTTCAAGTCCATGAAAGTAAAGAGGCTGGGTCCTTCGTTTATCCCGGCAGAAGTCCTGGTGCCTCTTGAGAAAATGGACAGTGCTTTTGAAGAAATCGGGAAGAAAATAAAATTGCCTGTGCTTACCGAAGGCATGGTTATAAGCGATGGGTATGTGGTTTTACTCTGTTTCATGCGCCATTCGGAGCGTTCCGTGCTCTTTAATACAGCTTTTGCTCTTTCCCTGAGCATTTTGAAAATTGCAGAAGAAAATGGCGGAAGAGCTTATTCTTCAGGGCTTTTCTTCGCTTCAAAGAGAAAAAGTGTCTTTGGGGAAAGACTTGCTGAAATAGAGGCCCTGAGAAAAGAAATTGATCCTAACGGTATCATGAACCCTGAAACCCTGGAGGGAAAAGGGCTCCTGAACACTGCAGTATCAATGGGCTCTGCCTTTGAACCTTTTGGCAGAATAGCCGGAAACATGTCAGGAATTGGCAAGGTTTCTTTCAAAGACGAGAAAGAGATCCCCGCAGAAGTCGCAGAACTTGCCTATTCCTGTTCTCAGTGCGGGTACTGCGTGAGCGAGTGCGACCAGTATTACGGCAGAGGCTGGGAGTCACAGTCACCTCGTGGAAAATGGTTTTTCATCAAGGAATACCTGGCAGGCCGGGAAAAACTTGACCAGAGACAGACAAATACTTTCCTTGCTTGTACTACCTGCCAGATGTGCGATTCCCGCTGTGAGCTTGACATGCCAATAGAACATGCCTGGATGACCATGCGAGGAAAACTTGTCCAGGAAAAGAAGAAGATGACCTTCCCGCCTTTTGAGATTATGGCTGCAAGCCTCTTAAAAGAAAGAAATATCTGGGCAAACTATAGAAAAGACCGTGATAAATGGGTTCCAGAGGACATCAGGGCAAAGATTAAGGATAAAGCCGAATACGCCTATTTTGCGGGATGTACAGCCTCCTTTGTTGAAAATGACGTTGCTATAGGGGCTGTCCGTATGCTTGATGATGCAGGAGTAGAGTTTACAAGTCTTTTAGACAAGGAAGCCTGCTGCGGAATTCCTATGCTTGTTGCCGGAAGATGGGACGTTTTTGAAAAAATAATGAGAATGAATGTCTCAAACATGAAAAAGAAGGGAGTAAAAACCGTAATCACTTCCTGCCCTGCCTGCTGGCTCATGTGGCATACGGTCTATCCTCAGTGGGCGAAAAAGCTGGGGATCGAGTATGGGCTTGAGGCAAAACATTACTCTGAAGTGCTCGTGGATCATCTCGATGTCCTCAAGCCAAAGTTTAAACAGCCTCTAGATAAAGTGGTAGCGTGGCATGATTCCTGCCACCTTGGGAGAGCAGGAGGCGAAATATACGAACCGCCCAGAGAACTGCTCAAAGCTATACCTGGAATAAAGTTCAGGGAACTGGAGTACAACCGGGAAAAAGCTCACTGCTGTGGCTCGGTTGTAAGCCTTATAGCCGAACCGCCGGTTGCATACAAACTGGGAGATATGAGACTCCAGGAAGCCCTTGATGTTAAAGCCGATATTATTGCAGCGCTTTGCCCTTGCTGTATTTTCCAGTTCCGTGTGGCAGCAAAGGAAGGCAACCTCAATATCCAGGCTCAGGATCTGGGAGCTCTTGTGGGCAGAAGCCTTGGATATAATATCCCTGACTCAACCTCCTATACCCTAGAATCGTGGGTCCCCTTTGAAAAGATGATCGACCTCATGCAGCCTGAGAATATGACCAACCTGATGGTTGAACTCATGCCTCAGATGATGGCCGCGATGCCAGCACCGCTTCAGGCAATGATGAAGATGGTCAAATATGTGCCTGGCATGGATGCCATGATGAAACCAATGATGCCGATTATGATGCCCAGGCTCATGCCGATGGTTATGCCGAAAGTCATGCCTGATATGCTCAAAGCTGTAGAAAAGAAAGTTCCTATGCCCGACTACATGAGGGAGCAGCTTCCTGACCTTATGCCAAAGGCTATGGATAACTTGATGCCGAATATGCTTCCGGAGCTTATTCCCTTGCTGACTCCACGCATGATTGAGTATATAAAGACGCATTAAGCATTGGTAAATGAAAACTCACTAACAATTAGTATGTGAGATCTCACTAACAATTAGTATGTGAGATCTCACTAACGATTACTATACGATAACGGTTCGTACAGGAGAGCTCACCAAAACTCTTTTCATATATCTTAAAATAGTTTATCGATTTCAAAATGAGTACTTTATTGAATGAAAAATAGTAATGGGTATGAATTATTGAAAAACGTAAGCAAAAGATATATTTCTATTTTTTCAAACGTGGAGAATGTACTCTCTTTTTCGGAATTAATCAATAACTCACGGATACGACCTGAAAAATCACTAACCAATGAATTTATTTAAAATTTCAGGTTTGTGAGCGTATTTTGGAATACGAAGTATTAGTCAGTTGAATATCCCAATTTACTTGCATGCAAAAGCTCTGGAAACAGCTTCATCCATAGAACTGCAATGATTATTGAACCAATTCCACCAATTAACACAGCAGGTACAACTCCAAACAGGGAAGCAGTTAGCTCGGACTCGAATTCTACCACGTTGATTTGATGTACCTATAGTCACGAGGCTAAAATCCGCTTGAGTGTGATATCAATTGAGTGCTTGACAAGTGCATTATCAACAAAGTCATTGAGGAATACTAATAAAGTGTTAGGCGAAAACTTATCTGGCACATTATTCATAATCCAGGGATAGGTTGAGTAATCAAAAGCAGCTTTAGTTGACATCAAAGGAGACATTGCATCACTGCTAAATGGGCCAATTGCGTCAAGTACTGATGTTGAGCATGCAATTACATCTGCAGTTGCAGTACCTTGAAGTTGCAGTACCGTGTAATCTTGACCTTCTGGTGGATAAAAACGCATTTGGTTCAATACAGTAAGAATTTTCTTCACGTTTGTAGTCGCATAATTGTCATTATAGGAATCGTACTTACATGCCTCATACTTATGCGTATTAGAATTTGCTTCTATCTGGTTCAGGAAAATCAAACGCTTGTTTTCATTTAGCAATTGTTTAATCATCGCACTTAAGTCGGTCTTATTCCC
This sequence comes from Methanosarcina sp. DH1, assembly GCF_020804205.1. Lineage (NCBI taxonomy): Archaea > Methanobacteriati > Methanobacteriota > Methanomicrobia > Methanosarcinales > Methanosarcinaceae > Methanosarcina > Methanosarcina sp. DH1. Next base: position 99,210 of record NZ_WJBJ01000019.1, on the reverse strand, counting down.
AATAGCTATATTAAGAGTGTTAGTAGCAGACTGAGCATCTGATACTAACCTCATAAGGTAGTCAGCATTTGGTTTCATCGAAGATTCTTCAAAGCCCTGGAAGTTGAGATTAACGACAACAATTTCACTGGGATGCTCTGAGAGCCATTTTAATATGTCGCACAAGAAACCATAGTAAGAATAACCTGGAACAAACCCATGCTGGTGGAGAATTTTGCCCTTAAATTCTGGAATGCTCTTAAGAGATCCATAACAATATCCCGGACGAAAATCGAAATACCGGATTCCCAGATCAAGCATGGTGTTAATATCATCTTTTTGCGTACAAGCTATGTTAATTACGATTCGCTCAAGATAATCAGTAATATCAGAAAAATTCATAGATTTACTCATAAGAGAGTCTTTAAAATGTGAGTGGAGTCGATTTAAGAAATCTTTATTTTTAAGTATGGACCTGGGATTGAAGATTTCAAACATTCCTGCATCATGAGCTCCAGGCAAAGCTAATACGTTTACTGGTCTTTCCAAAAACTTAGGTTCTTCACTGGCGAGGTCTTTCATCCATTCTGAATAATTTTTGGTGAGGTAAACATAGGAACGATCATGGTTGGTCAAATGAACCTCAATCGACCTGCTCCCACAGTCATAAAACCCATATGATAATGCATAATTATTGGTGATTATTGATTGAGTAGACATCATGTTATTTAAGTCGGAATTCAATAAATTACCCAGTAAATGATTAATCTCGGCAAAATGCTTAATAAGTACTTGTTTTTTATAAGCGATTGTCCAGGAGAAACTTCCACCATCATTTAAGATATTAATATGGAAGCTGCCCTTACACATTGGATGAGAATTAGAGAAAGAAACTGATTTTGAGCCAGAAGCATAAAAAGCGATGGTAAAATATTCATTATCCAGAAATACATAGCGTTCTATTCCTTTAGTTGACATAAATTTTTCTACTGGAATAATCACTTTTGATGACATACTTTCTCCCTGATGTTGTTATTTCAATTCTATCCATTTGTGTTTGGTTAAGGAATATGCCAAAGTCAAAATAACTATTGCAATGATCTATGCATCTCGATTTACATTTTTATGCATCTCGATTTACATTTTTATGCATCTCGATTTACATTTATAGGTTTACAGAAGTGGCAATAAAAATAACATATTTCTTATAGATTGTATCTTAACCGAATATAGAGTCAGATAATAAAAATATTTCTGAATTTTTTTTGATTTAAAAACAAACTTGGTTTTGATATGGGCCAAGTAACTGTTTTTTGGATGGCTTGTAACTGGCGGCGTTCAAAAGTTCAGTAAGGCCCGTGGATATGGCACCTAAGAATATTGGTCGTGTCCGCGAGTTATTGAGAAAATCTGAAAAACAGGCACGTTGCCAACCATATGGAAAAAATATACATGCATTTCAGTACTTATCGTTTTCAGGAACTTGCAGATGTGATCGGATTTTTGTAAACCGAATTTTGTAAACCGAATTTTCCCTTAAATTCACGCTTCCCGAGCCTATTCCCCTGCTGACTTCACAACATGATTAAGTATAAAAAAGCATTGAGGGTTCTTTGCACAAAATCTGTGAAGAAAAACACGAAGGGAGAACCTCAGAATCCCTTCAATCAATTTTTTAAGATTTTACTTTGTGAAAGCTACCGGCAGATTGTTCTTTTATGTAAGCCAGACTATTTTCACAAGCATTTCTTATTCCCAGACCAGCCAGGATTTGGAAATAAAATTAGTTTTGGATGAACTCATAGACATCTCAATCTGGATTGAAACACCTTGATGAGCTCATCCATAAATTAAGGTATTGTATTTACCGCGGCTTTGCCAATTCACCTTTACCTTTACATTCCTTGATGACATCGGAAAAGTTTGTGTATTCCCGGTCTGAACAAGACTCGAGAATGTTTATCACTTCACTACGAGCATTAAGTTTTTTAGCTTCCTCTACGAGTTGATTCCTTGTTGCAGGGAACTTTACATCTCTAAAAGCTTGCATAACATTCTGAATACCTTTGAATTCCTGGAGAACATCCGAAGAGCTGTGGTATTCCTTGTCTGGAATGTTTTCAATAGCTTGTATTACTTCGTTACGGGCATTAAGACTTTTAGCTTTATCAATAAGCTGCCATTTCGTAACAGGATATTTCATATCTTGAAAAGCTTGTAAAGCTTTTTGAATCGCATTATGTACTTCAGTAGCACTTTCCTGCATTTGATTTTTCCCCCGTATATTGGTTTGTTTTCTGTGGACGTATTTTTCTGTAGACGTATTTTTCTGTAGACGTATATTGGTCTGTTTTCTGTGGAATTTGTGGAGTTTGTCCACTTTCAATATTTTGATAAATTTGATACAATTTTACATCTACATCTGTTTGATTTATAATCCTTTTACGTGCCAGTGAAGGTGATTTCAAATTGTATCAACAAGGAGATTGTATTTATCTAATATAATATCTAGAGAAATATAAATAAGAAACCGATATAAATTAAATGTTGAGGTTATTCAGTCAACGTTATCATATATTTACTCAACAAATAGTATATTTCCAAAAAATCTCCTACTTTTTAGATGTACATATAAAAACAGAACAGTCTTAATGAACAGAACAGTCTTGATGAACAGAACAGCCTTACTAAACAGAACAGTCTTACCAAATATAACAATAAGTTGAAATTTTACATACCCTTGTTTCTCTGCTTGATATCCAATATTCCATCAGAAAGAATTCATAATCAATAGGAAAATGATAGTACTAATTAGAAAGATCAAAAATCAAAAACTAATTAATAAAAAGTATCTAGTGTCGTGAAAATTAAGTTATGAATCACCCGAATAAACGCAGAACTTCTTTACTCAAGGAACTTGATAATATAGGTTTGCTATGAATACCTATGCCCTTTAATGTTTCACAATTAAATTTTCATGACACCAGTTTCTTCTCGCCCACACATTTAAATCAAGCTATTTCTCACAAAATTTTGCATTCATCTATGAATTTTGTTATTTCCCGATCTGCTGTTCTACAGCTAATAAAAATAGGTTTTTTCGTAATTATGAGAGTAAGCTCAGATTTTCCATCCCATTCAAAACTTCCAGTAATCCCTTTTCCCGAAAGTTCTCCTTTGTTTCCCGGTGGAACGTCAATGCCGTAGTCTTGAAGCTTTTTCTTCATGCACTCAAACGTATCAGGTGTAATACCAGATACCTTCACGGGCTCACAAATATACCCCCCTATCTGTGCTTGAGCAGATCCAAGAGAAAAAACTAAGCACATCAACAGTAGAGAAACTATCAATTTTAGATTCATTCCATACCCCCTGCACGAAATTGTTCATTTGATTCAACTGAACATACTGATTTAAGAATATAAAACTGAGTAACATAAAAACTGAGTATAGAAGAATATAACTGATATTCCGATCCCCTGTCAAATTGGGATAACAATCACTGGATATTAGCCATTTTGCTAATATATTATTATAATTGCCAATATATTATTATAATTATACTTTTGTGAGTTGAAATTATACAAAAGTATCAAAAATGGGAATGTGCAATATAATAAAGTAATATAATAGATTAATAATATATCCCCGCTTATAAATAATTGCTCTTTATTAAAAACATGGAGCTTAGATACTATTCGAAGAGCGCTTGACCTACAAAACCTTACCAATCGGCAATACGCATGATAGGAAAGAATACACGATATTATAAACCTATTATAACTATTACAAAAGCCATTATTGACTTTTTGGATAGACTCTTAATACACCTGGAAGAAGAACCGAAAAAGGTATTAAGAGATTCAGGAGACCCTTTTTTTAAATTGAGATATTACGCTCCGGAGAAATTCTTATATAGAAGTGCTTGCATTAAGAATAGGAAATACGCACAAAGGTAACGTGCTCAGGAATACAACTAATAAAAATTCATAGAAATTCATATCATTAAAAGGAGATTAAAGCTTGGCAGCACAACCGATCTTTATTTTAAGAGAAGGCAGCAAGAGAACTCATGGTTCCGATGCCCAGCACAACAATATTATGGCCGCAAAGGCCGTTGCTGAAGCAGTAAGAACCACTCTTGGACCCAAGGGTATGGACAAGATGCTTGTAGACTCCATGGGTGATGTTGTTATCACCAATGACGGAGCAACAATCCTCAAAGAAATGGACATCGAGCACCCAGGTGCAAAGATGATCGTAGAAGTAGCCAAGACCCAGGATGCAGAAGTAGGAGATGGGACCACCACTGCAGCCGTACTTGCAGGGGAATTCCTGACAAAGGCAGAAGACCTGCTTGAAAGCGGAGTCCACCCAACAGTCATTGCAAGCGGCTACAGGCTTGCAGCCGATCAGGCTACAAAGATAATCGATACCATTACTATCAGTGCATCTCCCGAGGATACTGCAACTCTCGAAAAGATTGCAGCCACAGCCATAACAGGAAAAGGTGCAGAGGCTCAAAAAGAACATCTTTCCAGGCTTGCAGTCGAGGCTGTTAAGTCGGTTGCGGAGAAAAGTGAAGATGGAAAGATCACTGTAGACATCGAGGACATCAAGGTGGAGAAGAGACCCGGCGGAAGTATCAAAGATTCCGAGATTGTCGATGGTGTAATTGTCGACAAAGAGCGTGTCCACCCAGCCATGCCAGAAGTAGTGGAGAACGCAAAAGTCCTGCTCTTAAGCGTACCAATTGAGCTCAAGAAAACCGAGACTAAAGCCGAAATAAAGATCACCACTCCTGACCAGATGCAGCTCTTCTTAGACCAGGAAGAAGCAATGCTCAAGGAAATTGTGGACAAGGTAATCAGGACAGGCGCAAACGTTGTCTTCTGCCAGAAAGGAATCGATGACCTTGCTCAGTATTACCTGACAAAAGCAGGGATCTTTGGCATGCGCAGGGTGAAGAAGAGCGACATGGATAAACTTTCCCGTGCAACTGACGCAAAAATTATCACCAGCCTCGACGAAATTGAGGAATCTGACCTTGGCTATGCAGGGCTTGTAGAGGAAAAAGACGTTACAGGCTCAAGGATGACATTCGTTACAGGTTGCAAGGACAGCAAAGCTACCTCAATTCTTCTGCGCGGCGGAACCGAGCATGTAGTGGAAGGAATTGAAAGAGCACTCGAAGACGCTCTCAGAGTAGTGGGCGTTGCTCTCGAAGACCAGAAGATCGTTGTGGGTGGCGGCTCTCCAGAAATAGAACTGTCCCTCAGGCTCAAGGAATACGCAGCAACCCTTAAAGGCAGGGAACAGCTTGCTGTAATGAAATTCGCTGAGTCTCTCGAGATTATTCCCAGCACCCTTGCAGAAAATGCAGGACTTGACCCGATTGATATGCTTGTGGAAATGCGCTCTCAGCATGAGAAAGGCAACAAGCGCGCCGGCCTCAATGTTTACACCGGCAAGATCGAGGACATGTTCGAAAATAACGTTGTCGAACCCCTAAGGATTAAGACCCAGGCAATCAATGCAGCTACCGAAGCCGCAATTATGGTCCTCAGGATCGATGATGTAATTGCCTCATCCAGTCCAGCCAAAATGGGCGGCCCTGGAGCAATGCCAGGCGGCGGAATGCCTGAAGATATGATGTAAATTTGAATTATAAATTCAGGATTGTCGAAAATTTTCAGCATTCCTGAAACTTTCTTTTTTAATTTCAGAACAGTTATTCAGAAGAGTTTTCAGAAATCTTTTTTAAATCCTTTAGGAAACAAATTATAACTTCAGAGATTCCAAAACCAAAAAATCTAAAAAATTCAAAAAAGACGTTTTTGAGTATTTATACTGAATGATACTGAATTGCTAAAGTGAAAGATGAATTGGGTTCTTCGCCATTCCCTATGGATAAGATGATTTTCAATTCAAGCCCACAGTGGTTTTTATGGGAACATTATGAGGATATCCATACAAAACAACGAAGAGCTGAAAATTGTTACCTGGCTTCATAGCAGGAAATTTCCCTGGCGTCTACCAGGACTGGTTTCCCAAGCTCGCTTGAAATAACATTTCTTACTCTTGCCATACACCTGCACTGAAGCTGGATACGGGCTGACATAGCTTCTCGTTCTTCAATGTAGAAATCGTTCGAACTGACAATGGAATGGACAGAAATCTGCTTCTGTACAACCTTTGCTATGAGACCCTGAGTCCCATTCGTGAGATCCTGAAGGCTGGTAGAAGTCAGGAGAACGTTATCTCCTGCATTGAGCCCAAGTACTCCTACGAAGTTTTGAGGACTCCGAATCTCAAGAGTCCTGAGATGGTGTTTCTTCAGGACCTCGATAAGAGAATCAGCAATTCCTGTTAACGCGATGTACTCCATGGGATCACCCGTACATTGGGAACTCCTTCTTTACTTCTCCTTTCTGCTCCGCAGTCTGAACATCTTCAGCAAGCCTCTGGAGTTCAACCTCTATACGTTCAGCCTGCTCTATAAGCCGAACTGTACTTATTGAAAGCCCATATAGCTCGTTCAAAACTTCAATAACAGCAGAAGCAGCTCTTGGGTCAGGGTTCTGGGTCCTGGTAGCACCAAGCAAGCTAAATGCAGGAATTCCACGCAGCAGACATTCAGCCATTACACTACCTGAAATCCCAGAGATGGTTCCCATCTGGAAAACTTCTACTTTTTCCTTAATTTTGTCCAGCATCTCCGGGGTGGTGGCTGCCCCAAAGACTTTATGCCCTCCGTCCATTATGGCAATTCCTGCAATGGAAGCAATTTCTCTTACGTCAATAGACTCAGCCCAGTCCACCAGAGCATTACTAACATCGTAGGAGACAGTGTGACTGATTGGGATATCGGAGATTACAACAATCAGGTTATGTTCCACGCTTTCATAAATCCTCACAGGCATATTTATAAGCCCCTCGTAAAGTACTGCAATCGAGGGGAAATACCTTGATTCAATAGAGCCAATATATTCCATTTTCAATTCTTCTATCATATGTTGACTTGCAATATTCCCCACAAGTCCGATTCCGGGAAAACCTTCAATCAAAACAGGATTTTTTGACTGCACAGGTTTGGTAATAATCTTCACGTCGTTGTTGTCATAATCTGTATTTGACAAGTAACCACCTCAGAGAAATACAACCCCTATGATTATATCTGAGCTAATCCTAGATAAACAAGATTCTCAGCAGTCCGATCTACGTTAACTCCTGAACGCACATAATAAGAAATATATAATGAACCCGAGGCTCTGACCACCGAACTCTCTTTTTGATAAAAAGAGAATCTTTTTAATATATATCTTTTCTCCTGATAGAGAAAAATAACTCTGATAAAGAAAGATAATAAATTCAAATCTTCTCTTTCAACTTGAAAACTTAACAGAAACCTGATTCGATAAAAAACGCAAACGAAAAAAACATAATACACAAGAGAAACAGTAGACGAGTTCATAGAAAGAAACATCCGAATATGGGAAAACAGTTCATAAAAAAACATCAGGACACAGGAAGAGAGCTAATCGAAATAAATATCCGGATACAGTAAAAGAGCTAATCGAAAGAAACATTCGAACACAGGAAGAGAGCTAATCGAAAGAAACATCCGGGCACAGTAAAAAAGTTAATCGAAAGAAACATTCGAACACAGGAAGAGAAAAATCATGGAAAAATCTATTCTCTATTTTGACAGTGTAGGAGAGTCAAATACAGACGCCGTTATTACAGCAGCAGCGACAAGAGCGGCAGAACTTCAAATATCCCATATTGTGGTGGCAAGCACCAGCGGAAAAACCGCGCTAAAAATGGCAGAGGCTGTAAAGGGCAGCGGCATAAAAGTTATTGGAATAAGCCATCAGTACGGGCAGAATAAGAAAGGCGAATGGGAAGTAGAAGAGAAATACAAAAAGAAACTTGAAGAACTTGGGGCGGTAATAACCACTCAATCACATATATTCTCAGGAGTCGAGCGTTCAATCACAAAAAAATTTGGGGGATTTTCCAGAGTAGAAGTCGTTTCGGACACTCTAAGATCTCTCTTCGGAAAAGGCTTCAAGGTAGCCATTGAGGTCGCAGTTATGGCAGCCGACTCAGGCCATATCCCGGTTTCCGACAACACAGAGATTATAGCGATAGGAGGCACAAGGCATGGTGCAGACGTAGCGCTTGTGCTCAGGCCAGCCCACAGCGGAGATTTCTTCTCTCTTCAGGTTCGTGAGATTATTGCCATGCCGCGAGCTAAAGAAGATTAAGGTGAGAAAAAGACAAGAAAAACAAGAAAAGACAAGAAAAACAAGAAAAGACAAGAAAAACAAGAAAAGACAAGAAAAACAAGAAAAGACAAGAAAAAATAGGGGAAACATAAATCCTTGATACAGGTGATTCAGCTCTTCATTTGAGATCGATGAGGAAGCTCAGGTGATTTATTAGAATTACCCTGGCTTCTCGCTATTCCCCAAAGATAAATATATCTGAGAGACATCTATAACGCCGGCATGTCAGCAATATTTGAAATACTCGACAAGGATGCAGGCGGAAGGATAGGAAGGCTCAGGACTCCCCATGGAACTATTGAGACGCCTACCGTTATGCCTGTGATTAATCCAAATATTCAGCTTATTCCCCCGAAAGAAATGCGAAACTTCGGGGCAGAGATTCTGATTACTAATTCTTACATTATTTACCGCAAGGAAGAACTGAAAAGTGTCGCCCTGGAAAAAGGGCTGCATGGGCTTCTGGGTTTTGATGGGCCTATTATGACGGATTCGGGTTCTTTCCAGCTTTCTGTATATGGGTCCGTCGAAGTTACGAATGAGGAAATTCTCGGGTTCCAGCAAAAGATAGGAAGCGACATTATTGTTCCGCTGGATATCCCTACACCCCCTGATGTCCACTACCGACGGGCTGAAGAAGAACTTGCAATCACAGCTGAACGCCTTGAAGCGGCACGCAAGTTTATCCAGGGCGAGCAGCTTCTTGCAGGGCCAGTTCAGGGTTCAACATATCCTGAATTGAGGGAAAAAGCTGCTTCCCACCTGAAAGACCTTAATTTTGAAGTTTACCCACTTGGAGCAGTTGTCCCGCTCATGGAAGCCTACCGTTATGCGGAACTCGTTGACGTGATTGCTGCGTCTAAAAAAGGGCTCTCTCCAGCTTCTCCGGTCCACCTTTTCGGGGCAGGCCACCCAATGATGTTTGCCCTTGCAGTAGCCATGGGCTGTGATCTTTTTGATTCGGCAGCCTATGCACTTTACGCCAAGGACGGGCGCTATATTACTGTAAATGGAACTTACCACGTTGAGAAACTGAACTATCTGCCCTGTTCCTGTCCGATCTGTTCAAAGTACACGGCAGAAGAATTGAAAAAAGCCAATAACCGGGAAGAACTTCTGGGAAAACACAACCTTTACGCGACCTTTGCTGAAATCCGGCTGATTAAGCAGTGCATAAAAGACGGAAAATTGCTCGAACTTGTGGAGCAGCGCTGTCGTGCGCATCCAAAACTTCTGGATGGGCTGAAGAAGCTTTACACCCATTCTTCCTGGCTTGAGCAGCTTGATCCGGCTACAAAAGGCACCTTCTTCTACTGCGGACCGGAGTCCTCCTCCCGTCCCGAAGTCCTGCGTTTTGGAAAACGACTGGATAGGTTCAGCCTGCAAGGCTCGGTAATTATTCGGACATGGCCAGTAAAAGGAGAGAAAGATTACGACCAGATTCTTACTTTCAAAGCACCTTTTGGAGCGTTTCCTGCCGAAATGGAAGAAGTGTATCCTTTCAATGCTGAAGTTCCAAAATTTCCGGATTACGAATCACTCAATACAGCTCTTTCAAACACTCTTAAACTGATGGACCTGAACCCTGAAGCCGAGTTTACTTTTATTTGCGAGGAGGAGTTCAAGCACCCTCTAATTGAAGAAATAACAAAAAGGGCAAAACTGGTATACAGGAAAGATTGGAAAAAAGAATAAATATACAGGAAAGATTGGAAAAAAGAATAAATATACAGGAAAAATTGGAAAAAAATAAATTTTGGGTAGCCGATTAAGAGTACCGGATACTTTTAGTTCCTGATCCCTTGAAATCCTTAAATCTACTGGCAATCAAAACGTGCCTCAAAAAAGATAAAAAGAAAACTTTTTGAGGTGCAAATCTTTATAGAATTACCTGCAAAGAATCCTCTAAACAGGAAAAGAGCTGAAATACAAAGCTCTATACAAAAACTTTCGTACAAACCAGAAAAGTATAGGTGAAACTATTGTCCCTTACAGCAAGAATCGGTGAGCTTAGTCCTTATCTGCGGCTGTTGAGACCCGAACTCTACTACATGGACCTTACCCTGCCTGCCTCAAGCGCAATCCTTGCTTCCTACCTGGCGACCGGAGGACTTCCTGAGCTTATTCCCTTCATTATCGCGGTAATAGGTGGCTTTGCAGCCATTACAAGCTCATACGTTTTCAATGACTGCTGTGATATAGACATTGACACGATTAACCTGCCTGGCCGTCCCTTACCTTCTTCGAGAGTGTCAAAAAGTTCTGCGCTTGCTTATACCATCTTTTTATTAGTAATTGCGGGAGCAGCAGCCACGTACCTGAACCCTGAGTCTCTCGTAACCCTTATTATTGCGGCTTCAGTTATCACAATATATTCAATTTTTGCAAAAAGGAATACTTTCCTCAGTTTTTTACCAGTAGGTATTTCTTACGGACTCGTACCTGTAGGTATCTGGCTTGCCTTTGACCCTGCAGGAATCCTGAAAGGCAGCGATGGGGTAATCCTTCCTTTACCAGCTATTTGTTTCGGGCTAATGATTTGCGTTACGGACTGGGCTTTTACCCTCGGAGGAGTTTCCAGAGATGTGGAAGGGGACAGAATGAAAGGTGCTCCAACGATGCCCGTAACCTTTGGAATCCCCTTTACTGCCAGATTCGTTACTTTCTGGTGGATTGTAGGAGTCATCGCTTCACTAATCATAGGCTGGTCGGCTCGTCTAGGACCTGTGTACTTTGCAGGAGCCCTTACTTCAGGACTCTGGATGCTTACTCAGTGTCTCGATTTTATCAAACATCCTACCCCGGAGAGAGGTGGCAGGCTCTTTCTTAATGGTTCAAATTACAGAGCGATTATGTTTGGATCAATGATTTTTGACGTAGTGCTGTGCATTTATGCAGGGGGCTACACCTCCATTCTCTGGTAAAACAGGTAGAAAAAAAATGGACGCGGATATTATCGTAATAGGGGCATCTCCTGCAGGGCTGATGGCTGCAAGGAACGCCTGTGAGAAAGGAGCAGCGGTCCTTTTGCTGGAAAAAAAAGAAGAAATAGGGCATCCTCCCCATCCTGCAAACTCTTTTTTTAAGGGGATGATCGATAAATGCGGAGAAAAGGTAGACCCTTCTTATGTCCTGCATTATCTCAAAGGCATGAAGATTATTTCCCCATCAGGAAGGGCAGTCGAAGTTGAAACTACTGGATACGCTATTGATAAAACGGCTTTCGACAGGTTTTATGCAAAGAAAATAATGAAAATCGGCGTAGATATTCGAACAGGAGTGAAAGTACAGGATATTCAGAAGGAAGGAGATAAATTTACTGTCAACACTTCTGCCGGAGTATTTACCTCAAAACTGGTTATTATCTCCGACGGCATAAATTCAAAAATGGCTTCCCTTGTGGGCCTGAAAACAATGAAACATCCCGAAGATATTGCCTGGGGGATTGAACTGGATATTAAAAGTCCCGGACTTGGTAAACCAGATATGTTTGAGTATTATGTAGGGAATCATGCTCCAGGCTGGAAAACTACATACTCTCCAAGAGGAGGAGATAATGCTGCAATCGGAGCCTATGTGCGCCGGTGCGGAACTGATGCAACGCCTTACCTTAATGCCTGGGTTGAAAATTTCAAAAAGCTTAAAGGGATCGACGAGCTTGAAGTTGTAAGAAAACTGTCCGGAGGAGACCCTATTGTGACCATTCCAGGTGAATACATAACCGACGGGATAATGGTCGTTGGCGGAGCAGCAGGTCAGTCAGGAATAGGCTATGCAATGAGGGCAGGCCAGATATGTGGAGATGTCGCTGCAGACGCCATAAGCAAAGGAGATGTCTCAAAATCTGTCCTGTCGGCTTACCGGAAGAACTGGGAAAAAGAGTTTCTGGCCGAACACTACCTGGGCCGAATAGGGCTTGAGACTCTTAGAAAAATGACGGACAGGGAAATCGATGAGATGACTACGGTCTTCGAAAAGGAGGACCTCTCGTTTATTCATGGAAGTTCAGTTGAGCAGGCTATGCAGGTTTTTGCGTTCATGCTAAAGAAAAAACCCTCTGCGATTTTAAAGTTCAGGGCACTCCTCAGGAATAAATAAACTGAAATTTAAAAGAGCAAAAGAGAACGAACCGATATGGACATTATCAAATGTCAGGTGCAGGAACAATATGCAATACGATTTCTATAAAAGCCCTCTTTTCAGAGTTTATGCCGAGATCGAAGACGGACACATGAGGATGAAAACCAGCGGGGCTGCGTCCATCCTTATGAGAAAAACTCTTGAGAAAAACCTCTCAATTTTTGAAGGCGAAAAGCCTGCAAAGGTCGAAGCCGACAGGCTCATCTGTTCAACCTGGATGCCCCCGGTGCCAAGTAAGGGCTTTGATCGCCTGGTAAAAAGCCAGCTTTCTTTTATTCTGGGAAAAATGATTCCGGACCAGGTAACTATTTCTATCACCGAAGAATGCCCTAACAACTGTATTCACTGTGCCTTGCCTGACACAAAAAATAGGAAAAAGCTTGCCCCTGATATTGTAAAATCTACGATAGACCAGGTGCTTGAAATGGGCACAACTTTTGTTATTTTTGACGGAGGGGAACCTCTAACCTATCCTGGACTTGAAGACCTGATAAGATATGTAGACCCTGAAAAAGCCATTACAGGCATGTTTACCTCAGGGGTGGGGCTGACCGAAGAGCGAGCCAGAAAACTGAAAGAGGCAGGCCTTTATTCTCTTACCGTCAGTTTTGACAGCCCGTATGAAGATAAACACGATTATGTAAGAGGCAGGAAAGGAGTTTTTAATAGTGCGGTAGAAGCCGTCAAAAACGGGCTTAAGGCAGGACTGCTTGTGAATATATATGTAGTACTTTCCAGGGACAATGTGAATGATCTTGAAGAACTGTATGTTCTTGCATCCGAGCTTGGAGCCCATGAACTCTCCTTCTACGAAATAGTTCCTACGGGCAGGTGGATGGACCACGCCTCTGAAATCATGACTCCAAAGGACCTGAGAAAATTTGAGAATTTCGTATCTGGAGCTAGGGAGAAAGAAGGTCCCAGAATCTTCCCTATCCCGCAGGTTATGAAGACCACAGGCTGTATGGCAGGCCGGAAATGGCTCCATATTACCCCGGAAGGGAATATTCTTCCCTGTGCCTGTATCCCAATCCCCTATGGGAATGTCCATAGAGACAGGATAAAGGATGTCTGGAAAAAGATCAGGAAAGACCCTGCATATAATGCAAAGTGCTGCCTTATGAGAAACCCTGAGTTCAGGGAGAAGTACCTGAAGCTTTCAGAGTAAATTGAGGATAATTGAAGGTTTTAGGTAAATTGGGGCAGTGTTCCAATTTTTCTGCAAAATTAGAAACTTTAATAAGTTTATGGTTTGAAAATCGAATAGCAAGAGAACTATATTTTGTTCAGTATACAAAAATCTGGCTTTGAATTTTCAGTAAATTCTGGATACTGCCTCCACGTACCAAAGACCTGTAATTGTATTAACTTGAAAAATAGGCCTGAACTTCATTGGAATGAAATTAACAAATCGATCATATTCTGCTACTGCGAGAACCTTGGTCCCATCAAAGGTTACAAGTCCATTATTTATGAAAAGCTTATACGAACTAAATATAATAAAGTTCGTATTTTATGGGGGGTTTCATAAAAATTGACCGAAAAATAAGTGATTTTCGTTAAAAATCCGAACTTTGTAGGCAGTGTGCCAATTTTTCTGTAAAATCATGAATCTCAAGAAGGTATTGAGTAGAAAATTCCATATTGGCAGATCAATTATCGGCATAGTACGCAAAAATTTGACTTCAAATTTACAGCAAATTTGAGACACTGCCTATATGAGCATTTTAAAATAGATTTAGCAAGCAGATGCACCAAAAAATTAAGTTCTTTTTTACATTGAATGAAGCGTTTATCGAAGGAAAGAAGTGTATTCTTAGATGGTATGTAACATTCGGGTTCGCATTCGTTTAGGCAAAACACGAACGTTTTATCCTAAAACGTTCGTATATTGAAGTATCCTGCAAAATTATATTTTTAGAAAATGAATATAATTTGCAATAAAACCTGTGTGTTTTTTACTTCAGTTGTATATGCACATTCTTGAATACGAAATGATTTTAGGATAAAACAAAATAAGAACTACTGCGCTTTTTCGCTATCAAGAGATATTAAGAAATCTGCCTATGTGTTTTTCATAGTTTTTTGCATTTAATTCCGATGTAATCGAAGAAAACTTTTGTATTCCTATAGTCTCCGGAATAATCGAGTAAACAAACACAAAGATGAAAGCAGTATGTCAAACTTGAGAAAGTAAGAATCATATTTGTGTACAATTTAATTGAGACTGTCGGCGCAATTTCCAATGATTAATAAAACCCAATCGTTTAAAAAGTAAACCCAATTGTTTATAATGTGACCCCAATAGTTTATAAAATGAACCCAAAAAGGAGGAATATTAATCCTTAAAAAGAGTAAATACGTATTTTTAATGTGACTTTTGCCAAACCAAGAATTAAATACTAGTATCATGAAAATTTAATTGTGAAACATTAAAAGGTATAGGTACTCATAGCAAACCTATATTAGCAAGTTCCCTGAGTAAAGAAGTTCTGCGTTTATTTAGGTGATTCATAACTTAATTTTCACGACACTAGTATACACATTCTTACTTTGTGAACATGTTCAATATAACCAAAAGTAAAATATGAGAAGAGATATCCGTGTTCTTGCAAGTGTTCTCAAAGTAGTATTCCCGTACCCTGCGAGAACGCTTACAAGAAAACAAGGTGTTATAATGAAACTAACATTGAAGCATAAAAACTTTACCATCATATTCGAAGAGCCTTCAGAAAGACTGATGATTATCTTCATCGGGCTGATATTTGGATTACACAACATTTTTTCTTATGTTTAATAGGGTTAAAAACTCCCTTTCCTCATTTTTTTCGTCTGAGTTCTTTTGATGTCAATTGTGATTTCTCACAGAAGACAATGCAGGAGCAAGAGAGCTAATTATAAATATTATAATCATTATAATGATTGTCATGCAAGACGGAACCACAATTCAAATTTCAAAGAAAAACCGCGATGAGTTGAAAGCCATTGGGAAAATGGGCGATGATTACAACACAGTAATTGAAAAACTCATTAGAGAATACAAAGATCATGAACACAAAACGAGAATTGACCGAATAGCGGGAGAGGCGAAAAAACATTTTAAAGAACACCGCGAAGAATATGTGAGCGTGGATGACCTTTAAAGTTCTCATTAAAGCAAAAGTTCTTGATGACCTGCCACAAAGTAGAAAAAAACAAATTGCTGAAGCTTTAAAAGATCTAAAAAATGGGTTTCAAGGCGGGAATAAATGCAAAATTGAAGGCTATAAAGAAGATGTTTACCGCCTTCGAATTGGGAATTACAGAGCTTTCTATACAGTTGATTTCGAAGAGAATGCAATTGTTGTTTTTGATATCCTGACACAAGAGCAAGCCCATAAGAAGTACGGCCGCCTGTAATTCTCACTTTCTACTTTTCCGAAAAAATGTGGATCTGCACTTATATGATGATGAAGCAATTTTAGGGTTCCGTTGCAAAAATTTGACTATTATACAAAATAAGTGAAAAACTTCACAATTAGAAAAAGTTACTTATTCTTGTTCCGTTGCAACAATCCAATTTTTCAGGATACTTCAATATACGAACGTTTTGAGATAAAAAGTTTGTATTTTATCCCTCATAGAATATGCATAGATCTACAAAGCGAAATTATTTTGGGATAAAACAGGATAAAACAAAATCTGAAACTTTTAGAATATCCATAGGTTTCACTATGAAACCTATGAAAACTAGAAAGCAAATTTACAGAAGAATCAGTACATTATCGCGATAGCTAACAAAGCTTAAGTTAACAGTAATACAGAGCAATAGAATATAGAACAGCCAATCAGATAAAAACAGAATCAGTACAAAATTTAGAATAAACTAGAAAAAAAGGAGATGCAGGTAAATATACCTGCAACGGAAATTAGAGCCTTTCAGCTAAATTTTTGTTTTGTTAGACAAATCAGACTAAACCAGACCTCTGAAGAGTCATAAGGTCTTCGGTGGTGAGTTTTGCTCCGCCCTTGAACTTTTCGAAGATAGATTTAGCATCCTTCTGAAGTTCGGACTTAACAACGCGGGATTTCCCTTCTTTGTCTTTCTTCTTAAGCTTGAAGATTTCTTTGTCAAGGTCCCGGATTTCTTTCTGGGCATTGATGAAAGCCTTGTGCTGTTCGTCAGCTGCTTCCTGGGCTTTTACAAATTCCCTGTGGGCAACGTCAGACTCTGCCCTGGTTCTGTCAGCCTCTTTGAAAGCTGCAATCATCTTCTCATGATATTCCTGGGCCTGCCTGGCATATTCGGCCAACTGGGTGTGGAATTCTGAGGCTTCATCTCGGATTTTCTGGGCTTCGTCCAGAAGAGTCTTCAGTTCGGAGTTGCTCTCTAGCTGAACTTTTTTGACCTGATACTGCTTTTGAAGCTGAGTGATCTTCCCAACGAGTTCCCTTTCCTTGGTTGTACTCAGAACTTCAGTCTGCTGAGCGAATTCAAGACGATCGATGTCTTTTCTCAGAGCTTTGATCGAAGGGCCACCCAGGTTGCTCTGCTTCCTGATAGAATCAGCCTTTGCAAAGAGCTCGTTTGCCTTAGCATTGGTGTCATCGCGCTTATTCTTGTATTCGCTGACCTTCTCATTAATTTCGTCCCTGAGAACTTTTAGTTCCTGGGCTTCGTTAATAAGGTCTTTTGTCTTCTTGTTAAGTTCATTACGCTTTGCAGCGAGTGCACTTGCCTCTGCGTTTAAAGTATTCCTTTTTTCTTTGGCTTCTTCAGAAATGTCTTTCAAATCTGATCTTTTTTTCTGCAATTCCTTTAGCATCTCTTATTGTGCCTCCCGATCCAGCAAAAAAGCTGGCATTTTAGTAGCTCTATTGTTCGATGTCGACATGCTGTGCCTGATTACAACATTGATAGGAAAGAGATTCAAGAACAGGGATAACGGCTCTAAGGTCTTTTTTTGTTATGACCACGTCCGCATATTCCCTCAGGATGGGCTTGGGATTGAAAGCTATGGCAAAACCTGCTCTCTCAAAGACACAGGCGTCGTTTGCGCCGTCCCCGACAACTACACATTGCTCTGGCCGAACCCCATTTAGTCGGGTGAGTTCTTCGAACACCTTTGCTTTGGAGTCGCTCTGTGTTATTGGGCCGACAACTTTGCCTGTAAGGCAGCCGTCTTCCACAAGCAGTTCGTTGGAAACAATGAAATCAATACCAAGCGCTTTGCCTATCGTATCGGCAGAGATGGTAAACCCACCGGAAATCATTGCAGTTTTATAGCCTCTACTTTTGACATAGAGGATAAGTTCTGCCGCTCCAGGCATTAGATCGATCTTGTTTACGGCATCAAAGGCAGCTTCGAGAGGAAGTCCCTTTAGAAGCCTAACCCTTTCAATAAGCGCTTGCTCAAAATCGAAGTCTCCATACATCGCTTTCTTCGTAATCTCCTCTACTTTGCTTACAACACCTGCAGCCCTGGCGAGCTCATCGATAGTCTCAGCGTCTATAAGGGTGCTATCCATATCAAAAACAATCAATTTGTTTCCAGTAAAATTATGCATAGGACAGTTCACTCAATCAAAACCTGGACCTGAATAACTATTAGATATAGCGGGATAATTTCCCGAAAAAGGGCATGCTGCCTGGTGTACCTTCTCAGGGGTACCCCCGCAATTTAATATAATAAACTTGCCCTGACATTAAAAGCCCACCAACGGATAAAGTTTTCAAATTATAATACGGGTTCTGTGAAACAAGACCACAAAACAACACATTGATGTCAACGTTTTTGAGTGAAATAAATCACATCCTTTTTAAGCTTTTCGGAGGGGCAGAGAAAGATATTGAATAATAATTATATATTGCATATGTTTTTATAAAAGAAAGTTGATAAGGACATAACTCGCCAAAAGGATTATAAACCCATTAGGAATTCCATTATTGAAGAAATTGGTTAACACAGGATTTTGAGAAAAATGGTCAACATAGGTTTTATAAAAATGGGCAACCTGGGAATGAGCCAGGTTATCAATCTGCTCCAGGATGAAATTGCAGCAAGAGAGGGAATTACGGTACGTGTATTTGGCACAGGTGCCAAAATGAGCCCTGCCGAAGCTGCAGCTTCTGAAAGTTTCAAGCAGTGGGATGCAGATTTTGTAATAATTATCAGCCCGAATGCAGCAGCTCCGGGCCCCAAAGCAGCTCGTGAAATATGGAAAGACGTTCCCTGCATTGTGGTCTCAGATGGCCCAACAAAGAAAGAAGCCAGAGAGGCTCTTGAAAAGGAAGGTTTCGGATATATGATCCTCCCAGTAGACCCTCTTATCGGAGCCAAAAGAGAGTTTCTTGACCCTGTAGAGATGGCATCCTTCAATTCCGATGCAATGAAAGTGTTATCCGTTTGTGGTGTCGTTAGACTCGTCCAGGAAGAACTAGATAAAGTAACTGACCAGGTTGCTTCCGGAAAATCAGGAAAGGAACTGGAGCTTCCACACATTTTTGCAAAACCCGAAAAATGTGTTGAGTATGCAGGCTTCGAAAATCCTTATGCAAAAGCAAAAGCTCTTGCCGCCCTTCACATGGCTGAAAAAGTGGCACAGGTTAACTTCCCTGCATGTTTCATGTTAAAAGAAATCGATCAGGTGTGCCTGACAGCAGCAGCCGGACACGAAATTATGGGAGCCGCCGCTCAGCTTGCAATACAGGCAAGAGAGATTGAAAAATCCAATGATACCGTACTCAGGCAACCCCATGCAAAGAACGGTACTCTGCTGAAGAAAGTAAAATTATACCAGAAGCCAGAGTAAGCCCGGAAAACCTTAAGGCTTAAATCGGAAGCTTAAAGGGAGGAGCGAATAATTCCCTTGATAAATAAGAGGAAGACGGTCCTCCAATAACTACTTTTTTAGATTGTTGTGCAAGTACTTAGTAGTATTTCAATTTATTACTTAAATGTCAGTAATTTTTCAATTTATTATCTAAATGTCGGTAATTTTTCAATTTATTATACAAACTTCAGGCTATATTTTACGAGTTCTATTTCTTAGCATCTTCAACTTCTTCCAGTACCGATGTATATTCCTGAAAAACAGAGTGAAGATCTATAGTAGCCAGTATGTCCACAACTCCAAGAGCTGCAATAACTTCTCCGTCTTTCGAGTGAATGGGAGCAACAACTACATGTTTTCCCCTGTACACGCCTTCTGTAGGGACTTCGTGGACAACTTTGTTTGTTTTCAATACTTCTTCGAGCACAGGCCCTGTATAGTCTCTGTCAAGGATTTGACCCTTTTCCAGGCGAAGTCCTTTTCGCTTGAGACTGCGAATGGTTGTAGGAAGTCCAATGACCGAGTGTATCGCAACTGCTAGTGACTCGAGGTCTTCAGGCCCTGAATCTTCTGAGATAGTTAGGGTAGTAATCTTTTCACCCCTGTAAATTACTTGAGACCGGGAAAGACACAAATTAAAGGCTTCTCAGAAATGAAAAGCTAGATCCGACTTTCCGGTCATATTTAGAATATATTTTTTCAAAGAATATATAATCACTCCTCATTTACAAGGGCTTTTATAAACGCCTGTTTATGCAGTTCCCCTGACTCATGGATTCCCCCAACCTCGCCACGTGTCGCCCGACAGGGGTAATGCTGGATCAACAGCCCGGCTTTGGGAGGTGCATCTTTTACCTCCGTTCCGACTATTTCCTTTGCCATATACCAGGTACTCCCACATGGAGCACCTTTTATTACCTCGACATCGGCAATTTTTCCATCTTTTGTTTTTACCTTCAAGACAGGAGACCCGAAGAGTTCCGCAAACGGTCTATTGAAATCGTTGGGCTCAAGACTACAGCAGATCTCATCTACCTCGACATCCATACCTGAAACTTCGGAGATCTTTTTGAGTTCGGGAACTGAAGCCCTGGATGGTCCACCCGGAACTATAAGAGAGCGCACACCGGCTTCTGCCGCAAGTTTTGCAATTGCAGATGTCAGATCCGGATGCAGAGAGTAAGTAATTATAATTTCGGCAGAGAAAACACGCCTATCGAAGTTAAGAGCTTCTAGATATTCATCAGGCTCTTCAATAAATACAGGCACAAATTCAGGCAGGTCCGCAGTTACGATTGAAAAATCACTATGCTCCCTGACAGTCTCAATCAAGCGGTGCCCGTACTTGCCCCGCGTAATTACTCCTATTACAGTCATATTATTCTAAGCTATTTTTAATATTACATAAATAGATGCTTATTTTGTCTGGAATTTAGACCTGACTTGCCAGCTATACATGAAATTGGGATCTTATCATGAGTTCAGAAAACCTGTAGATTATAAATACAGATAACGCGTTTCACTAAAAATCTCTAAAGAAAAAAGACGGTATTTATGAGAGGAAAACTGATCACACTTGAGGGCATTGACGGCTCAGGCAAAAGCACCGTTGCGGAAAAACTTAAGAAGAACCCTGAAATTAAAGCCTTTAACCCTGTTTTTACCAGGGAACCAACAAGAGGGACTCTAACTGGAAACGCCGTGGAAAAAGCTATTCAATCAGATACCGACCAGCTTGCCGAGCTTTTCCTTTTTACAGCTGACCATGCAGAACATCTGGCAAAACTTATAAAGCCTGCACTTGAAAACGGAAAAATAGTAATTTCTGACCGCTATTCTGACAGCCGATATGCTTATCAGGGTATCACCCTGAAAACTCACCTGGAAAATCCTCTTGAATGGGTAAAGGATCTGCACCGGGGCTGGACTATCGTTCCAGATTTAACCTTTCTCTTTGATATCAGGCCCGAAATTTCAATTGAACGTTGTGGGAAACGAGGAGAACAAAGCAAATTCGAGAAATTAGAGTTTTTACGGGGAGTCAGGGAAATTTTCCTCAAGCTTGCGGCAGACGATCCAGAACGTTTTATTGTAATCGATGCTTCCCATTCTCCTGAATACGTAGAAAAAGAAGTTGTGAAAAAAATTCAAGAGTTTCTGAGCAGGAACTGACCAGAAACAAGAGTGAACCGAAATTAAACTCAAATAACTGTTAGAGACCATTATCATCCGCAAATTTTATCAGGGTTTCTCCTAACATCCTGACATGAGTGGGGTTAAGGTTGAACCTGGACCTCTTTACGCCTCCCCGCTCCTTTGCAAGTTCGACATACTCTTTCTCAAAGCGGTCACTGTGTGCCAGGGAGATCGTCATATACCAGCCTCCTCCCATCTTAATCTCCACATATCCATCTCCGCTTTTCTCCTCAGTGCTTTCTTCGATATTCTCTTCAGATGTATCCTTCTTTACCATATGTAAACCTCATAGTTTCCTATTTTTAAATGAAATCTGTGATCTTTTCTTAATACTAAAATACGCGATTATATACAAGACATATTAGGCTGAAATAAAAGGATTTCCAGGTAACAGTTAGTTTTTATTATCAAATATTATTTCAGTTATTAGATTTTATATTAGTTGTCAGATTTTATTTTAGCCATCAGATTTTAGTTTAGTTATTAGATTTTATAGTAAGTTATCAGATTTTATTTTGTTATTCGATTTTATTTTGTTATTCGATTTTATTTTGTTATTCGATTTTATTTTGTTATTTGATTTTATTTTGTTATTCGATTTTATTTTAAGTCATCTGATTTAAGCCCTGAACTCAACACGGACGGAGGGACCATTCCCGAATGCACGGCAGTTGCGACCAGGGCTCCTTTTATTCCTAGATTATCAAGAGTAAAAAGATCCTTCATATCCTTGACCCCTCCGGCAAGCAGCACGCTATGCCTGGAACATTTAACCAGTTTTCGAAGGAATTCAGGATCAAAGCCTGAGGCTGTTCCAACCCTGTCAAGGTCAAGGAAAATGAGGTCTTTTAAGGGTAAATTATTTAACAGTTTTACTATTTCAAAAGGAGACTCAGGAAGCTCAGGATCATTTTTCAGGACTTTGCCATGCTTTATATCAATGCTGACACTAATCCTTCCGGAGTTTCCATAAGCTGCATCTTTTATTGCCGAAAGAGTGCCTGTCTCTGTGCCTATCACGGCAGTTCCTGCAATGGAAAGGGCTTTGTCCGCGTCCTCTGGAGCTGATATCCCGAAATCAAGCATCGTGTCTGCCCTTAAGCTTACTTCCCTAATTACTCCGGCATTGATTTCAAGAGGCCCTTTGCCCTGAAGAACATTGAGGTCGGCAATATAGACTTCACTGGGATGCAGGAGTTCCACTATCTCTACAGGGTCCGAGCTGCTACATACAGTACTTGAATCTGAAACCGGAAGGTATTTTTCCCTGACCCCTCCCTTTGCAAGAACTACGTTACGGTTAAATATATCCATCACAAAAACTACTCGGAACATACTTATTCAATAGCTGTATCATCCTATAAAAAAGTATAAAATAAAGAATATTGTATAAAAAGAGTAATATTCACTGTAAGATTCCAATTAGATGTTTATTTAGAGGCTTTTTATGAAACTGCTTATAAGTCCAATTAATAAAGAGGAAGCAATAATTGCTTCCAGAGGCGGCGCAGACATTGTAGATGTCAAGAATCCGAAAGAAGGTTCCCTTGGTGCGAATTTCCCATGGGTAATAAGGGATGTAAAAGAAGCTGTAGACGGTAGACAGCCAATAAGCGCAACCATAGGAGATTTTAACTATAAACCAGGAACTGCTTCCCTTGCAGCATTTGGAGCAGCCGTTGCAGGAGCAGACTATATTAAAGTTGGCCTTTACGACATCCATACTGAAGATCAGGCCTTCGAGCTTATCACAAAAATAACACAGGCCGTAAAGGACTACGACTCGACAAAAAAAGTTGTTGCCTCAGGGTATTCGGACTACAAGCGCATCAATTCAATTTCTCCATTACTGCTTCCTTCAATCGCCGCAAAAGCTGGAGCAGATGTGGTGATGGTTGATACAGGAATTAAGGATGGAAAATCTACCTTCGAATTTATGGACGAGGAAGAACTTAAAAGGTTCACGGACCTTGCCCATGGATGCGGACTTGAAAACGCGATTGCAGGCTCCCTGAAATTTGAGGACCTTCCAGTGCTTGAGAGAATCGGACCGGATATTATCGGGGTTCGGGGTATGGTCTGCGGAGGAGATAGGACAAATGCAATCCGACAGGAACTGGTAGAAAAGCTCGTAGCTGAATGCCAGGCTTGAAAACTCTTTTTGATTTGAAACTGAAATTTTGTGCCGGCAGGTCACCAGACAGGCCTGCCGAAAAAGAATTATAAGTAAATAACTATTTTTAGTCTGATGTTTGTTTTCGGACACGTTGGGATTACTCTGGGGATCTTTTATCTCCTGAGCCGATTACTTTCAAAAAATAACTTCTGGGTAAAGGTTCCGTGGATTGCATTCGGAGCACTCCTTCCAGACTTTATCGATAAACCTCTTGGCAGGATAATTCTTGCTGAAACCATAGGAAGCGGGCGAATTTATGCCCATACTCTACTTTTTGGCCTTCTGCTGGGCCTGACAGGTTACTATCTCTATAGAAAGGGGAAACCTGAACTCATAATTATTGCAGGAGCATCCTTTTGCCACATTTTAGAAGATCAGATATGGAATGCCCCTGAAGTATTTTTCTGGCCGCTCCTGGGCTGGGGGTTTCCGAAAGACACGATTTCAGCAAGCTTTATTGAGTATCTTATGATAATTTTTAGTAGATCCTACCACCCCGCATTCACAGAAGTTTTTATCTCAGAAATCGTCGGACTGACTATAATTGTCCTTCTTACTGTTAAGTATATAAGCGAGAAGAAAAAAGAATTCTGCTATAACAAAAACCGCACATGATATTCTTCGAATAACAGGCACAAAGAAATGAAAGTACTCTACTTTACCTTTTTTTCCAATTGATCTCGTCATTACCTTGAGTGGTAAGGTTGTCCTAACTATGGTTTTTCAAACCATCGCTAAACTAATCAGTGAATTGCCATAAAAGAATTTGATAAATAAGCTAATGAAGCTTTAATATAACACATTAAAGCAGAATAAGAAAAACATCTTCAGAAACAGCCTGAAAGTTTTCCATTCTGGTGAAAATAGCTGGTTCCACCATACAACATACCCGGGCCTATTTCCTGAGATAGAAGCCCATTCAGTATTTCCATACCTGCCTATGTTGGTCCTGTTTCCACTATTTTCTGGCTCCTTTGAATAGTCAGATTCTGGATAACCGGCATCGATACATGGAGAACTCACAGTATCTTTTACCCACGTTTTTCCATTCCATCTTCCACCTTTTGATTTCAGGTGATAATCGTGATTTATCTCGTTTGCAAAGTGAGGGTCTACATGGATGTCGCTTGTCGAACTGGCGTTCATGTAGTCTCCTGCGAAGTTATTGTAAAAGCAATTATTTTCCAACACAAAGGAATGCGTTTTGGGAAGATAATTAATAACTCCATATCCTGTCCCGCTCGGGTCTTTCGTACGTTGCAGCGTGTTTACAATAATATTATTGCGGACAATTGTGGTATATCCTGTACCTTTGGGTGAAAGATCGGTAGAACCACCTGTAGGATACATATGGATAATTGCAGCTTGATACGTACCATCAAATACGTTATTTTCAACAAGGGTATTGTAAAATCCACTTGTTACTATACCACCTACCCAATCTATGTTTGGGTCCGTACCAGTGCCGTAGAAAACATTATGGTGAATATATACATTCTCTGCCTCTTCCATGGGATAAGAACAACCATATCCTAACAGCCATATCCCGGGCCCATAGGTGTTATGAATAGTATTATTATACACCTCTATGTCACTCATCACTCCTGTTGTTTTCTCAATCAGAATTCCAGAACCACCCGCACTCCAATGGGAAAAGGAATCTATTATGTTATCATAGAATTTTACATGGTTTGAATTCAAGATTCTAAGACCGCTGTTAGTCCTGCAGGTTATTGTATTATTCCAGGCCTCTACATTCTGACACTGGATTGCAAAAAGACCGTCATGCCCCAGTTTATACATCCGGTTATCGTAAAACTGGATATCAGAGCTTCTCTCTATCTTCAGCCCATCTCCGTGCCCGTCATGCATGTACATAGAGTGAACCTGAATGTTACTGGAGTTTAAGAAATAAATATGATTGTAATATCCATCTCCTCTATTTTTTTCCTTGTTCTTGTCATGGTTTCCATTGATTTCGAATCCTTTTATAGTAATATTCTGGCTTCCAGAATTGTCCATCTGCGTAATCAGAGGCTTATTTTTTGGCCAATCTGCTTTATCCTCAAGTTTAATTACGGCTGTCGGATCTCCTTCCAGAATAGTGTCATTTCCGATTAAAATACTGTCCGAGATGATGTATGTATTGGGGCCCTTTAGATGAACGGTTGTGAATTGAGGGTTTTCTGCAACATATGCGAGAGCTTTGTTTATTTCTACCTGGTCGTTACTTCCATCACAGTTAAAATTCCCTCTCCCATCGGCAGAAACATAAACAGTAATACCTGGTGATGTAGTGGAGAGAGCGGTTGTTCCTAATGCAATCAAAAAAACTAAAATTGTAAAGTAGACTACGATTTTTTCCCTTTTTTGCAATCTATGTCTCAGAATTTTCCCGTTCATTTTTATTCCTAGATTTTTAGTATTAACTCTCCAGGCATGAAAAAATCATCTTCAGAGAATATTATCAGTTAAATTTTAGCATAGATTAATATTTCTTTTTAATTCCGTTAACTCAGTACCAAAACGCACATGAAATTCTCCGAATAACAGGCACAAAGAAATGAAAGTACTCGAAAGAACTTTCATGCTAATCTAGTGATGAATATAAAGATTAAAATCACTGGATTTTGGAACAGAATCCCTGTGAACTCACAATTAAATTTTCAAAATTAAATACAAAAACCCTTTTCAAGATAATTGTTACTGTGTATTTCAAGGAGAACATCAAAAAATTTTTTATACTCTTGCGCCCCTTTTTTAAAGTATCAAGTTTTTTGAGAAATTGTGTTCTCGTTTATACCCAGTCTTATGTAATTTCACTATAAGTCAAAAATTCGTTATGTGATTATAAGCACAGTTGGTCGCTCGGTGGGGTCTTATGAGGGGGAGTTTTTCAGTCACAGTGGATATTGAAGATTGGTATCATATTCCTTCAGTCTGCAGTTCTCCTTACGCTGTTTACAGGACTGTGAATGAGTTTTTTGAAAAATGGGACGACAGGTACGATTACCTGACTGAACCTACAAAAAAGTCACTGGATATTCTCGATGAGTTTAATGTGACTGCTACTTTCTTTGTAGTCGCAGACATTGTCGAACACTATCCTGGACTTGTCGAGACAATTGCGGAAAGAGGGCATGAAATTGCATGTCATGGTCTGCATCACGCCTGCAAAATCGATCCTGAGACAAAGGAGCGATTAATGAGTAACGACGAATTCGAGCAGAAAACATTGTTTGCGAAAAAAATTCTTGAAAAAGTTAGTGGAGAGAGAGTTGTAGGCTACAGGGCACCAAATGCCTTTGTAGGTGGCTGGATGCTAGATTCACTTGAAAACATCGGGTTCAAATATGATTCCTCAGTTTCCGTAAATTCTCTTTATAATAAAACGGATTCGTCCCTCAAGACAGTCTCATCTTTTCCTTACTACCCTTTAGAGAACGGGCTTGAGGCAGGAGACGACAGAAACTTTATTGAATTCCCCTGGGCATACTATCAGAACGTACTTAAAATTCCAGCATCTGGTGGCCCAATACTCCGCTTTCTTGGAGCTCCTCTGGTATTGAATGGGCTTATCCAGAGTTTGAAAAGAGGACATACTATCTTTTATTTCCACCCGATTGATATTTCCTGCACTAAATTTCCTTCAGTAGGGAACAACAGGCCATTTTACTGGTGTATGAAAGGAAAGCTTATAGAACGTAGAATTCGTCACATTCTGAAAGCCCTGACTGATGTTAAAAAAGAGTGCCTGAGGGACTACCCAGGAATATAACCTTTAGAAAGGTTTTCCAGATATAATTGAAAATTTGAAAAGGACCCTGGCAAGTCTAAATAGGACTCACGCGGTTGAACTGAAGAGTCAACAGCATCAGAACGTTAGCTGTACAAAACGCGACTTTAATCCCCGGCCCTTACCATAATTGATTTTGTTCCTCAAGTGCGTAAGTCCTATATAATAACAATTATAATAAAGAATAATTAACACTGAATATTAATTATATAGGACAAATATTTATACCCTAAACTTTAATTGCTTATTTAAATAGATTTTAGTTATATCTGATTTGCGAGATTTTACATTATATTCCTCCATGTATTTCCTCACTCCATCTATTTTTCAGGGAACCGCCTAATTATCCCGATCTTAAACGAATGATTTCTTCTGATGGACTAATTAGGGACATGCAGACGCTGGCAGGAATAACAAATAAATCTGATAAATGATGTTCACTTCGTAGGTTAAAAGCTGCATATAGTCTTCGGAGGATCTGTACTCAAAAAGGATATACTTAATATACTGTGAGTTGTTGTGACAGAAACAATAAAGTCTCTGGATAAGGGTATATATCTGAAAGCCTTTAATTGTCGAAACATTTCACCATCAAAACATTAATTAGGTTAAGGCAGGTATATCAAACTGCACTTAGGGCACAACCATTAATTATTTGTTGGGCCGGTTGAATATAGAAGGAATAAGGAAGAGAAGAAACAAATAAACAAAAGTTTAGGATCGAAAGTTTTTGGGCCTGTGTGCTGCCTGTAAAAGAAAAACTCTTTTAGAGTGAAACCAAGTTTTCAGGAATAGATCATAGTTAGGTGCGGAAACTGGACTCTGCAATTTTCAAAAAGGATGGGGGACACATTGTCTAAAACTACTAATAACATATTAAACCTTATAACCTCAATTTCTCTATTACTATTGGTTTATAGCCTTTTTATTCTCAGGGGAATTCAGCCCAAAGGATACACAGTTGATATCTATGAACAGCTTCCTTTTCATTTTTACCTTACCCTGCTCTTTTGTTACGTTTCAGCCTGCGTTCTGCTTCTTGCATACCGAAAAATGAGCGCAGTTCTTATACTGTTTCTTGTCCATACTACAGTACTGATAACCCCTCACATGCTTGGTTATGTTTCAATAGGCAGGGGAGATGAATTTTCGTACCTCGGACTTGCAGGACATGGTTCATTTTGTAACCTTTCGGGCTTTTCCAACCTTTCTCCCACGGGGCCTCTGCTCGTTTCAGCTCTGGCTCAGATTTCAGGCCTGGAAACGTCGGTACTTTCTTACTTCTTGCCAGTATTTTTCTCAATAATATTTATTACTGGAATGTTCCTGTTCTATCGGATTTTTATGAGCAGGGAAAAATTGGTCTTAACAGCTTTTCTCTCCTCGCTTATTCCGTATTTTGGTCATTTCCAGACCTCAGCAGTTCCTTATTATCTTTGCTTTTGCCTGATACCTCTATACCTTCTTGTGCTGAGAAGCGTAATTTCAGATAAAAACAGGGCAATGGCTGTTTGCCTTCTTTTCATGATACCATTGATTCCTTTAGCTCATCCCTTTATTTTTGCATATCTTGTCTGTTTCTCCCTATCCCTTGCCCTATCGAGTAAAATACTGAAGCCTGAATTTGTCCGTAAAATACTGAGTATCAACTTTTTCTTCTCTGACGGTTCCCACCCTGCAGGAAAAAAAATGAATATATTTGTCTTCCTGTCACTTATCTCGGTAGGCTTCCTGCTTTGTGCAAAATATACTCTTCAGTTCTTTGATATATCTATTTCAAACCTTATCCTGCGCACAAAAATGATAGTGTCCGCAGGCTTTTCCACGTTTCCATCAACTGAAAACGGAGTTTTAGAGTTTGTACATCTCTTGAATCTCTACTACGGCAAATACTATATTCCTTTAATTTTTATCCTGATCAATTCCGTAATCGTATGGCAGAACCGTAAAAGGTTTTGCCATCATTTTGTTCGCAGGTACCCCCGTTTTCTGGTCCTGTACATAGTAACCTTTTTCCTAGAGATTGCTTTCCTTTTAAACCCCTTCATTCCTTACCCTCCAGATAAGTTTGCAAATTTGAGCTTCATTATTTTTGCCCAGATTCCTTTGTTGGGGTATTCCCTTTACATTATTTTCCTTAGAAAAGGGTATACTCTTGGCCTTGGCTCTGCAGTGCTGGTTCTCTGTCTGCTCTGGACACTGGGATTCTTCACCTGTTTCAGTTCGCCCTATACAGGCGGAGTTTCTGAAGCTATTTCAGAAAATGAGGCCGATGGGGTTCAGTGGTTATCCTGCGTGAAAGAAACCTATCCATATGTTATGTCTTGTACAGATAAGTACGAAATAATCGCCCAGCCTGAGATACTTGGCAGCAATATGAGCCGGGCCAGGCTTGATGAGGTTTCCCAAAAGTCTCTTTATGCCTCTAAAAATGATTCTAAAGACAGTACCTCTGTAGAAAAAGCAGCCGAAAACGAAACTTTCTATATTGCAGAAACAACTTTTTCTGAGGCTTTGAATGCAAGGGAACAGGGATCCAATAAAACATCAGTTTCTACAAGCGGAAGTACCCTAAAACCCCAGGCTGCTTATCCTGTATATAAGATCTATGATTCCCTTAATATAGAAATTTATGAATATGTTCCGTGAACTCCCCTCTGTTTCGTCTGGAAGTCGGATCTCTGGAGAAGCTAATTTCCAATTTTTGAAGGTTTGACTTTTTCGTTTTTGGAATGAAAGCACTTTTATTAGCAGAATATTTAGCTATGAGAAAAACAGGATTAAACAATTTAAAATTCAGTTACTGACCGTGACATTCATTTACGGAGTGCTCACTTATAAGAACCAGGGATTGTTTTAAGAATTAGGAATTATTTTAAGAATCGGGGATTATTTTAAGAATCGGGGATTATTTAAGAATCAGGGATTATTTTTTACAATTTGCGTAGCTGCAACTATAATGCCATCTGATCCTTTAGTGCTTATTTTTTTGGCCGGAATGCCTGCAATTGAAATGCCTTTTTCATAAAATGAGTTATTTACAACGGAGTTTGCCCCAATTGCTATATTGTCCGCAATTAGGATATTTCCAAAAATTTTGGCACCAGGCCCGATATATACATTATTTCCAATTTGTGGGGCTGAAGCCTCATTCCGATTAGATCCTATGTTGGTACAGGCATGTATTCTGCAGTTATCTCCAATCCTGACATTTTTGTTTATGATGATAGTTCCTCTATGGGCAATACACAATCCTGGACCAAAGACATTTATTGGAATACTGAACCCTAGACGAACACTCATCATGTAGAACCTGAATAACAAGTATTTGAGATATAATTTGGAAATTAGAGATTTCTTACAGTTGTTATAATACTCAGTTTTTCGTAGTAATCTCTGAAATTTCCATATATCATCACCAATTAGTCTAGGGCGTCTATAGTGTTTCCCTAAAGCAAACTTGTCTGCTTTTACGTAAAAATCGTAATCTGCTTTCGACTTAATAATAACTATACCCCTTTACTTACTTTTCAGAATTTAGAAGTTTCGATATTTCCTAGAATCTGATAAAGTTTAACTTCCCAAACTCCCTGAAGTAGAATATAGGTAAACCGATAAACCCTACGGATTAAAGAGATTTACGCGCTCAGAAACCTAAAATATATAACCGTAACAATCCAATCAATTATGGTAAGGATTTATATAAAAATTAGAGTACGCGTGCTTCTTATAAGAATTACTTATTAATGGTTAGTTTTACTTCAACATTGAAGTGAAAATTAATAGGCAAATTTTAAAATATTAGTTGACCCCAAAACTCAAAATTAAGTCTCTTAACCCTTATTCTGAATAATCAAGGGAGTTTTTATCGTGGGAAATAGTTCTGACTTTCCTATCAATTTAGGAACAAAATTGATTTTAGGAAGAGATCATTCAATAAATTAAAATCAAATAAATTTTAAAAGTTCGGATTTTTCATGAGTTTACTTTTATTTTTAAAGTTAAGATGAACTTTTTAGAATTCTAGTCATGGGATTTAAACAACGGGAAGAATGCAAATAATTTCAATGGGAGTTTATTTACAGTCCTGAAAAGATAAATTTTTTTAACATTGAAGAATTATAGTTCAATGTATTGGGGATTTGAAATGAATGGAAAGAAGCAAACGTACAAATGGGGAGACAGAAAAAAGTTATTGTTTCTTGGTATAATTTTTGTTTGTATAATTGTAAGTATAACCCTCACTCTATCAAAAACATCCTGTACAACAGTTTATGTTGCTACCAATGGAAGTGGAGACTTTAACTGTGATGGAAGTGACGACCAGGTAGAGATAAACAAAGCTCTTGCATATGCTGCAAAAAACCCAAAATGCACAACCGTTCATCTGAAAGGCCCCAGTACATACATCATCTCGGGCAGCATTTTAATTGGAAACAACACTATTCTGGAAGGAGATCCGACAGCCGTAATCAAACTTGAAGATAAAGCAGATTGGCCTCTAGAAAAACCTATGATTACGCAAATAAACAGTATTGAAAATCATGATATTACCATAAGGGGATTTGAGATTGACGGAAATCACGACAAAAATAATGAAAAAAATAGGGGAAAGGGGTATTACAACCTGATATATTTCCTTAATTGCAAGAATATACAGGTTCACGATATGTATATGCATGACAGTCACGGCGATGGACTTAAAGTCGTAAAATGTTCAGGTGTTAAGTTTTACAATAACCGGGTATATAAGTTAGGTCATGACGTCCTCTACGCTATCTATTCTTCGAATATAGAGGCCTGGAATAATAAAATAACGTGCAGAACGAATAGCGGTTTGAGAATTTACAATACAAACCATGTAAAATTCTATAACAATATAATTGACTCAGAAGGAGGAGGAGGGGCAGGAATTGAAATCCAGAAAATTGGTCCGTCAACTGTGATGAATGATATTGAAATCTACAATAATCTGCTATACGAGACGAATGCAGCAGGTATATGGATCACAGGCTATGGGCCCGAGTATTCGAAAGATTCTGCAAAAGACATATTCATACATCACAATAAATTTTATAAAACCGGGATTAACGAGGGTGCGGACTGGGCAGGGGGCATAGTGCTTAGTGGTTTCCAAAATACTGTGATAGAGAATAATAAATTCGATGGATGCTATGGCGCTGCTATTGCCCATAAACAGGTCAGCGATGAATTTTCGGCCCCAGGTTCAGGCTATATGACCATCGTGAGAAATAATATAATAATTAATACACAGTCCAGTCCTGCAGCTGGGAAAGGGTATGCTGTATACAACCAGCTAAAAAATACCCATTCCTTTATCCTGGAAAGCAATTGTCTTTCAGGCAACGCCGGCGGGAACTATATGGGTGCAAACTCTACCTCAGACGTTAAAGCTGACTCAGAACTTGCAGCAAAGTTGAACGCCAATGAGTCTTTGGGCAAGGACTTTCCCTGGAGTGAAGCTATGTCTGCCGGACCGCAGACGCCTTATGAGATAAATGAAAGCAAAGCCCAGACCGGCCAGGAAGAAAGCTTTGAATCGAGCCTTAAAAGAGCTTTTTCAGAGTTTATAAAGTTCCTGAAAAAATTATTATTAAATATTTCGATGCAGTTTGATAAGGCGGAAAACCTTAAAATTGCTTTACCTTTAATTATTTCTGACAACAGGCTGAGAGAAGAAGCCCCAAATACCACTTTTAGTGATAGTGAATATATCGATATCGGAAAAAAATCCGATGGGGGCATTTATAGAGGCGTTATAATCTTTGAGCTGAGTTCACTTAATCAGACTGACCAGGTTGAAGAGGCAACTCTATCTTTATTCTGGCACTACCCGGAGAACCAGATCAGATCAAAGGATACTATACTGGAAGTATACAGACCTATGAAATGGTGCAGAGAACATGTTACCTGGCAGCAAAGGGAATCTAATGACCCCTGGAAAAACTCTGGAGGGGACTGGTATGACAGGAATGGGGTCTTCCAGGGAAGCACCCCATATGCCACGATAACTATCAGTGGAGATGAGACCCCTGACAACCGCTACTACGACCTGGATGTAACAGAACTTGTGCAGGAATATATAAGTGGAAAGTACGAGGATACAGGTTTCCTTATAAAGGCTCGCGAAGAAAATGAAAACTATATAGCTTTTTACAGTTCTAACTGGCAAAATCAAAATCAGAGACCAAAACTCACTATAGAGTATACCTGAATGTCGATAAAGTTGGTCTGGAAATATTTTGATTCATGAAGACGGGGACATATAGAGATAAATGAAGAAGTATTTAACTTTTGATGCTACTCTTTGAACATCTGAGATTACTTTGGGGTTACCTTTAGTGTTTGGGATTTCTATACCCCAACTGAAGGTTCTGGTAGATCCGAAATATCTTGTTATTGGAACTCTCCTGCCTAACGACAAAACAATAGGAAAATCGAGCAGTATCTCGGATCTGCTGTAAATTTGAAGACAAGTTTTTGAGTACTATGGAGAAATTGACCTTCCGAGAGGGAATTTTTTATTCAATAACTTATTGAGATTTGTGATTTTACAGAAAAATCAGTACACTGTCATTCAAAAAGTAATGAATAAAAAAAACAGAAAAATTAAAAAAAATATGGAAGAATAATCTTCCAGGCCTTAACGAGCGAATCCTACTCTTTCATTCCTTTTCTTCTCGACCTGCATATCGAAAAGCATCCCAAAAAGAAGCATCTGAAGCCCCATGCCCAAGACAAGGAAACCAAGCATAGGGTAGTAAGAAGGAAGAGGATTTTGCAACAAGACCTGCAAAAGACCCCACAGTCCTAAAATAACACCCACAGGCAAGGCAACCATTCCAAGGAAATAAAATAGTACAAGTGGATGGAAGTCCAGCACCGTATATTTGACCCTCAGCCTCCATAGAAAACCTCTAAAGATCATGGGAGCTACTTTGCGAATAAACTTGCCGTAGTGAATCTTTGATCTCTCTCTACCGTACCGGGCGGGCATTACCACATCCATTACTCTCATTCCAAAGGCATTAAGCTTGATCAACAGGTCGTTACAATAGCCATAATAAGGGTAGACTGAGTCTAAATCGATAACATCCAGAGCCTGCCTGGAAATAGCTGTATATCCATTCTGAGGGTCCATAACATGCCAGTAACCGCTGCCTATTTTTGTAATAAAGCTGAGGAGAAGATTTCCAAGAGATCTCCATTTGCTCATTCCGGTTCTAAAATTGTCAGTGAGTAATCTGTTGCCTTTTGTATAATCAGCTCTTCCCTCAATGATTGGAAAAATCAACCTGGGAAGTTGAACAGGATCCATTTGATTATCTCCGGCCATAACCGCAACGATATCCATCTCATCTTTCAGGGCAAGTTTATACCCGTCAATTATTCCCGCACCTACCCCTTTGTTTACTTCATGGCGCAAATAGACGATTCTGGAGTCGCCGAACTTTTTTACAATATCCCCTGTCCGATCTATACTACCGTCATCGATTACGTAAATTCGGTCCACATATTCGGGGATACCGCTTAGAGTCTCGCTTATAAGTAATTCCTCATTATAAGCAGGCACGACAACTCCAATACGCGTGCTCTCAAGTTTCCTGAATATAGGGTCCACATCAAAACTCAGATAGTTAACCTTGAGTCCTTCGGTTTTCGCTGCAGAAAGCAAGGACTTTAAAGTTAAATGCTGTTTGTGTGAACTGATTTTCTGCATTGAGTCCGCAGTTATTGCAAGAAAGCCTATTTTTTCCTTAAAGGTGTTTTTTCCATTGAAGAGCATTACTGTTTCCTGCTCACAGGTAATGCGACAGGGCCACGAACCCACAGATAGGTCAAACCCATTTCTTAAAGGCTCAAGGACATGAGAAAGCAAATCTATATCCTGCATGCATTCCGGATAGATAAGAACCACAAGTTCAGAATCAAGAGATACCTTGTAGAAGACATCAAGTAATGCCTCCTCCCCGCCGGAGACAGGAATAACTCGTGCCCCTCCCAAAGCAGCTACTTCCATAGTTCGATCAGTAGAACCTTCGTCAAGAACGAGTACACGGTCCGCGTAACTTGCCGCAATTAAGACTTTGCTTCCAATTGAAGTTTCCTCATTCTGAGCTGGAATTAAGACAGTAAATTCATGCCTGAGCAACCTATCGGGAAGTTGAGATGGCGAAGATACTATGCTAATAGGATCAGAGATTAGAGAATTAAGACCAAGTGTAAGGGCTGAAAACAAACCCAATCCACCCCCTTATACATATGCATATGCTATAACCCCCTTTATCTGTATAAGTGGAAAAATATTAAAGGCTATCATACTAAAAATTATGAGAGTTAGATATATATAAGGTTAACATCTGACAAGGATAGTTTCGTAAAAATATTAATAAGGAAAAGTTATCCTTACAAATGATCTTTATGAATAAAAATAAAAACGAAGAATAATTCAAATAGAGAAGAATAGTTCAAATAGAGAAGAATAGTTCAAATAGAGAAGAATAATTCAAATAGAGAAGAATAGTTCAAATAGAGAAGAATAGTTCAAATAGAGAAGAATAATTCAAATAGAGAAGAACAAAGCTTGCCACTAAAGTAAATATTGAAATAAGCATTAGTGTATTGTGAAGATAATTTCATAAGTTTAGCAAGAGTTTGATTAGTATATTGAAAGGATTAATGTCATACAGTATAACAGGGGTTTGAAGCTGGCACCTGCAAACTATAGATTCCCAATATAGGGTAAGCCGAAACTTAGCTAGCGACTTTCCAGAGGGTAACTACCAGAAATACTAAGGCAGGAAGATACTGAACAGCTTAAAAATCAACAGGCAAAATGAGCAAAATAGTATAATAGTAAAAGAGCACTGGAAAAAGAATTTCAATTCAACGTCAAAACATACACTATAATAATTTTTATTTGTTTGGTGGGGCTACATTATAAAATAAGGATGACCTTTTGGCCCCGACTTAATTACAAAGCTACAAAATATTTTGGATCATTTTGTTATTTTTATGTTAAATATATCGATTAATAGAATAATTGTTTTTTTCTTGATCAGCCAAAACAATATATTTCTAAATAAGAAAATGGCAGAATATAGAAAAACCCATACTGAAGAGATAAAAGTTAAGATTTCTCAATCGTTATTTGAAAGATATAAGAGAGATGTGAGAAATCGATTCGGTTTTTCAATGGGGGTGAGATTGGTATGACAGGATCATCGAGATAGGTTCCTAAATGAGAAAAACAAAAGAAGACTTGACCAAATATTTAATAAAGTTAAAGATCCAAGAAGTATGGTTAAGGGGGATACTTTGATCAAAAAAGTAAAACAAGATAAAGAGCTGTGGGAACTATTTACAAAAAAAGAAGAGTATGGCCCTATTATTCTAGATAAATACGGAAGGCTTTCCTATTATTTAGGCAGTCAAAGAAATGCTTTTGAGCCACAGTTCTCAAGCTTTCTGATAAAAAACGGCTTGAATCCCGAATATCCTGAAGGAAAAAAATTTGCTGTATGCCTTACTCATGACATTACTCATGACATCGATTTTGTATGCCCCGAAATGTCGAAGACCGCAGCCAGAACCATAAAAACTCTTAAAAAGGGGCAGTTTGTACAGGCCTCTATCCTTCCATTTTCTAGAATAAACAAAACCTGGAGTCCTTTATGGAATTTTAGGCAAATTATGGAACTTGAAGAAAACTATGGAACGAAATCCACTTTTTATTTCCGGACCCTTGAATATGCGGGTTTCAGCTATGATTCCACTTTCGAACACCATGATTGTGCAGGCTTCAGGAAAGGAATGGACCATCCTTTCAGTCCATATAATCTTAACACAGGAAAAGAAATTGATATCCTTGAAATCCCGTTAAGTGTAATAGATGCCATTCTTTTCAACCAGATGCATCTTGACTTCAATCAGGCATGGAAGCTTACAGAAAAGCTCATTGATACAGTTGAATTCCGAGGCGTACTTATGGTTCTTTGGTATAATATATATCAGGGGAACTATCCGGAGGGGAACTATCTGGAGGGGGATTACCTAGAGTTTTACAAAAAAAGATTTCAGTGCTGCGCTGAAAAGGACGGCTGGACGGCATCGTGAGCTGAAGTATACAGATGATGGAAGACTAATATTGAAATTAGGACAGGCTGAAATGCAAAAGAGAAAGGATATGAAAGGGAGAAGAAGTACGTAAAAATTCATCTGGGCTTACAACAAAAAATATTATAAGTTGAAAAAATAAGTTGAAAAAATAAGTTATAAAAATTATTATGTTGTGGGGTTATATGGAAACTGCAAAAGGATACGCGGAGAGATTTACAACAAATCTTGATGTGATTCTCAGCGTCATGGGATTTGGTTTAGGATTATTAATTATTTCTTTATACTACATCATCAATCTGAACCAGAAAGATATTGGAATTGCCATTCTTTCCTCCTGTTTGATTTACTTTATATTTAGAAATAAATTTAAGAGTGAGACCGCAATATCTTCCCGAGAAGACAGGCTTAAAAGTATACTGGAAATCTCGTTTTATCTCATTTTTCTGGCATGCATTTTTATATATAGCACGAATCTGTACTACAGGCCCATCTCTTCCTTTATATTGATATGTATCCTTGCAGCCATTATCGCTTCCCAGATTCTTTATGTTAGAGAGGGAGATGGAGTGTCCTCTCTATTATTGCAGATATTCCTGTTATCAATTCTCATCAGAGTTGGAATTTTTTATAATTTTCCAAGTCTAATGGGCTATGATGCTTATTTCCATGCCAGCATGGCGCGGGCAGTTACTGATACCGGGTTTGTTGCTCCAATTGAAACAAGCAGTAAGTACTTCTACTACCCACTTTTTCATATTTTTGTCTCAATTATCCAGGTAATGGGCGAAACCGATATCAAAGACGCAATATTTTATTCCATAGGGTTTGCCAGCGTTTTCAGTACAGTAGGCGTTTACCTTGTAGGAAAGAAACTTGAAGGAGTTCAGATGGGTTTGCTGGCGACTTTATTAATAAACATAAATAATCATAATATCGTTGCAGGCATTACAAATATAACTCCTGGTTCTCTTGTTCTTTGCTACTTTATATTCATTATATACGCGATATTTAGCGAGAACCAGAACTTGAGATATACAGGATTCATTCTGCTAATTACCATTCTAATGGTTCTGACCCACCAGTTGACAACTTTTGTAGTATTTCTTTCTTTAGTCTCAATTTGCGCAGGCAAATATCTGCATAATCGTGTATATAAGAGTCTTTTCGTGAAAACAAACAGTTTTAACTACATTCTTTTTTTTATAATTAGTTTACAAACATACTGGATGTTCACGTATGTCAATTCAAATACCTCGTTTCTTGAAATGGTGCTCAGTCCTCTTATGGATGTCCTTAAAATCGGATCAAGCTACTCAAGTGATGAACTTATTGTAGGTTCCATAAATAATCAGGAAACACTGGAAACGCTCTTACTCCATATAAGCTATCTCGCTCTACCTTTTTTTGCAATAGGAGGGGTATTAGCATGGCTTTCTCACAGAGACATCAAAAAAGTCAATAAATTTTCTATTGCCTTAGTTGTTATAATACTTTACAGTCTTGCTTATGGAATTCCTTTGCTTGGAATGAGGAATTTCCTTACAAGCCGATGGTTCCCACTGATAGCAGTGTTCCTGGTACTTGTATCCGCCTCATATATATTGAAATTGATAAGTCTCTTTAACTCAAAAAAAGCAAAGATCCCTGTGATGTTCTTAATCATTTTTCTATTTTCATTTGTAATGGTTACAACACCAGGCATAAATAAAGACAACCCACTTGTGGCAAAGGACACAACTGTAAGAAACCAGTTTAAAAGTATTGAAATCGAGGCCATTAAAACAGTAACCATGAAGTACTCTGGAAATATTTTGATGGACTCGCCCTATGACAGTTGTCTTTTTTACAGGGACAGAGCATATGATTCCAGTAACGCAACATATTTTAACATTCAGCATATACAGACTGGAGAGATTGATGGCAGTCCTACGGTTTTGCTGAGAAAGTCAACTGTTAAAGAACCTATCTCTATCAATGATCCTGAACGCTATGGAGTAAATATTATCCAGACATTGCCAGAGGGATTTTTCAATAGATTCAACACACATGATTATGCCCGAGTATATGATAACGACGAGGTGCTTGCTTACACAAAGGAAAGAAAAACGGCCAGAAACTAAGAGCTCAGGATAGTCTCCGTTACTTATTGCGGAATGAAAAAAAGCCCATATGTTGGGGTTTATGTTTTAAAGTTGGAAATAATTATGTCAAACTTTATAGGTAATGTGTTAAAACTTGTATCAGGAAGTGTTGCTGCTCAGATTCTGGGTATACTTCTGGTACCAATAGTCACTAGAATTTACAGCCCTGACGATATGGGAGTCTTTCAG
Organism: Methanosarcina sp. DH1; assembly: GCF_020804205.1. NCBI lineage: Archaea > Methanobacteriati > Methanobacteriota > Methanomicrobia > Methanosarcinales > Methanosarcinaceae > Methanosarcina > Methanosarcina sp. DH1. Next base: position 59,349 of record NZ_WJBJ01000019.1, on the reverse strand, counting down.
CTTTTTGTGGCAGTATCAGGTATACTGGTAATTTTCTCTACTTTTTCATACCAGTTTGCTATTATGTTACCAAAATCCGAAGAGGATTCCGCAAATGTGTTTTTCCTTTCCTCGATTTTAGTCACTTTTATATCCTTACTCACAGCTGTAGCAGTGATAATCTTTCCAGAGGATATTGAGCATATTATTGAGTATATATTTCATACTAAGGGATCCTCAAAATATTTAATCTATCTTCCTGTAATAGTATTTTTTAATGGCCTTTTTTTCGTGCAGAATTACTGGCTTTCAAGAAAACTACGTTTTGGAGTTGTTGCAGGGTCCAGAGTGTTAAACGCTTTATCGACCAAAGTACTTCAGTTAATTCCTCTCTGGACTGCATCACCTTTGGGTCTAATAGCAGGTTATACCCTTGGATATGGACTCGCAGACCTGGCCATGCTTAAGGGAGTAAAAGAAGACTTAACGGTCTTCAAAAAAGTTTCAGTTAAAAAAATGAAAGAAATGGCTATTGAATATAAAAATTTTCCTTTATTTAGTTCATGGTCAACACTTGCAAATACGATTTCGCCACAGGTGCCTACTTTTTTGCTTGCATATTTTTACAGCACAACCGTTGTTGGATATTTTTCACTTGCAAATCAGGTAGTAAATATGCCCATGGGACTTGTCGGGACAGCTATACAACAGGTCTTCTTCCAGAAAATCAGTGAGGTGAAAAATGGGAATTCGAGCGGCGATATGAAAGCTATTGTAAGCGAAGTTTACAAAAAGCTAATTTTAATAGGAATATTCCCTATGATACTCCTGTTAATTCTGGGAGAAGAGATATTTACATTTGCTTTTGGGAAAAACTGGTACATAGCAGGCACTTATGTAAAAATCCTTGTGCCATTCATATTCCTTGTTTTCCTTGCCTTACCCATTTCAACTCTCTATAGTATATTTGACAAGCAAAAAGTCTGGTTTACTTACAGTACGGCTCTTTTAATCTCAAGGTTCGTGGCACTTGCCATAGGAGGAATTTATGCAAAAAGTGCCGAGTTTTCCCTTTGCTTGTTTAGCTTCACAGGAGTTATATTCGCTCTATGGAATAACGCATACTTGCTTAATCTTGTAGGGATCAGTAAAAGGGAAAGCCTGGAAATCCTCATTAAATATACAACAATTGGGATAGTTATCTCAATCCCATTGATTCTACTGGAAACGCTCTCTGCGAATTTTTATATTATTATGCTTGCAGCTATCATCATAACCCCTATATATTATGGAATAGCTCTTCGTGACGATCCTGCTTTCAAGAAGTTACTTTCAGCCTTTCTCGTGAACATAAAAAATAGAACCTGAAAAGGTGTAATTCCTTTTTAGAAAAAAACTTACTGAAAGTTGATCTCTTAAGAAATCACTTTTATGAAGGAAAAGTAGAGTTTCAGTCAGGAATGAAAAAGGAAAGAACATTAGAAAAACATAATGAAAAAATAATTTTGGGATTTCCCCGACTTTTATTTTTTGGCTCTTCGCTATTCCCTATGGACAAAATGATTTTCAATTCAAGACCGCATTGGTTTTTATGAGGACGTTATAAGGATATCCACACAAAACAACGAAGAGCCATATTTTTGATTTTTATCAGTAAGTTTCTTTGTGAGTAGTTTTATACAGGGCTTTTGCAATTGAATATTTTTTGCTCTCAAGAGTCACACTATAATAGGGAATTAGCTCAGGAGAAAAGCCCATAATGAAATCCGCAAACCTGGAAATATTTGCTGCCATTACGTTCATATACTCGAAATTTCGGGACTTCAGGTCAAGAAATTCGTTATAATACAGAAGAGCATTGGGACCCAGACGGCCAAAATCCGGGTTCAGAGCCGAGGTCCAGGTTACAGTGCATTTTTTTCCATATAGATTTAAGTGAGCTGCAACAACTTCGCCCTCAGGGGTCTCTGTAACAAACATGTAGCCGATATCTTTTTCCTGAATTAGCTTAAACACTCTTTCAAAGAACCCTCTGGGAAGGGGAGGAGCTAATTTCTGTTTTTCGTAGACCATTGAGAGCAGATGGTAATATGTTTCAGGATCGTTCCATACCCTGGTTTTGAGTCCTGCCTCATTTGCGGTTTTAAGTTCTCTTCGAATCTTTCTTGCAATGTTATTATCTACATCTTCGCTCAGATTCAAATAATGGGTATAGTGCACAGTGGAGTCCCATCCGTACCACGTAAAAGGCCTTACGTCTTTAAAACCTGGAGCAAACGTCAGGTGAATGCTATCAAATCCCTGCTTGCAAAGGAATTCCCTGAGAGGATTAAGAATGTCGTGAACTTCCTGGACCTGTTTACTTGCTTTAGAGCTGGCACTCTCTTTTATAAGAGGCCCGCTGTAGCTGGTCATATCACAGGTAGAATTCGCTACCTTTAAAGCGCCCTTAATGTTTTTAACAAAAAGAGGACATCCTCCCACAAGCTCGCCTTTTCTGAAACAACCATAAATTCTAAGATCCTTTGATAGGACATCCCTGCAAATTCCAAGCCATTCACTGGTATGAAAGAGTGTACCAGACTGAGCGTTTTCTACGAGCAAATCCCATTCATTATATTCTGATGGCGCTAATTCTCTAACTTCAATTTCGTCCATTTTAAGCCCCGTGAAAATAAATGACTATTCTTATCCTGATGAGTTATAGGAAAACATAAGGATGATTTAAATAGATGACTATTCTTGCCCTGATGAGTCATAGGAAACATAAGGATGATTTCAAGCCCTCATTTCCTGGCCTCAATTTCTGACTTACAGACTTCGTTAACCTTTTTCGCAACGCTATACCAGCTGTAATTTTCAGTAACATAACTTAAACCTTTTGAACCCAATTTAATTCTTAAATCGGGATTTTCAAGTAGTTTTAAGATACCTTCTGCAAGAGCACCCTGGTTTTCAGGAAGGACAGGAATCCCCCCTTCGGAAGCCTCAAGTACATCAGAGACCCCACTGATATTGCTTGCAACTACTGGTTTTCCGCAAGCCATGTATTCATATAACTTCAAAGGAGACAGGCCTATTTTTGCGTTTCTGGCAAATATAAAAGGAGCGGTGCAAATATCGCTCGCATTAATATAGAAAGGCACGCGATCGTAGGCAATCACATCCGTAAAAATGAACCTATTCTCGACTCCGAGTTCCCTGCAGAGTTTGAGAAGATTATCTTTCATAACCCCATCTCCGATAATCAAAAAGTGGCATTCCGGAAATCTGGAAAGTATAGATGGAGCTGCCTTTATTAGATACTCGACCCCCTGCCAGGGAGCAAGGTTACCCACAAAGCATACAAAAGGAATTTTAAGGTCCAGACCAAGTTCTCGTCTGCAGGTTTCCTGTTCCAGAGGCCGGAAAAGGGAAGTGTTTGCCCCATTAGAAACTACGACTATTTTATCTCCCGGGACGTTATAGCCCTTCTCAAGATTTGATTTTATCCCGGGAGTCACAGCAATAATTTTATCCGAAAACTCAAGAGCCTTCTTGAGAATAAATAATTTTAACCTGGCGTGTGTAGAGAAATATCGGTTTGAGAAACTGCTTCTTTTTTCGGGATGTGAGAATTGATCTCCTTCAGATTTTTCCCTGAAGAGATTCTTTTCGTCTTCAGGAATTCCATTTAATTCATAAATAATTCTTTTGCATCTGTTTTTACATAATAGTCCAGCAAGAAAGCCAAAATTGGGATTGCGGGTATATAGCACGTCAAAAGTTTCGGAACCCAGAAGAAATATGGAGTTTCTGAAATAGCTCAAAGTAAGTGAAAGGAAACTTCCAGGAGGGATATAATAGCTGTGAATATTGGTCATGCTCGAAAAGGAAGTCTTGCCAACAGTAAAAATATGGATCTCATTGCCAAGCCTGGCAAGATTGCTAACAAGCTCGTACCTGTGAATAAGCGAGCCATCAGCAAGAGAAAGTGGCCTTACCATGTCAAGAAAAAGCATCTTCAAATTATCACCTGAAACGAATTGCCTTTTCGAGATGTTTGCTAATCTTCACTGCTCTCTCTCCTTTACATGTCTCGAATTGTGGCCAAAATTTTTTGAGATTCTGGAAAAAAACCCTGAAAATCCCTGATTCCTGTAGTAAGTCCTTACTTCAGAATCCTGGATTTTTTTCTCCCTTCTAATTGCCGAGCCAAAATACCCCCAGCAATAGGCAATGCCCGTATAGTAGGGAGACTTCAAGGAAAGATGAAGTATGTTTAAAAGAGCCATGAAAGGGTTTTTGCCAAGGTAATAGGCCATCCAGCCGTTTTTGAGATGCCCGTTCCAGAGCCCGTCAGCTGCACTTGTTTTACGCTTCTGGATCTGGACCACATCAGTATACTGCATGAGCCGCCAGCCTCGCAAAAGAGCCTTTATATTAGAAATTGAATCTGGAGACGGTTCAACCTGATAACCACCAGTTTCGAGGAAGCACTCTTTCTTCCAGATCCTTCCTGTGCCTCGAGGAAGCTCTTTTGCAGTTACTTCCAGGGACAGTTTTCCGTCATTATCATAATATATTCCCCCACTTACAATTCCTAGAGAACTATCCTTTTTAAACTCAGCCAGAAGTTTTCCAAAATAATTTTTTTCAAGCACCGTATCAGCATCAAGAAGGCCTAGATACTCGAATTCAATATTATTTTCCTTACAATACTCAAGCGCATAGTCAAAGCCCTGTTTGCAGACATAACTGTAGTGAAAAGTGATGTCTCTTGGTCTTGGAGGTAATCTTATACTCTGGATCCATGAGTATTTTGACTGCAGGTCTTTGAGAATACGTGGTGTTTCGTCTATACTTCCATCATCAACTATAATCCATAACTCAGGTTTTACTTCCTGTCCGATTACAGCCTTCGAAACTTCTGGCAGATTTTGTTCTTCGTTCTTTGCAGGCGTAACCAGCAGATACTTTCCTTTTAATTCAGCTCCTATCTGCCCACCACCTGTAGATTTCGTCTCCGCTTGTCATCCATGCCCTTTTTTCGGAACAGTACTGAAGCACCTTCTCATACAGCCTCACCCAATCTTTTCGAAAATTACAACTGAACGCAAAATTATGCCACAAAAGAGTAATAACACCGTTAAGGCCTGCTGTAGTATCAATCAGATTTTTTGTGCGTTCCCAGGCCTCTTCAAAAGATTTAGAAGTAGCAAAAAGAGCAGTGTCCATAACGATAAGCGGAATTTCGAGGATACCAATTTCTTTTCCTGTATTAAGGTTATACGGACTGAAAGGATGGCACATTCCATTCCTGAAGCCAACTGAGTATCTGTGTCCGAAAGTGGAGTCATAGCTAAAACCGACATCTGCAAGAATTTCCCAGGAGTCTGGAGTTTTGAACCTGAGGTAATGATTGCGAAAGCCTATTACTTTTCTACCCAAAACGGATTCAAGTCTTTCTTTTTCTTTTTTTAGATTTTCTGGACTGCCGTATGAATAGTAACCTCCGTGAAGACCAACCTCCCATCCCCTATCTAAAATTTCTCCCAGATGATGTTCTATGTCTTCTATATCATACCTGAATCTTACCGGATCGGCTTCTGCAGCAATGAAGTAAAAAGAGGACTCTGCTTCAAATCTGGCTTCAATGTCCATAATTTTAGAGAAATTAAGGTAAGGAGAGTAGTCTATTCCCCTCAATTTCCACAATAACTGAGCTGCAGAATCCTTGAAATTTAACCGTTTAAGGCTGTGAGCTGATGACAACAAGCTATGGGAAAGAGGCGGGTAAATATCGTCTACATCATGAGTCAAACAAACGGCAAATGATTTATTTTCAGGGAATTCGACCTGCATCCCGTTTTTCATAAGATACCTGGAGACCTCGGGCTCAGAGGCATTTCGGAGATCTTTTTCAGAGAAAAGAAAACGCTGGTGCTCATCCAGCTTTTCGGGATAATACTCTTCTTTTCGGGTGAAAAGATCCCATACATCCTGGTTTTTCATCAGTAATTCATGCATAAGACTCATCCGAAACCGAAGATAAAGAAAGCCCAGATTTTTTTTCAGGAACACTTTCTATGAGATTGACCATGAACTCGGTAACATTGATTTTATCCTTGAGAAGAGCAGCTCTTTTCAAACTCCAGCTTTTCTTAAGTTCCGAGTCTTTGAAAAGTTCTGAAATTTTTGTCAGGGCAGATTGCGAATCGCTGTAATTAAAAAGCAAACCGTACTTCTTTTCGAGTTCAGAAAAGTTCCCCATCGTTCCTGCAAGAGTGGAAATATAGATTGACGGAGTCCCCAGGATTGCACTCTCAACAGCCATCGTTGCTCCTTCACCAACATATAGAGTGGAATAATAGAGCAAGTGGTGAATTTTTTCTGGAGATACACAGATTCTATATTTCTCAAACTCTTTTTCCAGAGGGCCTTCTGAAGTTATGAATACTTTTCCGAATTTTTCGGCTTCCTGGACAAGTGCTACTTTATTTTTTATTCCATGTTGGCCGACATCGTGATGTGCACCCCATGAAACAAAGCGAAGAACCGTAAAAGGCTCCCCCTCCTCTACTTTGAGGTCTTTCAGGATCTCAGGATTGGGAGTAAAATAAGATGGATGAAGATAAGCCAGTTCATGATAGCCACTATACCTGATCTGTTTTGGCCCTTCATTATTTAGATAGCATGAAGGAGTACAGATTATGTCACAGAAAGGATAGGTTAACTTCTGTGCCAGTACTGCATGTTCGGTGTCATTAAAAATTATGGATTTTTTCCGCTGCATCCAGGCTACCTGAGCTACAGCTGGAGAAAGGATACCTACAAAAAGGTCAGGATCAAATTGCTGAGTAATTTTAAAAGTTTTAAACTCTCTTATAAACCATTCTTCAAGCAGATTAATTTTTCCTGGTTTAACTTTACTCAAAACCGTATGTGAAATTCCGTAGGCATTCAAGAGATCTATTACTACATCCTTGTCTCGCGAGACTACCATTACTTGATGCCCTTTTTTTTCAAGACTCCATATAGCGTTTTTAAAAAAATGAACATGGGCTGGATGCCCTATATCGACAAGAACTCTCAATTTTTCACTCCCCAATAAATATTTCCCATGACTATGATCAAAAGAAAGTCTGTCTGCTTGAGTAGTCTTTCGAGATTGAGAGTTAGGAAACTAACCTTGAACCTGATTAAAAAGTATATGAGATAAATTAATATCAACAAATCAGGAAATCTTCCTGCCTTTTTCTCTCTTACTTTGACAAAAATATGCAGTCAAATCCTGGTTTTCACTCAACCCCGATTTCAAACTGTTCTATCAGACAGAACTCTCCCCCATATAATGTTAAAAAGTGGTAACTATCCGTCTCCAGTGGATGGAGCCCCCCCTTGATAGTGCCCCGGATGGATTAAATTATTTAAGATAGTTAGAGTTATTAACAAACAACATTATGATTAGAAGATAAATGGCTCAAAGATAAATAGCTATGGAAAACATAGTTACTGAACTAAGATAACGAGAATTATCAGTGTTGAGAATTATAGACATTATATTCTAAAAAATAGGAAAATAAACATTATTTAGCTTTTTTTAATTTGGTAAGAAAATAGACTTACTGGAAAAAACAAAAGAAATACTGAAGGAAGACTAAAGAAATAAATTTATTATGTATAGAGGAATTACTTTGTAAGAATTATGTTAAAGCTTGCAAAGAGGAAACTAGTAATAAAGCATACTATAAGTGGATAAATTCCCATATCCATTGAATCCACAGAAAACTCATCTTCTTTTCTAGAAGCCAGCAGCATTTCCTTCATACCCACAAGAGCGATTAGTCCCACGACCGTTATCCGATAATACACAGGAATTCCAAAATCCGTCGAAAGAAAGCAGATACCTAAATCTGAAAGGGACTTCCCCGCTGCAAACTCTGTACTCAAACCAAGTATTGAAAACATTATAAGATCCCCCAAAACTTCTGTAAAGGAGTTATCAAAACATGTATTAAACCCTAACTATACAAGGTATTGGCCTTTAAACTATATAAACTTGTGAAGAATTATTAGGAACTTATGGTAGAAAACCGTATAGATTGAAGGTTTCTATAGTAAACCTGAAAAGAGTTCCTATCAAAAAATAAATAAGAATTGGAATTGATTACTCTCCAATTCTCAATAAAGAGGTTCAATTTATGAAAATTTCCGTTATAGGGTCAGGATATGTGGGCTCGGTCACAGCCGCATGTTTTGCAGAAGTCGGGCATGAAGTAATCTGCGTAGATATCGACAAGAAAAAAATGGATCAGATAAATGCAGGCATTCCCCCTATCTATGAGGAGGGACTTGGAGAACTCTTGCAAAAATATGCCGGAAAAAGTCTCACTGCAACCACTGACTATGAATTTGCGATCAAGAATACAAACATTTCTTTTATCTGTGTAGGAACTCCTTCCGCAGAAGATGGAAGCATAGACCTTTCAATTGTTCGTGCGGCAACAGCAAGTATAGGGGCAGTACTGGCAAAGAAAGAAGGATACCATGTAGTTGTTGTTAAAAGCACAGTCGTTCCCGAGACAACTGAAAAATTTGTACTTCCAATCCTTGAAGAAACTTCAGGAAAGGTAGCAGGAAAAGACTTTGGAGTTGCAATGAACCCCGAATTCCTCAGAGAAGGAAAAGCCGTCTACGACTTCATGCATCCTGATAAAATAGTTGTAGGAGCAATTGACCAGAAATCGGGAGATCTTGTCTCAGAACTTTACCGGACCTTTAAATGTGAGGTGACCCGCACGGGTGTATCAACAGCGGAAATGATCAAATATGCAAATAACTCCCTTCTGGCAACCAAAATATCCTTTGCTAACGAGATTGGCAACATTTGCAAAAAGTTAAACGTTGATACCTATGAGGTTATGAAAGCGGTAGGTAAGGATTCCAGGATATCCCCAAAGTTTTTGAATTCAGGAGCAGGATTTGGAGGTTCCTGTTTCCCAAAAGATGTAAAAGCACTTATAGGAAAGGCAAAAGAAATAGGATATTATCCAGCGCTCCTGGAATCCGTAATTGGAGTAAACGAAAAACAGCCAATTCTTATGACTGAAATACTCCAGAAGAAAATAGGAAGCCTTGCGGGAAAAAAGGTTGCAGTCCTTGGGCTTGCTTTCAAGAACGATACAGACGATATAAGAGAGTCCAGATCTATCCCTGTCATTGCTGAACTTTTAAGATTAGAAGCAGAAGTTTCGGCTTACGATCCAATGGCAACTGAGAATATGAAACGGATTTTTCCAACAATTGAATACTGCGGGAAAGCTAAAGACGCTCTTGAAGGTGCTGACGCCTGCCTTGTAATGACAGAATGGGACGAGTTCAAGCAACTTGATTCTGAATTTGAAGTCATGAAAGAAAAGATAGTAGTTGACGGAAGGCGGGTAATTAAAGCGAAAAATATAGATTATGAGGGACTCTGCTGGTAAAAACCAGCAGAAATCATTTTCTCATTTTATATAAAGTTATATGATATACTTTGCTAGCCCCTTATAGTAACGTCTGTAATTGTTGCAACAAAAAACTTCATTATACCTCATTGGGTAGTTGCATTATTCAGCCTCGTGACTATAGTGACTTATATACTAACTTATATACTAACTTGGCCTTTAACTCCTTATGTATGGGACCTTATTTATCTGAAGGTTCCTTAACCGATGCTAGAATTTCTCTCAGGTACTCAAGTACGTCTTTTCTAAGATTCTCGTTTTCAAGGGCAAAATCCACTATTGATTTTACATATCCTAACCTGTCACCGGTATCGAACCTTTTACCTTTGAACCTGCATGCATAGATCATCTGCGACCTGTTAAGGACCCGAATGCCGTCAGTCAGCTGGATTTCGTTTCCTACCCCTGTTCCAGCTTCTTTTATACAGTCAAAAATTTCAGGAGTGAAAACATAGCGACCTATTGCTCCCAGATTTGAAGGAGCATTTTCAGGTGAAGGCTTTTCGACAATATCCTCCAGTACATAGAGAGAATTACTCAGAGGTTTGCCCTTTATAATTCCATAACTACTTAATTTTTCACGAGGAACTTCTTCCACTGCGAGTGTGGATCTTCCATACTTTTCAAAATTTTCAATGAGCTGAGCCGTGCAGGGTTTGTCATTCACAATAATATCGTCTCCAAGAAGCACAGCGAAAGGTTCGTCTCCAATATGGTTTTCTGCCCTGAGGACCGCATCCCCTAGACCGTTAGGTTCTTTCTGACGGATATAGTGAATATCCACAAGGGAGGAAACGTCCCGCACAAGTTTAAGAAGTTCAGTGTTGTGCTTTTTCGCAAGATGCATTTCGAGTTCGGGAGAATCATCGAAATAATCTTCAATTGCCCGTTTACCCCTGCCTGTGATAATTATTATATCCTCAATTCCCGAGGCAATGGCTTCCTCTACAACATATTGGATCACAGGTGTGTCAATAATCGGAAGCATCTCTTTTGGCATCGACTTGGTGGCAGGCAGAAAACGGGTCCCAAGACCAGCTGCCGGAATAAGTGCTTTTTTAACGGTCAAAATAAACTCTCCGGTAAAAAATTCTGTGAAAAGTTATTCATATAGTTAAGCAAATAATACTCTTTAACCAGAATATCTTTAATATTTTATGGTTATCTACTCATTCCACATATAAGAAATGAGATAAAAGTATTTTCTGATTACTTTAAGACATTATAAAGTATTAATCGAAAGAAAGATTATTTGGAAAGATTGTTCGGAGGATTTTCCATGCCTGCAAAGAATAAAATACTTGTGACAGGAGGAGCCGGTTTTATAGGAAGCCACCTCGTAGATCACCTTATAGAAAAAGGGAACAGAGTTACTGTATTTGATAACCTGAGTTCAGGAAAAATGGGATTTATAGAAAATCATCTTGAAAACCCTGACTTCACCCTGATAAAAGGAGACCTCCTTGACCAGGAGGCGATAGAGAAAGCCTGTGAAGGTATCGACTTTGTTTGTCATGTGGCCGCAAATCCTGATGTCAGGCTCGGAGCTTCGGATACCAGAGTTCATCTAGATCAGAATATTCTGTCGACCTATAACCTTCTGGAAGCAATGAGGAAAAACAACACCAAAAAAATTGCGTTTACTTCCACCTCGACAGTTTATGGAGAAGCGAGTATTATGCCTACTCCAGAAGATTATGGCCCTCTTATTCCGATATCTCTTTACGGTGCCTCTAAACTGGCTTGTGAAGCCTTTATTACTTCATATTCTCATACCTTTGATCTGCAGGCCTGGATATTTCGCTTCGCAAACATCGTTGGCCCACACAGTACACACGGGATTACGGTCGACTTTATAAAAAAACTGTGGAAAAACACTAGTCTGCTGGAAATCCTGGGGGATGGCAAGCAGGAAAAATCCTATCTTCATGTTTCAGAGTGTGTTGATGCAATATTATTTTTAATCGAGAACAGCAAAGAAAAGGTAAATATCTTTAATATCGGCTCCGAAGACACCATCAGTGCCACAGATATAGGAAAGGTTGTTATAGAAGAGATGGGGCTTTCTAATGTTGAATTTACCTATACAGGAGGAAACAGAGGCTGGAAAGGCGATGTGCCAAGGATGAGATTAGGGATTGAAAAAATGAAAAGTTTGGGCTGGAAACCGGTCTATACATCGGAGAGAAGTATTAGGGAAACGGCGAGGGCATTACTTGGGGAAAAGTTAGTAGACTAACTTTTATTCCAGTTTTTTTTAAACAATTTTTTGTGGATCCGTATAAAAAGGCAAAATTACTGCTTGACTTCGCTTTTGACTCTGAATAAGTATCTTCGTATTAAAGAAATTTCGTGGTCTGTGAATCCGCCTACCAGGAACATCATAACCAGATAAATAAGTACACCTATACCTGCAATCTCAAAAAGCTCAATGATGCTTGAGATAGCGAAGTAGGAAACAAAGAGATACATAACTACTGAGGACAGAACGCTTTTTGCAATATCATGAAGATAAAAATCAAGTTTAAAATGTTTTAAGGAAATATGCATACAAAGCACAGACATTAAAAAGTAAGAAAATAAGGTTGACAGTGAGGCTCCAACAATTCCAATAGAAGGTATCAGTAGAAGATTAATCAATACATTCGAAACTGCTGCAACAATATTAATGTAAGTTGCAGTTTTTGTTTGCTTTATAAGGAGCATTGTGTTGACAAATATCTGGAAAATTCCTGCCAGAAGACCTGAGAAGGCAGTAATGGGAATTACAAACCAACCCGAAAGAAAATCATCAGTGGTAAGGATCCCAAGCAAAGGCTTTGCAAGAGCTGAGAGCCCGAAGACTGCAGGAATTGAGACGAGAAGAAAATATCTTAGAGAATGAGACATATAAATTCTGACTTCATCCATTTTATTTTCATCGAAAAGCTTTGATAACTCGGGAAGAAGAATGAGCTGAAGAGAGCTTACAAAAAGCTGGATAAGACTGCCAATTGAGCAGGCTGCCGAATATACACCCACACTTCTAAGGCCGAGAAAATAAGTAACCATATATCTGTCACTTGATTCTGTAATCCACCTTACAAGTGAATTGGGAGTTAACGGTAGAGAAAATTGCAGATACTCTTTCATGTAAGTAAATCGCGGAATAACGAATCCTATTTGTGATACGATCATCAGAAGAGAAATTAAAAAAATGAAGCCCTGTACAAGTAGAGTAGCTGCTATTACACCAAGAAGCCCATATCCCATTTTGAGAAGAAAGAGAATAAAAAACAATTTTCCAAATGTTTCAAAAAGGGTTAAGTAAGAAAATGTCTGAATCTGCCTGAAAATCCTGAAATAAAAAAGAGATATAGACTCGATTACGCTCAGAAGGATTAAAAGGGAACCTGCCTGGATAAAATAAGTTGCATGAGGGTCTTTAAAACCGAAGGTGGCAAGCGGCTCTGCAAACGTATAGAGTAAAAAAGAGGCAAATAGACCGGATACAGTTACAAAAAAGAGAATTGAATATACTGCTTCCCTTATTATTTTGATTTCCGTTTCAGAAGATAAAAACCTGACAAAACCCATAGAGAGGCCCATCAGTGCAAGTGGAGAGATGAGAGATACAGTGATATTGATTTGAGCCCAGAGTCCATAGTCGTATGTTCCAAGGGTCTTTGTAATTATCGGAAGCAGGAAAAAAGTTCCCAGGCTTGTAAGTACCTGAACTGTCCCGATAAAACCAACATCCTTTGCAAACTTTTGATATGACACCATATCACCTTAAAAAGAATTCCGTTTTTAAGAATTTCCATTGAAAGAAGTTATGAAAATAGCCTTACATGAAAGTATTTCTTAAGACTTGACCCGGCTCAATATCCAGCGCCTGATATTTAAACCCTTTTGAATGCTTCTCATCTTGCTCAAGTTTTAATCTCTCAGTAGAAGTTCTATTTATAACTATATTATAATAAGTTTCATTCATATAAAGTACCTTTAATTTTGAATTCAAAAGTTTCGAGATATTATACTTATATTCAGTGTTAACTTCAAATTTTTTTAGCGGCATTTTTTTCAACAACGACAAATTTTAACTGCCCCCAATAAGAGATTTCTACAAAAGATAAAAGCCTTTGTGTTGAGATAAATTTTGGCAGAAGTGCAGTGCATATATGGACATAATTTTCTAAAAAACATGCAGTTGAGACAAAAAGAATTAAGGATGCGAACACCGCAAGTTCTGGCTTATTAGGAAATATAATTAAAAATGTTACACAACGTATGCATAAATCCAAAAGATATCCAGAAATTAGAATAAGACGTTTAAAAAGAAGAAGAAGAAGTTTGGAAGCAAAAACAAATAATTAAACCTGATTAGTAGGTCTAGAAACCACACTAACTTACTTAAAAAAATTTTTTATGGAAAATCTTAAAAATTCATGTTTTTCGTGCATTAAAAGAAAAAAGTTCCAAAATATCCGACCGCAGAAGTTTATTTCCGGGTCGGAAGTTATGGAAAATCTTTTTTGAGAATTCAACTCTTACCTGTAAACTAGATTCAGTTTTGGTACCTGACTTATATTTCCGCAGTCAGCACTGTAGAAGGCGATATAGTTATCACTTTCACTGCGGGCTTTTATAAGGAAACCTGTGTTTTCATACCTGCCACTGATATATTCTTTTACGAGATCAGTTACATCGAGCTCATAGTACCTGTTATCTGGCAAGCTATCGGCTCTCAGGGTTAATGTAGCATATGGAGTACTTCCCTGGAGAACACCATTTCTGTCATACCAATCTCCTCCTGCGTTATTCCAGGCAATGTCTTTATTCTTTTTATTCCAGCTCACATAATCAGGATTCCAGGAAACAGGCCTGTAAATCTCGATAACAGTATCATTTGATCGTGTGCTGGAAGGATAATACCAGAAAAGAGAAAGATTTGCACTTTCTACCTCTGTGGTACTGGTATATTCACTTAAATTAAACGAAATAACATCCCTGTATCTCCCAACATTGCTCAATTTTCCTACATCGATAAATGATGTGTCAGAAAAGACGCCCTCAGGTGAGATTTCACGCAGGCGGTTATCTTTTGCGCCAGTAATAGTTGCATTTGCAGTTACCCTTTTCTTAATATTAAGCTTTGGTGCCTGGCTTGTGTTTCCGCAGTCAGCACTGTAGAAGGCAATATAGTTATTATTTTCACTGCGGGCTTTTACAAGGAAACCTGTGTTTTCATAACTGCAATTGACATATTCTTTTACAAGATCAGTTACATCGAGCTCATAGTACCTGTTATCTGGCAAACTACTGGCTCTCAGGATTAATGTAGCATATGGAGTACTTCCCTGGAGGACACCATTTCTGTCATACCAATCTCCCCCTGCGTTATTCCAGGCAATGTCTTTATTCTTTTTATTCCAACTCACATAGTCAGGATTCCAGGAAACAGGCCTGTAGACCTCGATAACAGTATCATTTGGTCTTGTGCTGGAAGGATAATACCAGAAAAGAGAAAGATTTGCACTACTGATTTCAGTAGCATTGGTGTATTCGCTTACATTAAACCATATAAGGTCTCTGTATCTACCAACGCTGCTAATTCCTCCTACATCGAGAAATGATTTCTCCGAAAAAACATCCTCAGGAGAAGCTTCACGCATGCGGTTGTCGTACATATCTCCAAAGAGATTCAAAACAACACTTATATTTGCAACTTCAGAAGCACTGAGCTTACCATCGCTCACTTCAAAAGATATCGCGTAGAGACCTTCCTGCTCATTTGCCGGCTTCCAGCTGAAAAGCCCTGAATTCCCATCAAAACTTGCACCTGCAGGAAGGCCAGAAGCTGAGTATGTAAGGCTGTCTCCATCCTCATCAGAAGCTTTTACTAAAATATTCAGGTTCTCTCCGGCTTTAACCGTGACCTCAGAAATCGGCTCCATTATGGGAGCATGATTTTCCTCAGAAACCCCTGAAAGAGATGCATAGATCGTGTTTCCATATCTTCCTATATTGATTATGTTTCCATTATCTTCGGGCTCGTTAGAGTAATCCGAGAAAGAACATCCGGCATCAATGCAGGGAGAACTAACTCTGTCTTTAACCCAGGTTTTTCCGTTCCAGCGACCTGAGACCGACTGAAGATGGTAGTCATGGTTTTCTGGGTCTGCAAAAAGAGGGGTTACATAGATATCAGTTGTTGATGCGCAGTTTTTATAGTTACCTGCTGAGTTATTGTAGAAACAGTTATTTTCCAGCACAAAAGAATGCGTTTCAGGCAGATAATTCATAATTCCATAACCTGTTTCAGTCGGAGACTTTGTGCGCAATCTGGTATTTACAATTATGTTATTGCGGACAATTGTTGTAAATCCGTCGCCTCCTGGCACATAGGTTGGGGAATAACTGTTGATATACATATTGGCAATTGCAGTATGGTAGATTCCGTCAAAAACATTGTTTTCAATGACAGTGTCTTCAAATCCACCTGTTATGATACCGCCTACCCATGTAATGCTAGGATTGGTGCCCGTGTCATAGAAAGTATTGTGATGGATATAGACATTTTTCGCCTGGTCTCTGGTAGCAGAAGAGCTATCATAGTTGAAAAGCCAGATTCCAGGGCCATAGGTATTATTGATAGTATTATTGTAAATCTCTACATCATCCATAATGCCTGCAGACTTTTCTACCTGAATCCCTGGCCCGCCTGCACTCCAGTGGTAGAAAGAATCGATTAAATTATCATGGAATTTTACATCATTTGAGTTCCAGATTCTAAGACCACTGTTAGTCCTGCAGGTTATKRTATTATTCCAGGCCTCTACATTCTGACACTGAATMGCAAACAGACCGTCGTGTCCGAGCTTGTAGATAGTATTGTTATAAAACTTGATGTTCTCGCCATATTTTATCCTCAGCCCGTCTCCGTGACCGTCGTGCATATACATATCGCATACGGTTACGTTATTGCAGTAAAGGAAGTAAATCACATTATAATATCCTTTACCCTTAGCGAACTCGGTGTTACCGTCATGGTTCACATTGACCTCGAAACCTCTTATTACAATATTATTATTTCCAGAATTGCTCATCTGCTGGATTAAAGGCTTCATTGTAACCCAGCCTGCGTGATCAACCAGCTTGATCACAGCAGTCGAATCACCTTCAAAAATAGTATTGCTGCCGATGAGAAGAGTATCGTTAATAGAATAAGTAAAAGGACCTTTAAGGTGTATAGTAGTATATTCAGAGTTATCGGCCACAAACTTAAGAGCCTGATTTATCTGTACATGATCATCTTTTCCATCGCAGTTAAAATCTCCACTACCGTCCCCCGCAACATAAACAGTTGGTGCAGGACTTCGACATAAAGCAGTAGGAACGCTTGCAAGAATAAGGCAACTTACCAATAAAAGGAGTCCAAATTCTCGTTTTAACATCGGGATTATCTGGGATTGATCACAACAGCGCATATTGTTAATTTTGGTAGGTAGATGTTCATGTGGTGACGTATCAATATCCCCATAAAATTTGTTACTATTTATCAAAAATTTGCTTAAACTTAATATTCGGATTCTCATAAAGTGAATAATGTTTTTTAAATAGTGCTCACTCTCAGACGTTCAAGGCTATAGAAAAGTTCCAGAGAATTTATTCATGGCAAATACTATTGAATCCGATAAAATGCAATGAATAAGGGACTCAGAATAAATCTCCCTGATTTTCAGGCCAATTCTCGACTTCACCAAATCCCCCCATGAAACATAGTGAACGGTCTGAGTATTAGCCCTTAATTAAAGATCTATAACCAACACTGTAAACTATATTGTAATGTTATAAAAATATTTGTGCAAACTTGATAAATATTTAAAGAGTTGCATAGTGTTAGAGAGAACAAATAAGTTTTTAGAAAGAATAAATTTGTAGAAAGAATGAATTTTTAGAAAGAGGAAACACCATATAAAAAACATAAAAGTTGGAGAAGAATGTGGAAATTAGGAGTAAAACTCTGACATATCATAAAAGTATTGTCAGAGCATATTGCTCCAATTCCATTCTTGCAACTCCATTCTAACTGCGTTCTTAAGATATTCCTACCATTTTTCTGAGAACTTGCTTTATTTACACAATTTAGAATTGATTCAACAGAGCTGGTTTTACCACAGACTGCGAGTTTTTTTGGTTTAGAACTTACTAAGCATCAGTCATTCCTCCAATCCGAGAGATAAATTGCTCAAACAAAGACCTTCAGGAGATACTTCGTAAAGGTAGGTGTCGTACGCGTTAGAAAGGTTCAAAGCGGCTTCTTCAACCACACTTATTATCGCAACTTCAGAATCGTTGAAAATGCCATCGCTTACCTCAAAAGATATAGTGTATACTCCTTCCTGTCCGTCTGAAGGCGTCCAGCTAAAAACCCCTGTTTTGTCAAAACTTGCGCCTGCAGGAAGATCAGATGCTGAAAAGGTAAGGTTGCCTCCATTCACATCAGAAGTTTTCACTGTAAAGTTCAAAGTTTCTCCAATCTTAACTGTAGTTTCGGGAATTGATTCAATAACCGGACCCTGTGTATCGACAGAAAGATCTTCGGAGTATGTGAAATTATCTTCGTCCTCATCAAAAATTTCCTCCGTAAAGTTAAGATCCTCATCAGTCTCATTTTCATAAGTCTCATTTTCATAAGTCTCATTTGTATCTTCGGAGATTGAGTCTGTTAACAAAGACTGAACAGTCTTTACTTGTGTGGATGACAGTGAAGCATAGATTGTGTTTCCATATCTGCCTATGTTGATCCTGTTTCCATTATTTTCAGGTTCTTTAGAATAGTCCGAAGAGGCATATCCGGCATCAATACAGGGAGAACTAACTTTGTCCTTAACCCATTTTTTCCCATTCCAGTGACCTGCAACTGACTGGAGGTGATAATCATGTTTTATCTGGTTTACAAATAATGGGTTTAAGTAGATGTCAGATTTCGAAGTGCAGCCTTTATATTTGCCTGCTGAGTTCTTGTAAAGGCAATTATTCTCCAACACAAAAACATGGTTTTTAGTGATGTAATTGATCACTGCATACCCTGTCCCACTAGGAGACTTTGTACGTTTTTGAGTATTCACAATTATGTTGTTACGGACAATTGTTGTGTATTTTGACGAGTACTTTGGAGAATAAACTTCTGGATACATGTGAATAACAGCAGCATGATATACGCCGTCAAAAACATTATTTTCAATTAGAGTATCATGGAACCCACTGGCTACAATACCTCCAACCCAGGTAATGCTAGGATTGGTGCCTGTGCCGTAGAAGGCATTATGATAGATATGGACATTTTTCCCTTTGTCTTTGGTAGCAGAGGTGTCATAGTTGAAAATCCAGATGCCTGGGCCATAGGTGTTAGAGATAGTATTATCATAGATCTCTATATCATCCATAACACCTGCAGACTTTTCGATCTGAATGCCCGGTCCGCCTGCACTCCAGTGGTAGAAAGAATTAATTACATTGTCATGGAATTTTACATGATTTGAGTTCCAGATTCGAAGACCACTGTTAGTCCTGCAGGTTATTGTATTCTTCCAGGCCTCTACGTTTTGACACTCAATTGCAAACAAACCGTCGTGCCCAAGCTTGTATATCTTGTTGTTATAAAATTGAATATTTTTTCCGTATTTTATCCTCAGCCCATCTCCGAGTCCATCGTGCATATACATGTTGTATACCTTTACGTTACTACACTTAGTAAAGTAAATTACATTATAGTACCCTTTACCCTTAGAAACTTTGGGATTACCATCATGGTTTCCATTAACCTCGAACCCTCTTATTACAATGTTTTTATTTCCGGAACTGCTCATCTGCTGGATCATAGGTTTCATTGTAACCCAACCTGCGTTGTTAGCCAGTTTGATAACAGCATTTGAATCCCCTTCAAGAATAGTATTGCTACCAACGAGAAGAGTATCGTCAATAACATAAGTAAAAGGACCTTTGAGGTGAACAGTAGTATATTTAGAGTTACCTGCTACAAACTTAAGGGCCTGATTTATCTGTACATGATCATCTTTTCCATCGCAATTAAAATCCCCACTCCCATCTCCTGCAACATAAACAGTTGGTGCAGGACTTCGACATAAAGCAGTAGGAATACTTGCAAGAATAAGGCAACTTACCAAGAAAAAGATCCCTAATTCTCTTTTTAGCATCTATATCACCTGAGACTACTACAAAAAGTTTATCAAAATATTTACAGAGTAAGTACTGGGCAAAAAGTACCCATGTGTCTACAAAATTAAAATTGCCTGTCAAATAATTAGACAAATTTCTTACTCAGTTCGTTGAATGGTGGATAAGATTTTTCAGATAGTATCCACTCTCCAACATTCAAGACTATAGAAAGTCGTAGAGAAATTGTTCATAGCAAAAACTACTAAATCCTATCAAAGGAACAAAGGAATCCAGAAGAAAGCACCCTTTATTTCAGGCTAATTCCTCAAATTCATCTAAGTCCCCCCAAGGAGCATAGTGAATAAATTGAGTATTAGCCTTTAATAATTTTAATAGTCAACACTATAAACACTTTAATAATTTCTATAGTCAACACTATGAACTAAATCACTATGTTATAAAAATATTTTGACAGTCTTTTTGAATTTTTAATCAGTTTGTGAAATGAAAAGAAGAGTCTATAAAGATTTTAGCCAGGCCCGAAGTCAGAAAAAGCTTTAGTAACATTTACGGGAGGTCTCAAAACTCCAACAATTTCTATAACTGGGAGAAACATTTTTGACTTAATTCAGCCGGAAATCATCCCAAAATTTACGCAGGGTTGAACCCCTACCATCAATAAATCATCCCAATTATAGAATTGAATGTCATTTTGAGACAGCCTGTGCAATATCATTAAGAATATAATCAAATGATATCGTTAAAGTTATACAGAATCTTTTTCAAATCCCTCCCGGATATAATTTTTAACGCGTGTCTAGTTTTTCCTAACGGCTATGGCACTTATATCAATGTTAATTTAAATGCAACCTCAAGTCTCTGGATTCGCAATAGAAGAAACGATAAACATATCGATGCATCAGTGCTTTGATTTCGATGCATAGATTGTGTTCCCATACCTTCCGATGTTGATCCTGTTTCCGTTATCTTCAGGTTCATTGGAATAGTCAGAAGACGGATATCCGGTATCAATACATGGAGAACTCACTTTGTATTTAACCCATGTTTCCCCGTTCCAACTTCCACCTCTTGATTGAAGGTGGTAATCATGGTTTTCCTGGTCTACAAATAACGGCCTTATGTGGATATCAGCTTTCGAGGTGCAGTCTTTATAGTTACCCGCTGAGTTATTGTAAAGGCAATTATATGCAATCTCAAAGGAATGTGTTTCAGGTAGGTAATTGGCAATTCCATATCCTGTTCCGCTCGGACTTTTTGTACGCTTCTGGGTATTTACAATTATATTGTTGCGGACAATTGTTGTGTATTCTGACGTATAATTTGAGAAAAAACCTTCGGGACTCATGCTGACAATGGCAACATTATATGCACTGTCAAAGACATTATTTTCTATAAGTGTATCATGGAATCCACTTCCCAAGATACCCCCAACCCATGTAATGCTAGGATTGGTGCCCGTATCATAGAAAATGTTGTTATGGATATAGACATTTTTCCCCTCGTCTTTGGTAGCAGAGGTATCATAGTTGAAAAGCCAGATTCCAGGGCCGTAGGTATTATTGATCATATTATTATAGATCTCAATATCATCCATAGCACCTGAAGACTTTTCTACCTGAATGCCCGGGCCGCCTGCACTCCAGTGGTAGAAAGAATCAATTAAATTATCATGGAGTTTTACATCATTTGAGTTCCAGATTCGAAGACCACTGTTAGTCCTGCAGGTTATGATATTATTCCAGGCCTCTACATTCTGACACTGAATCGCAAACAGACCGTCGTGTCCGAGCTTGTAGATAGTATTGTTGTAAAACTTAATGTTCTTGCCATATTTTATCCTCAGCCCGTCTCCGTGCCCATCGTGCATATACATATCGCATACGGTTACGTTATTGCAGTAAAGGAAGTACATCACATTATAATATCCTTTACCCTTAGCGAACTCGGTGTTACCATCATGGTTCGCATTAACCTCGAAACCTCTTATTACAATATTACTATTTCCGGAATTGCTCATCTGCTGGATCAAAGGTTTCATTGTAACCCAGCCTGCGTGATCAACCAGCTTGATCACAGCAGTCGAATCACCTTCAAGAATAGTATTGCTGCCGATGAGAAGAGTATCGTTAATAGAATAAGTAAAAGGACCTTTAAGGTGGACAGTGGTATATTCAGAGTTAGCAGCCACAAACTTAAGAGCCTGATTTATCTGTACATGATCATCTTTTCCATCGCAGTTAAAATCTCCACTACCATCTCCTGCAACATAAACAGTTGGCGCAGGACTTTGGCATAAAGCAGTAGGAACGCTTGCAAGAATAAGGCAACTTACCAATAAAAGGAGTCCAAATTCTCGTTTTAACATCGGGATCATCTTAAGGTGATCAGAATAAAATTTATTAATATTTTTGATAATTAAATATTTGTGCAGTAACGTGTCCACACCTCCGCAAAAATTGCAATTGTTTGATAAAAATTTGACGAAGTTTGCCCATATTTTCAGATATATTGGGCAAGATATTACAAACATTAGATCCTTTCAGAATTTAAAGGCTTTATATACGCAAATTAATTTTTGAAAGCGTAAAGGGTTAATATATAATAACACCTTTAAGGATAAGGCAACCCATCGATAAAAAGATTCCTAATCCTCGTTTTAACATCGAAATGATTTAGTATTAATCATTACAAAAATTCATAATTATTTCTGTTAGATAGATATTTGTGTAGTAACAGTGTATACAGTCACATAATTTAAGAACACTTACAAAAAATATTTATAAATTTGGTAGTTTTTTCATACTATTTGGCAAATTTTTGTAAAAGATAGTTATATGAGTTTAAAGATGTGAGAAAAAGTACTGAACTAATAACTCATAGAACTTTCGGTACACTGCCAGACAAGATGATATAGTAAAGAATTCAAAATAAATCGCCTGTTTCTCAGGTTAAGTTTTCCAAATTACAGTTTTCCAAATTACACAAATTCATCTTGAGAAAAGAGTGAATTTATTGTTAGTTTCTAATTAACCCCTTGCAATAAACAGTGCAATTAAGATAAATATCCATTCGTCATCGGTTAAGATATGATCTATTAGAAAAATGTTACAATTATCATGTTTTTCTGTAAACCTGTAAAGTAAATCAAGATGTGTAGATAATTTTAGTATCCATATTATGGTTAAATGATTCCTTAACCGAAGACATATGGATAAATATCACATAATTGCCAAACTCTGTTACAGCAGAGCTGTAATATTAGTAAATAATGAAGAATTGCAGGATTGAAGATTGGTAGTTTACTCAAGCCGTAAAATGCCGTAAGTTACAAAAAATACTTTCTCAGCCTGCGTTTGTTTTATGAACACAGCCATGAATAAAGCTGTAGACTTTCTTTTTACAAATACAAAGATTTAATTAAATAATATCTTTGCATGACTCAGTTTCATAATTTAGTGATTTCTCATTTTTTCCGTCCTTAAAACTTCACTTTTCTCTGCTAACTGCTCAAATAAACTGTAATAATCCTTGAGAAATGATTTCTTTGGCAGGAATGCCAAAGAATTATTTTACTCCGTTAATTGTTTCACTGAATTTTTTGACTAAAATCGATACGCTCCGCTACTTAATCCTTAACTCAGCTCTCAAAAATATCTTTTACTAAAGCTTAAATGGAGTAAATAATCTGAACAATTCCAGAAATGACTTTTGTGGTTTCTTGAGCAAATTTAATCTTCTCATTTGAGYAAGTTTRATCTGATTCTCAATTCCTTTATCWGTCCTGAACTGCTTCTTGTTATCCGTTTTTAGACTTTTTGAATARTARCTTTCAATAGGATTATTTGTCGCCGGCGCTCCTGGAAGATAATGGAACAAAGTAAGATTTAGCCAGTGTTTATTGATCATCCACAATCGTTTTTGAACCAATTCATCATATGTTCTTATATTTTCCATTAATTTATTGAAGTTATATTTTGCTTTTTCAAGACTATTAAGTGGAAGATTTTCCTTTTTCCGTCTTCTTTCAAGCTTTAATTCATTTCTATACTTGTAAAATTTCTTTTTTGCKTTTTTACTCCATTCCTGATGTTTTTCTTCTTTATTAACTAGATTAGGTTCTTCAGATAGAAGTTCTTCCAGAAATTTAATYTCATTCTCTCGATTGTAAAATATATTCAATAACCTGTACTTCAATAATTCCTGTTCAATKGTTGTATTTTTTGGGAAATCACTAACAATAAGCTTGTTTAAGTGCATTAAACAATATTGATGGACTAACTTATCCCCAAAAATTTCCTTTAATATATCAGGGTATCTCTTATCAAAGTCCGTAACGATAAACACAGGCTCTGATGCATCCAGATTTTTCTGTAAAAATCCCTTGATGGTTTCTGAACTCTTATCTTCAAAAAGTTCATCTGCTATCGTTCTTTGAGTTTTTGCATCCAGTAAAGTTAAACGGTATTTCTGACATCTTCCTTCTTTTGGATGTTGTTCGTCATAGTGCACCATATGTATATTTTCTGAAAATGGAACAGTTTTCTGTTCCATTTCTTCGTAGAATGCTCTTAAAATAGTGCTTTTTGATCTCGGATAGATGAAGTCCATTATATCAGAAATTCCATCGTATGAAACGTTATGGTATCTGAGTAACTGGAAGAAATCATTGAATGAATTAAAAAGTAAAGTCTTCAGATCTTCCCAAAAACTATGATCTTCTTCGTGTGTATTACCACAATTTGAGCATTTATATCGACCAATGTTGATTTCTCCAAGACCTTCTTTAGTATGAGGATTATAGCCATTATGAACCATTGGAGTACTACAAATTGAACAGACTGGAGGAATTTTTCTACGAAAAATTCCTCGTGTRGTATATTCATARTCGTTTCCAAAACAACCAAAAACGTCTAAGAGAGCAGGGAGCTCCGAAAAGTTATTAAGAGTAAGGTTTATAGTTACCATTGTTTTTGCCGTAACATCATTACATAATTATAGAATTATAATTTTGTGTAGTGATGTTACACTTACTTTTATCACTAGATTTTGGGACTGAGTCATTTTTACGTTTATCTGATTTTTTTATATTTAGCTGATTTTTATGTTTATTTGACCTTTTAAGCAATTTCTCCCCTTACGACGAGTACCGGTTTTTTTGAATGCCTTACCACATTTTCTGCCACGCTCCCGAGCAAGAACCTCTCAATTCTAGTCCTTCCTAGCGTGCCCATGACAATAAGGTCAATGTCGCTTCTTTCTGCAAAATTGACAAGCTCATTTGCAGGAATTCCTTGCAGGATTACGGACTCAACCTCGACATTTGCAGCTTTCCCGGAGTTTTCGACATAAGCCGTAGCCTCCTTGCCTTCAGCCTTGAAGTATTCAAAAATGGCTCTTTCCCATCCAATGTCCTTTGGATAGGTTATCGAAAACCTTTCCGAAGCAATCACGTACACAGCATATATCTTTGCACCGCTTATTTTTGCGATTTCGACTGCTGTTTCGACCGCTTTTCTAACAGATTCCGAACCGTCGGTTGCAACCATTATCTTCCTGTAAAAACTGTTAGTCATACCTGACTCCCCATTTTCTTTTGAAGTTATGGTTGTTGATATGACATAATCCTTTATAAAGTATCATTCAGGAAAGAAGCGATGGCGCAGATAGGAATATTGCTTGAAACCGAGAATGCGCCATCACGATTCTATTTACTTGCAAGTTCTACGGCAGTTCAGCTAAGGTAACTTTTCTTTTAAACCTCGTTCGCCTCTGTGAAAATAAGGGCATGTGTAGGGCAGGCTTCAACGCAGGCAGGCATATCTCTACCCTCGCAAAGGTCACATTTTATCCCTGCTTCAGCTTGCCTGCTGATTACCTTACGATTGTGATTCATGGAACTGGTCCAGCAGCCCATAACAAGAATCATATGATAGAGAGGAGTAAAACGTGAACATACAGTAGAACAGATCCAGCAGTCTACGCAACGATTCGGGTCATAGCTTACCATGCTGGCGTTTTCATCCTGAGAGATAGCTTTTGTAGGGCAAACCGAAACACAGGGAGCATCCTTACAGTGACGGCAGGTAATGGGAAGAGAAACTCCAAGGTCAGGGACAGGCTCCAGATTGATGCGTTTTTTCGGAGCCGGCTTTTCTCCTATAGCCGAAAAGAGGCTTTTGCTCTCGGAATGTGCAACGGCACATGCAGTCTCACATGAGCGGCAGCCCATACAGCGTTCGGGGCGAATAATTAAATCCTTCATTATAAATCATCTCTTAGTTCAAGCCCAGAGCCTTTCTTTTTTCATCAATGTGCTCAAGCATCAGGTCTGCGGCTTTAAGGGGTTCAGGTTCAACCGCAAAACTTGCTCCGACCACACCGTTCAAGCCTCCTGTCAGAAGGGACGTAACAGCCTGACTTCCAAGAACAGCAGGAATAGTCCCGAGCACGGTAAATACGCCAGATGAAACCACATAAGCCCCGATGCTAACCGCCTTTTCGCTCATCCATTCAGGGGCTGCTCCTGCTGCTGGAAGATCACTTATGTCCACACCCAGGCGGTTTGCAATCGCGGATGCAAGCACAAGGATACGGCTGATATCAACACAGGAACCCATATGCAGGACAGGGGGTATGCCCAGAGCCTTACAGACGGCTTTTAGCCCATCGCCTGCCATTTCGGAGGCTTCCGGCAGAAGAAGCCCTGCTTCGGCACATGCAATTGCATTGCAGCCGGTTGTGACCACAAGCACATTGTTTTTGATCAGTTCTTTAACGAGGTTGACATGGCCGTAATTGTGCTTTGTTTTTACGTTATTGCAGCCGACAACAGCTCCTATTCCCCTAACTGCCCCACCTTTTATTGCCTCAATAAGAGGATCAGGGCTTCCTCCAAGGGCACTGAGGATAGCCTCGGCACTGAAGCCAACCATGCACTCCTGCTTCTCTTCAGGTATGGTAACCTTTTCCGGAACCCTGTTAGGGAAGTTTTCGACAGCAATCTTTACGATTTCTTTTGCAGTTTCATAAGCCCTGTCTTCATGGAATTCCATTCTTACGGTGTTGGGAAAATCGGCCTTTGGGGACGTAGATATAAACTTCGTGTGGTAGCAGCCTGTAAGTTCCCCAAGTGAGGGCATGACACACTGGACATCGACAACCATAGCTTCCACAGCGCCTGTAATTACTGCCAGTTCCTGCTGAAGGAAGGTTCCTGCTATTGGAGTACCGTGCCGCATCAGGGTCTCGTTACCAGTACAGCAGATCCCTGCAACGTTGATGCCTGATGCACCCTTTTCCTCTGCCAGTTTAAGGAGTTCGGGATCTTCTGCAGCTTCTACTATCATTTCTGAGAGAATAGGTTCGTGCCCGTGGACAATTACATTTACTTTATCGCTCGACAGTACTCCCAGATTAACTGTGCTTCTTCTAGGCTGTGGGGTTCCGAAGAGTACGTCCTGGACATCGGTAGCGATCATCGAACCTCCCCAGCCATCGGAAAGCCCTGTGCGTAGTCCTTGCAGCAGGATATGAACCGCATCATTGTCCACACCTATATGAGTCCTGTGCATACATTCCACGATTTCCCGGTCAATTCCCCTGGGCTCTATTCCAAGCTCGGCCCAGAGCTTGAGCCTTGATTCAGGAACTCTTCTGGTACACTGGAGATGTCCGTCCTGTTTTCCAAATTCCTGAAGCAGTGTGTCGGCAAGTTTGCCTGCGACTTCCTCCAGGCTTTTGCCTTCTGAGGGAATTCCATATTCCGAAGCAAGAGACAGCAGTTTTGCTTCATCTTTTATCCTGTAGCTGCCAGCTTCTCCTTCACTCATTTTCTTAAAGGTCAGAACAGCATCTCTTGCATGGTCGGAATGAGCTGCTGCGCCTGCGGCAATCATTCTAAGGAAATTCCTTGCAACTATGATATCTGCGGTAGCACCGCAAATTCCCTTTTGAGCTCCTTCTCCGAAGGGATCAATCCTGCATGGACCCATATTGCAATTCCGACAGCAAACTCCTAGCTGCCCGAAACTGCACTGAGGTAGTTGTTTTTCATATCTATCCCAGGCGGTTTCAATGCCTTCTTCTTCAGCTTTCTGAAGCATTTTCTGGCTTGCAAGGTCAATGCTTTTCTCATATATTTCCGTCTTCATCTCATATCCCACATTTAGCATGAAAATGCTGCCATCTGCAAACATTTTCATTGGTTGTGCATTTTATTCAGAGAATATCATGTTTGTTTTCTCTGTTCCTTCTGGAACTATCCGAAACTTCGGATCAAACACTCTGATTTGAAGAATTAGTCCCTAAATCTGTGATCCTGAAGACTTTACCTGGCTGATTTTTTATTTCTTGATTTCCAGCCCTTTATAGTCTTAAAACTGGTTAATATGGAAAAAATTCTTCAGAATTATCAAATTTTATTGTTTTATAAACTTTTTTAAAAAAAACTGCAACTATATTCAGATAGAACTTACCCTAAAACCAAAATTGGCTCACTGGATATCGAATTTTGAACAATAAATTGAGTTTTTTGTGAAGAGTTCAAACATTTATCTACTATTTAAAATTTCTTAAATTGAGTCATATGTTTGTGGATTGCTTAGAGGCTACTTCACTCTTTATGTGTTTATTCCTCTCACATTTCTGTTCTAAACTCCTTTTCTAAACTCGATAATCTCTCTACGTAATCGAGTTCATATTCCATTTTATACCTCATATTGTGGTTTCATTATTTTCAAATTGTGTTCTATTAAATTGTGTTTCGACTGTTGTGTAGATAGGTTTTGTAGATAGGTTGTGTAGATAAGTTGTGTAGATAGGTTTTGTAGATAGGTTGTGTAGATAAGTTGTGTAGATAAGTTGTGTAGATAGGTTGTGTAGATAAGTTGTGTAGATAAGTTGTGTAGATAGGTTGTGTAGATAAGTTGTGTAGATAGGTTGTGTAGATAAGTTGTGTAGATAGGTTGTGTAGATAAGTTGTGTAGATAGTTTTTTGGAGGCTGCCTAAAGGTCGCTTATTAACAAATTTCTGATATATACCTTTTTTCCAGTTTATTTTTAAGCTTAGATTAATGTTGCACAAAGAACCCCGATATGTTTTATAGGTTTTATCAGAAGTTAAAAACATGCCATTCCTGACAAGGATCCTTGTGAAATTTGCTTTGAAAGCTTCTTCTCTGTTTTTTATTAATCAATTGGTTCTCCTCGATTCTACGTTTTATTCGTTTTTTCACCAATCGGAAGAACGGAATCCTATTTCCTCTTATCTATATAAATAAATTGTGCTTATAAGCAAGAGAGATTTTGTGCAAAGCCGCTTATAGGTAAAAAGAATTAAGCAAAAGTTTCATGTAGTGCAAAAATTAGCTGTCCCACTCTAAAAAGATCTATAGGGAAATCCCTTTAAACTATATCTCTAAACTTATTTTACTGGCCCGGTTTAAACTTAGAAATCTAACAATACAAATTCATTTCAAAATGTTTGACATATTACAAATGGAAGGTTTTATAGAGTTAATGGGTTGTAACTTATAATTCTCTAGTAAAACTCATATAAAATTTAATAAAGACTTAAAAGTCTTTTTTGAATACCGTAACCCGGTGAGAACTATTATAATTTTATATTTATAACATCAATAGGATATTAGTTTTGATATTAGCTTATATAAAGAACAACATTCGATAGAGTAGACAAGCTTCAAATCAGAAGTGCCTGTAAAAATATAGATTACATTAAAATAGGAGTATGAATTGAATACGGTTAAGTAACGGGATAAAGTTCACATCCGCAGAACAAAAAGCAAGGATTAAAAACAATCAACTTTCCTTATTTAATGTTAAACTTTGTCTCCTCTTATAGGTAAAGCGACTTTAATGGTGAATTTTGGTGAAAAGAGATCTTATGGATATTCTGGCCTGCCCTATATGTAAGGGCGACCTGGTTTTGAACGTTGTCGAAGAAAATGAAGGAGAGGTTATATCCGGAACCCTCTACTGCCCTGTATGCAAAGAGCACTATCCCATCGACGAGGGAATCCCAAATTTACTTCCTCCTGACCTTAGAAACTGATGTGAGGGTTAAACTTGCAGCAGACATTCCAGAATGTTATTATCAACCGACAAGAGATAAACTCAATTGAGTTCGAAAAGGAAAGTGTTGAGATTTCTCTTTCTCCCGGCGGAGAAGAAACCTTTGAGGTCCTGATCACAAACTACGGGTCCCCTACGCATATTCACTTCTCAGTAAGTGATGAATTGAAAGGTCAGATCATTTTTCTGAGGGATAACCCATATGTGCTTCAGAAAGAATACGTTTCTGTAGTTGCAAGAATCCCGCAAGAAGGCAGGGTGCTTACAAAAGGGCAGATCTATATCACAGCGGGTTATGGCTCCAGAAAGAAAGGTTTTCCAGTCCAGCTTGGAAAAATCGATCCAAAGCCGCAGGAACACTCCGAAGACGAGTCCCATGCAGGAAATCAGGAAGATGAATTGAGTTCTCAAAGATCCTCAACTACACTACCTATAAAACTCTCTCACCCTAAATCGGGAAACGATTTTGGCGGGTTTTCATCTTTTATCCACAGAAGTTTTAAAGGAAGCTTTTCAGCCACCGAAAGAAAGAGTCCAATACATATAAGTGATAACGAAAAACTTCCTCTGAATATTGCTTTTGGAGGCTTTTTACTACTTGCATGCTTATTCTTCCTCTACTTTATACTGCCATCGGGCCTGCAGTTTAAGGTCAGCTTTGCCCAGTCGGTTTTGTTTTCAATACTTTTTGTGACCTGCATGATATATATTCTGCTAAAAATTGCAGAAGAGAGCTAAAACCTTTAGGGGAATCACAGTTTTAAACCTGACTTATATCCATTTTGAACCTGATATCCATTCAATTCACTTAAGATTCATAACTGAAAGTTGATTTTCAGGTTCTCAGTCAGAACTCATTTCAGGTTTATAACTCATATTCCGATCCCCTTTCAAAAGCACAACTTAATTTTTTTATTTATACAATTTATTACTAATTTTGCTCTTCATTCTACATTAATTAGTTAATATTCACCATGTATCTTCACGTCTGCCAAAATTTTTATTTAATTCTCTAAATTTAAATTTGATTTTTTTGAACGTTGTGGGATTCAAGCCAAAAATCAGTTCTGAATAAGATGAATGGTTCTTCGTCATCCCCCATGGATAAGATGATTTTCAATTCAAGATTGCACTGGTTTTTATGAGGAAATTATGAGGAAATTATGAGGAAATTATGAGGAAATTATGAGGAAATTATGAGGATATCCACACAAAACAACGAAGAACCAGATGAATTTTTACTTATGCGCCTGAAGCTAATTCTCACTTCGGTTTCAGAAGTAAATTCTGAGTTATAAACCTGAAATTAATCTCAGTTATAAACTCACATTCTGCCCCCCCTCAAAAATAAGGTGATTTTGCAACAACTAAATAAACTTCTTGAATTAGCTGTGAGCACATGCTCAACAAAATCAATAAAAATGCATGGAAAAATACATTCCAAATATTCATAATTCTGAATTATCTAAAAACTAAAAAAAATGTACTTTACTGTACCTTATTCTCCCTCAATCCAGATTTTTCTGTCGGCCGGCACTTTAGCCATTACTTTATGAGTTATTCATCATCAGGTCTATTCTCTTACTCTCACTTCTTATTTGAGTCTGTTCATTTTTAGAAGTTGGGAGTAATTTTTATATCATGAAGATATTGGTATTGTGTTCGTACAAGAGGATTAATGACAGATTTTTATACATTACTAATTTGATTATTTCCTGTCTAACTCCGCGTAATAACCTTTATAGTAGTCTGAAACCACTATTAGGAAAAACTAATGAGGAAGCTTATCCATGAAGTACATCATAGTTACCGGTGGGGTGATGAGCGGGCTTGGAAAAGGCATTACCATCGCATCCATTGGAAGAAACCTTAAAAACAAAGGTTATAAAGTTACGGCTATCAAGATCGACCCTTACATCAATATTGATGCAGGCACCATGAGCCCCTACCAGCATGGGGAAGTTTTTGTGCTCAAAGACGGAGGTGAAGTTGACCTGGATCTTGGGAATTACGAGCGGTTCCTTGATACTGAACTTACGAGGGACCATAACCTTACCACAGGCAAGATCTACTTAGAAGTAATTTCCAAAGAAAGGAGAGGAGACTACCTCGGAAAAACCGTTCAGATTATTCCCCACGTCACAAATGAGATCAAAAACAGGATCAGAAAGGTTGCAGCCCGGAGTGGGGCTGATATCTGTCTTATTGAAATCGGAGGGACTGTTGGGGACATTGAAAGCATGCCTTTCCTTGAGGCTGTACGTCAGATGCACAGGGAAGAACCTTCTGAAAATATTGCATTTATTCATGTCACCCTGGCTATGGAAGACCTTCAGGGAGAGCAAAAAACCAAGCCTTCCCAGCATTCCGTAAAGGAACTCCGTGCCCTTGGGCTCAGTCCTGAAGTAATCGTTGTAAGGTCAAAGTCTCCTCTTCAGGAAAGCGCCAAAGAGAAAATTGCCCTGTTTTGTGATGTGCCCCAGGAACTGGTTATCAGCGCTCATGATGCCGATGATATTTATGAAGTGCCTCTTGAGATCGAAGAGCAGGGATTAACCACCCAGCTCATGAAACACCTGCAACTGGATTCCAATGTTGAAAACGGTGCATGGAAAGAGATGGTTGCAAGGATGAAATCTACAACTGATACTGTAAAACTTGCAATTGTCGGAAAATATACCAACCTTGAGGATTCTTACCTCAGCATCCTTGAAGCTGTCAAGCATGGAGGAATTGATAACGGATGCAGGGTTGAAGTCAATATGGTTGAAGCCGAAATCCTGGAAGAAAATCCAGCCGAGATTGAGAAGCTGACACAGTATGATGGGATTCTTATTCCGGGCGGTTTTGGCGGGCGAGGCACAGAAGGCAAGATGATGGCAATTAAGTTTGCCAGGGAAAACGATATTCCATTCCTTGGGATCTGCCTGGGTATGCAGCTTGCAGTCATCGAGTTTGCCAGAAATGTGGCCAAACTCAAAGGGGCAAACAGTACGGAATTTGACGAAGACACACCCTACCCTGTAATTGACCTCCTGCCTGAGCAAACAAGTGTTGCAGACATGGGCGGAACCATGCGCCTTGGGGACTATGAAGCCATCCTGAAAGAAGGATCTATTGCCGCTAAAATTTACGGGACCAATTACATTGTCGAGCGCCACCGCCACAGGTATGAAGTTAACCCGGAATTTGTTGACAGACTTGAGTCTTACGGTATTGTCTTTTCAGGCAAAAACAAGAACAGGATGGAGATTGCCGAGATTCCTGGCAAACGCTTCTTCTTTGGTTCCCAGTTCCATCCTGAGTTCAGGTCAAGGCCTGGAAGGCCATCTCCGCCATTCAATGGTCTCGTCGCGGCAATGTGCAAATACAGGAAGGAAAGAGAAGGACGATAACGCAAGTAAAAGTTATTTTAGGGGATTTATCACTTTTAATTCCCTTTTTCATGAATATTTTAATCTTATCTGAGAAGTTAAAACCTTTAACCTGACCTGGCACTCTGCCAAAAAGATTAATTTGGCTGGAAACTGATAAATACTTTTAAAATTGAAAAAGGTAGATTACGCGAGATCTATTGAGGCATCTTACATAAGCAATGCCTGTACAGATATCGCAACTTCACCAAAACCTATGAAGGTACGCATTATGGCAATGTCTAAAAAAGATTTGGATAAGAAGAAAAGCGCTAAGAAAGAAAAGCTTGAGGAGCTGGAAAAACAGGCTTCTGCAGGTAGCAAGGATGCAAAAAAGAAGCTTGCAAAGGAAAAGAGAAAAAAATAATTCCTTATTAAGCGTTTCTTTTCTATATAGCGTGTGAGAAGATCTGGGGACTATTCACCCCGATCGACACCAATTTTTATTTCAAGATTGTACAAAAAGTACTATAAAATTCCATTACCTATCTAGAAACCTTTACATTTCTAAATCCTTACTTTCCTATTATGAGATTTCATTGGCACTTGTTTTTCTTCGTTTTCATAGACTTTTCTCATCATCTCAAATTTAATTATTCTTCGAAAAAAAACTATTCAGAATAGCATAGTATAAAGGCACTGGGAAGCGCTAATTAAGATTAAAACGTAAAAAGAAATACAATTAAATAGAGTCAATAGTTACATAATCCCATCAATTGAGTACGTTAAGCCCTTATCTAAAATCCATTACTTAAATTACTTAAGTCAATTGATAACTCCATTTTTAAGTCGATATCTTAATCGTAACTGACTGATTGAAAAGCAGAGTAAGACAGCGAGCAAAAGTTACTGGTATGCTCCGCGGGCAATTATATAGAGAATTAAAAAGTAATAGAGAATTAAAAAGTACGGCGATATCCAGAAAGTTAAGCTCGCCTCAAAAAACAAACCTATACAAAGAGTTGATATCACGATCGAGCTGATAATTAAAGCCTTCTGGTTGATGCTTCCAGCATACCTTTCCAATCCATTTGCAGCTGTTTTTGGTGGCGGAAAGCCGATTGATTGGGGTAAGACCTATAAGGACGGAAGAAGGATCCTTGGAGACGGAAAGACTTATAGAGGGCTCTTTTCAGGTATATTTTGCGGGTTTATTGCAGGGTGTATTGAGATCTGGCTGAGTTCCAGAGGGTTTGAGGTTATGGGGATCAAAATGCCTGCCTTTGGCCCGGATTACAAAAGTTCTTTAATAGTTGTGCTCGCCCTCGCATCCGGCGCTCTGTTCGGGGATATGTTCAAGAGCTTTTTCAAGCGCAGGATGGGCCTGAAAAGAGGAGCATCTCTTCCTCTGGTAGACCAGCTTGATTTTGTTGTGGGAGGCTGGGTATTTACATACCTTGTAGCCCCTGAGTGGTTTGTGAGTAATTTCACTCACGGGATCATGCTTACCGTTATTATAATAACGCCTCTGCTCCATCTTGCAACAAATATAATCGGATACTTTATAGGTGTAAAGAAAGAACCCTGGTGAAATTATACTGGAAATTCATAAGAATCAGTACAGGAAGAACTTTAATAAAGCACTTATAGCGCTAATAAGGCTGCAAATACGGTGAGAGAATGAACAAAACAAATTTCGAAACAGGAAATAACATTGAGAATCAGAAACAGGAACTAATCGCAGCCCTCAAGGCCTGCGGAGCCGTTCGCTACGGGGATTTCACGCTTGCCTCGGGAAAGAAAAGCAAGTATTATATAGACATCAAAAAAGCAAGTACTGACCCTAAAACCCTGAAACTTATAGCACGACAGGCAGCATTCAGGATAAAACAGATGGATGTGAACATAATAGCAGGAGTGGAACTTGGAGGTGTGCCATTGGCAACTGCAGTTTCTATGGAAACCGAGCTTCCTCTGCTTATAGTCAGGAAATCTATAAAGGACTACGGTACAAAGAGCAGGTTTGTGGGCGATATTAGACCGGAAGACAGGCTTGTAATGCTCGAAGACGTAACAACAAGTGGAGGATCGGTCAGGAACGCAATTGAGGTTGTCAGGGAAACCGGAGCAAGCGTCAAATATGTAATCAGTGTTGTGGACAGGGAAGAAGGAGCAATAGAAAACTTAAAAGAGGCAGGTACGGAGCTTGTACCTCTCGTAAGTGCACGTGACCTCTTAAAGTAAAGGAAGTGCAAGAGCACCTGCCGATACTGAAGTTTTTCAGATTTTACCTTCAAATCCATCAATTGCTGCAGGAAGGCACTCAAGGACTTTAGCAAAACCGGAATGGTGAAGGTTCAGAACCACTGCAGCAATAATTTCTTCACGAGCTGCACCCTCGTTCCTTGCCATCATTGCATGCATCTGTACGCCACGTGGGTTTCGGTTCGCAGTCTGGATGGCTATGGTAATCAATTGTTTTGTTTTAGCATCAAGGCCTTTCAACGCTTTCTGGGCTTCAATAAGGTCATTAAAACGTGCTGCTACTTCAGGACATTCTTTCTGGAAGATTTCATATGGATTTTGACTCGTAGTTTTCATCTCCTGAAAGAGTCTAATTATTTTTTACTTTATAAAAATTAGGATTTTCGTCTCAGGAAAAGGGCTGGTTTTTACCCCGCTAGGAAAACCTGGGATATCCGATTCATGGAAAAAGGATTTCGATCACTGGAAAAGGTGGAGCAAAAATCTGAAACGGATCTCAAAAAGGAAGATTTTTAGTTAAATTTGGAGCCTCACAATGAAAAGATATTTATTAGAAGAAATAAAGAACTAGGAGGTCCTTCAGTATATTCTTTACTAAAGTATTTGGTAATAAATTGCCAGCAAGTTGCCAACAAACTATAAATAAATAATTAATGAGTAATCAGCAAATTGCTAATGAGTAATCAGCAAATTGTTAGTGAGTAATCAGCAAATTGTCAATAAAAGGAGACAGCTGCATAAAGCAGCATTGAAAGGTTTTGAGGACTGAAAATTCATTACCTTTTTCTTATCTTATCTATTTCACCTTATATCAGTACATATTGAAACCATACTTATACTTGAAAATAATAAGAATCTTTTTAAAACCAGGAGAATAAAAATGAAAATTTTGCTTATCGGCGGAGGCGGAAGGGAACACGCAATCGCCGAAGGAATCAAGAAAAGCAAGCATAATCCCTCTCTTTATGCGTTAATGGCGAAAAAAAATCCCGGAATTGCTGCTCTCTGTGAGGACTTTCTCCTTGAGAAGGAAACTGAAGTTGAAAAAGTTGTTGAGTACGCAAAAGCCAGAAACGTCGAAATGGCTTTTGTAGGCCCTGAAGCCCCTCTTGCAACAGGAGTTGCAGATGCCCTATGGGATGCCGGAATTCCGGTTGTGGGGCCTAAAAAAGCCTGTGCAATTATAGAGTTTGACAAGGCCTGGGCAAGAAATTTCATGAAAAAATATGGAATCGAAGGCTGCCCTGCCTATGAAGTTTTCACAGAGGAAAAACCTGCGCACGCTTTCATAGAAAAACTGGGCGACGTGGCAGTCAAACCCTCAGGTCTTACAGGGGGCAAAGGCGTAAAAGTTATGGGAGACCAGCTCCCTGACCTGGAGGCTGCCAAGGCCTACACAAGTGAGCTGCTTGAGAAAGGGTCTGTAGTCATCGAGGAACGCTTCATAGGAGAGGAATTTACGCTTCAGGCCTTTGTAGACGGAAAAAGCCTTGTTTTCTTCCCTGCCGTGCAGGACCACAAAAGAGCCTATGAAGGAGATCTGGGACCCAATACAGGAGGTATGGGTTCATACACTGATGCAGGGGAAATCCTGCCTTTTATGCTTCCTGAAGACCTTGAGAAGGCAAAGAAGATCATGCAGGATACCGTAAAGGCGCTTTCTGAGGAAACCGGGACCGGGTATCAGGGGATTCTCTATGGGCAGTTCATACTTACAGCCAGTGGCCCCAAGGTCGTGGAATTTAATGCTCGGTTCGGTGACCCAGAAGCCATGAATGTGATCTCTCTCCTTGAAACAGATTTCGTGGATATCATGTCTGCGGTGGTTAAAGGGACCCTTGGAGATTTACCTGTAAGCTTTAGCAAGAAAGCAACTGTCTGTAAATACGCAGTTCCTGCCGGCTATCCTGAAAATCCTGAAAAAGACAGCGAGGTAACTGTAGGAGACATAGGGGATGCATCCATTTATTATGCTAGTGTCTATGAAAAAGAAGGAAAAGTTTACACAACCAGCTCCCGCGCCATTGCAGTTGTCGGGATTGCCGAAACTATAGCTGCAGCCGAAAAAATTGCCCAGAATGCCCTTGAAAATCTTCACGGCAAGCTGTTTTTCCGGAAAGACATCGGGACTACCGCTCTTATCCAGAAGAGAATTGACCATATGAAAGAACTTAGAGGCTAACTGCCTAGAGGCTAATTGCCAAGAAAATAAGGATTACTGCTGAAAACAAGGCTAACTGCCTGCAATGTCCTGCAAAAGTACGGCGTGCAAATAAGTACTATGCAGTAATATAAACTAAAGTTCAACCAGAATGAAGTAAGTTCAGTTAAAAAAGAGAAACTCAGCTTGAATGAAGTATATTCAGTTTGAATGAAGTAAATTCAGCTTGAATGAAGTAAATTCAGCTTGAATGAAGTAAATTCAGCTAGAGTAAGTCGGGGTTGAAGTGATGAAGAAGGATGTACTTTCGATAACTGACCTGTCCAGAGAAGAGATTTATGAACTCCTCAAATCGGCTATGGACTTGAAAGAAAAACGCAAGGCTGGAGAACCTACAGAGTACCTGAAGAACAAAAGCCTGGGAATGATTTTTGAGAAAGCTTCTACAAGAACCAGGGTATCCTTTGAGGTTGCAATGACTGATTTCGGAGGACATTCCCTTTACCTGAATTCCAGAGATATCCAGGTAGGGAGAGGCGAGACTATTGAGGACACTGCCAGAACTCTCTCAGGCTACCTTCATGGAATCATGGCCAGAGTTATGAGCCACGATACCGTAGAGAAATTAGCCAAATACTCAACCATACCTGTGATCAATGCGCTTTCGGACCGGGAGCACCCCTGCCAGATCCTTGGCGACTTCATGACCATAATGGAGTGTAAGGGTAAGTTTGAAGGCCTGAAATTTGCCTGGGTAGGAGATGGAAACAACGTCTGTAATTCAGCTCTTCTAGGCTCGGCTATTATGGGAATGGAGTTTGCTGTTGCCTGCCCGAAAGGATACGAACCTGAGCCCGAGTTTCTTGAAAAGGCAAAAGCCCTCGGAGGCAAGTTTACAGTTACGGATGACCCGAAAGTTGCCGCAAAAGATGCGGATATCATTTATACGGATGTCTGGGTCTCCATGGGCGACGAAGCCGAGCAGGAGAAACGCCTGAAGGACTTTGCCATTTTCCAGGTCAATAACGAACTTCTTGGAGTTGCAAAGCCGGACGTAATAGTTATGCACTGCCTGCCAGCCCGTCGGGGCCTTGAGATTACGGATGAAGTTATGGACGGCCCGAATTCCGTGATTTTTGAAGAGGCTGAAAACCGTCTGCATGCGCAAAAAGCCCTTATCCTGAAATTGATGAGATGAAAATTTCATCAATTCCAACCTACTTTATATAAATTATAAATGCTCAGGGATTTTTCGGCTTCTGCGGTTTTAAATCTTAGTTTAAACTTGCTTAAAACCGGTTCCCAAAAAAGGAAATTATTGAAAGAGTTTAAACGAATTTCGCCCTCCGAGCAGGCTTTCAAGGAAAAAGTATAAGAACAAAGAGCACTACTATTGCTCCTGCAACATAAGCTACATCGTGCGAGAGTTGCCCAGCCAGGTCAAAGGCGCTGGATTCAGAGTCCAGTTTCGTAGGAATTCGTGCGTTCGAATCGCACCTCTCGCACTAATTCTTTTTTTCTAAATTATTATTATCAGTTCATTAAAGCCCTTTTCTCAGCTACCTTAAGGTAAAACCGTGCACCTTATGGAAAATTGAATGCTAAAAATTTGTAAAATACTCAAAGGGATTAGTGATGATTAATAGAATTCGTGTAGCAGCAATAGTTCTTCAGGAACAAAAGATTTTATTAGTTAAACATGTTCACCCAAAAACTGGTTTTGAGTGGTGGGTACCACCTGGTGGAGGTTTAGAAGAACTAGATAAGAATATTCATGACTGTGCAATTAGAGAAACGCGGGAAGAGACCGGATACAACATTGAAACAAATGAAATATTATATATTCGTGAGTTTGTTGATTTAGAAAACTGTACGCATAACTTAGAAATTTATTTGAGAGGTAATGTTTTAAGTGGTGATTTGTCAATAAAAAATATTCAAGGAAACGGACCCTATGAACATTATATTAAAAAAGTTTGTTGGCTAGATAAAAGACAAGTGAAAGAATTAATTGTATTTCCAGAAATCATAAAACAAGATGAATTTTGGGCGGATACTAACCAAAAAAGATTTACCGAATACTTAGGTAGGCAAGATGGATAAGATTCAGTGTTTAGCGAATGTAAGTATATTTTATTCAAAAGTAAATAAGTCAGCATGCGAGAGTTGCCCAGCCAGATCAAAGGCGCTGGATTCAGAGCCTGGTCTTGTAGGAGTTCGTGCGCTCGAATCGCACCTCTCGTACCAAATCTTTAATTAAATCTTAATTTTGCTTAAGTTGCTTATTTTATAATTTCTTTTGAGTTACGGCAATTCTAGAATCATTTCAAGATCTTATATGAAATTATTAGGCTTGTATTTTGATCTTAGAACTCGGTGTTCTGTGAAGTTTTCTAGATCTTAACATTTTTCAGCTAAATGGTCGTTTACTAATATCTGTTTTAGCTTTCATGATACATTTCAATTCAGTTTTTTATAGTAAATTATAATGCATATATTACAATAAAACCTATGCACTTTTACATCAGTTACAAAATACTTTGTTTTGAATATGCTCAATAATTTTAAGATAAAACAAGCCCCATGTGCCGAAGGCCTATAATTTCATTGACTCCAAAAATATGTCTGAACTTCATGGGAACGAAATTAACAAAATCGGTCATATTCTGCAACTGTGAGAACCTTTGTTCCATCAAAGGTAAAAAGTCTATTATTTATGAAAGATAGTATATGAACAAAATATTAAAAAGTTCGTATTTTATGAAGAATTTGCTAAAAATTGATAGTGAAATAAGTGATTTTTTGCTTAAAATACGAACTTTCTATGTTAAAAGGTTCGTATATTGAAATATCCTGAAAAATTAAATTTTTAGGAAAACATACAGGTTTTGCAAGAAATCTATGCATAGTATGTAGAGCAAATTTACAGTAAATTTGATACTTTGTCAAGTTATATAGTTTTTTGATGTTTTATTTTATCTAGAAATTCGATTCTTTTTATATCTTCGTTGAGTAGAAGTACTCCTTCCAAATTAACTTCGCATTCTTCGACTTTATTTTCTTCATTTAAAATTACAGGGTTGTGTAAAAATATCTCCTTAATTTGATGACTATTTGTGTCACTAGTACAAGTAAAAAGTAAGATTTGTCCACAATACTTTAATCCATCTGAGGTGTAAACTATTACATAATCGCAATAACCAGGAATAACAGCATCCCAAACAGTCGTTGACTCATAATTTAAGGTACTAAAAAGGCATTTTCTAAATATCCCAAATACATTGTATTTTTCGAAAAGTAAGCAAAAGACTAATAAGAAGAAGAATAATACAAAAAAAATTAGTAATAGATGATCAAAACCAAAAGAGTTAGATAAATATTCACTAATGCTGGATGATAAGTTATACAAGACTATAAATATGAAGGAACTCAATATAATAAACTCAAAGCTATCCTTAGTAGATGAACGTTGAATTACTCGATCATAAAATTTAATAAATAGAAATCCAGGTATAATTACAGATAAAATTTTTAATAAGTAATTAACATCATCTAATAACATCTTTCAAATTTCTCCATTATTTTTGAACTTCTACTCTATGAAAATCAATTTCTTTACTATATTACTATATAATATTGTAGTTTTTAACTTTTTAGGATTGGGCTGTGTATTAAATCTTCTGTAAATTTTCTTTTCATTTATACACAAGAGTTGTTTATTTCCCTAAAATACGAATATCTATCAATAAACGTTTGTATTTAGTAAGTCTTGAAAAATTAGAGTTTTTAGAATATTGCACAAGTTTTGCCTCAAAATCTGTGTATAATTGAAAAGCAAATTTACAGAAGATTTAATATACTACCAAAATAATGCTGAGTAATTCAAATTTTATAGAACTTTCCCTACACTGCCGTCCTTTATCAATATTCTTTGCTTCTTATTCTAAATGTCTGTAGATTTGAGAGCAAATTCATGTTCTTGGGCAGACTTTTCATAAAAACCATAATAATCCTGTAAGGTTTTAAAATAATGTTTTGCCAATTCAAATAAATCATCATTTCCTACTTTGTTTAAAAGCTCTTTAGTTTTATCTGTTGTTGGTATAAATGCAAATTTATATTCTATATGATCTAGTTCAGCATCTTCATTAGATATTTCATCTGTATCAATATTTATTGTAATTATTTTGAAGTTACTCACATCTGGAATACAATCTGAACGTGGATCAGTTTCATAAGTAGCCTCTACAGAACTAATTTTGCTACCGACAGAAGAATTGGAATATCCATATACTTTATTTGCAGAGAAAAAATGCTTTGCATCGAATTTTACTAGTAGTGGTGGTTCATGATTAACCACATTTCGAAATTCTTTAAACAATTTAGAAATGTCATCCCATCCAGAGAACTTGCTTGAATTCCACTTTTCACTTGTTCTTCTTGGAAACTCTTTATACATTACTTGGGTTAATTGAAAACTACAAGTCAAAAAGTTTTGAAGATTTTTACGAACAGCAAGAATAGAACGATCATTTTCAATTAATTCGTTGTAAGCATCCAATAAATCTCTGTAAACAATATTTGTATCTTGTATCATCTTTAATCACATGTTTAAATTAATCATAATTACTATCTTGAGTCCCGTTGCAAACAAGATCTTCTAAGGATATAATAAAATAAAAAGGAAATCAAAAGTGTGATATGCTATCTAATTCCTTTAAATGAAAACATTTGTAGGAAATTGTCTTATTAGGAAGTAGTTTTTTGCTTAAAAATACGAACCTTCTATGTGAAAATGTTCGTATTTGAAAAAGGTAAAAATTTTGAGATGAAATTATTTCAGAATAAAACAAGGTTAGGAAAAAAACAGAGTTGAATGTCCTGATTTGGTCATTCCTTTGGTTCTTAAAATCCCTCAACAGAGTTTTATTTAACCTTTTAATCCTATATAAACATATTGCTTTTGGAGGCTTAATAGCTCTTTATTTTCCTATTTGAGCATTATTAAATCTCTGATCTAAAAGTACTTAAAGGATAGGATCCATATGGGTCAATAAAAACAAATTAAAAGAGAATGGGTATCTAACAAGATATGACTGTACCTTGCTAGATGAAGTGGTGTATGATAAAGTATGCCTAATGATCAAAGAGATATCGGAACTAAACTTATAGAAATATATGATAAAAATATAGATAGACTCTACTCGACAATATAATTCGCAATTGTGGTACTAGCTCTATATGCAACAATATTCGCTTACAGGGAGTCAACAATAATTAAAGCGTTATTTGGAATTAATTTGAGCCTAGTTCTTTGTATTATATCGTTAATAATAGCACTTGCTCTTTCATTATATAAAATAAAAGGAAATAACGAATATACATTATTCGAAAAAAGCAACGATTCGATTCAATATAAAACTGAAAATGATTTTTCAAAACAGAATAAGCTTTTATTTTTAGAAGTAAATGACCAGTATGCAACTTTTATAAGTTCACTTTTGTTTATTATTTGTTCTATTGGGTTTGGTTATAGCTACATAGCACAGAACCAACCTATAACTTTTCCTCTTAAAGAAATACTGCTTGTTCTTTTTTCCGTTTTATTTGTTATTTCTGCTGGTATTAGAATTAAAAGTTTTATCTATACTCGGTAGAGGAGATAAAGGGAAACTATGTCTTTAACCAGCTGACGATTATTGATCTAGATGCCTTATGAACACGAAATTCTTCAGGATTTAAGAGGCAATTTCTTAGCGTACGAAATTCAGGATTCGCTGGCCGCACCCCTTAATGCATCGGTTTTGAGGTAAAACCTATGCAGTAATTCAAAATATATGAAAAACAAGAGCATCATTCTATCTAGAGAATTCTCAGCGTGCCATGAACCAGTGATCTCCAAGATATAAACATGAGATCACCTCTTCCCCTAGAGCTTAATGGATATCATTCAGAGTTTTACATAGAGGACTAAACGTTATACAAAACATCAACATGCGAGAGTTGCCCAGCCAGGTCAAAACCGCCAGGTTCAGAGTCCAGTTTCGTAGGAATTCGTGCGTTCGAATCGCATCTCTCGCATCAAACTTTTTTATTAGCTTTTATTTAAGGTTTCATACATTTCTACAGGTTTTTTTCAAGGATTTTCAAGGTTCTTTAGTTTACGATATCGTATCATCTTAAAATTCAATGGAGAATTTTCCAACTCAATAACTATGCCACAATTTTATCATATAGTTATAAAGTTGGGTGCATCGTCTGATGTTGTTTTTCATACTTAATAAAGTTTATAACTTTTCAGCAAATACATGAAATTTACTTTTACCCATACAATTTGAAGATGATACAAAATATTCAAATTCCTTATGTCGACCTGCCAAATATAGGGTGAATTTTCCGTACTCCACAAACTCTTAAATTTCAGTGAGTAAGATCTCAGTACTGAAAAAAATAGGCCAAAAATGGTAGTACTGCGAGAAATTGCCTGTATTCATATAAACTCGGGAATACTTATATTGAATCTTATCATGTATTATTTGTCTGTATTTGACAGGAATTTGCCCGTAACTGATAAAATAACTCTTAAACTTTATAGGAATATTTTGATCAAAAATTGTCATGTCTTATTTGCCGGAACTGGACAACCAGACAAACAACTTTTGAAAATACTTATGAAGTTCTAAAACAGTATTACTACCTTAAAAGTAACAAAAATTTCAAAACCCGAGTTGAGAACATGGATGTAAAAGAGATAAATAAATATGGACAAGAAATTGTAGACTGCCTGAAACTTGAGACTTCTCCTGTTGCAGTAAAGTTGATCCCGAAAGGAGGAGAAATTCCTGAAGGAATGAAAGAAGTAGATGAGACTATGAGGCACTGCCAGCTGGTTGACAGGGTTAGAAGAACAGGTGAAGAGTTCTATACCCTTGGGGAAGACCAGATGTGTAAAGGTGGCGCTGGCGCAATGGGCCTTGGCGAAATGCCTCCAAAGGTCGCAAGTGGAGAGTTTTATTTTAATAAACTCAAACAGTTCAGCACCCAGGGCGCTGCAAGGCGTACCCTTGAAAGAGTTCCCAAGCTTCCCCCAAACTCAACAGAAGCTATCCTGTACTCTCCTCTGGAAAAAGCCACGTTTATCCCTGATGTTGTTGTGATTATCGGTAAGCCTAAACAAATAATGTTACTCACACAGGCTGCAATGTATAAAACCGGAGGCCGGGTCGAAGCGAGTTTTGCAGGGAAGCAGAGCCTGTGTTCAGACGGGGTTGTCAATGTATATAAAGAAGGCAAAATCGGAGTCACA
Organism: Methanosarcina sp. DH1; assembly: GCF_020804205.1. Classification (NCBI taxonomy): domain Archaea; kingdom Methanobacteriati; phylum Methanobacteriota; class Methanomicrobia; order Methanosarcinales; family Methanosarcinaceae; genus Methanosarcina; species Methanosarcina sp. DH1. Next base: position 14,523 of record NZ_WJBJ01000019.1, on the reverse strand, counting down.
GTCGGTTGCAGCGGCAGCAGGACATACACCAAAATCGCAGACGAAGAAATGATTATGGGAATTCCTATCGAGCTTCTGGCTGATGTAGCTGCTGGCCTCAAGGAAATTTGCCCTAAGTAAAATCCGGAAAGCGTATTTCCCTTTAAAGCAAAATTTCTTCAGCTCAAGCCCTTTACAAGATTTCCAAAAAATCGTGAAAGGGCTTGTTAAATACACAGGATAAACTTTTGGATATGTATATCTTAAACAGGATCTTCGTTGTTTTGTGTGGATATCCTCATAATATCCTCATAATATCCTCATAATATTCTCATAATATTCTCATAAAAACCAATGCGGTCTCGAATTGAAAATTGTTTTATCCACAGGGAATGACGAAGAGCCTGAAATATCCAATTCGTTTTTTTGAATTAATACTAACCTTTTCTTGTTATTCTAAGGCGTAATTCCGGATAAAACAATGAAAAAACAATCCTGGACCGCAAATTAATCTATTTAAGAGGAGCAAGACTCAAAACCATAAATTAGTCCTTTTGAGTGAAGCGTAGCAAAAAGGACAACTGACTCCCAAAATGCAATTAGGGTAGTGAAAGCCGGTTTGTGAATAAGGATAAGTTCTTTAAATGCTAGTGCCAAAGGCTTGCGCTTTAGTTAGCCAATCTCCCTGTAAAATATCTCCTTTTGCTGATACGCTGGTAGCTATTAAGATACCTCTGTCTTCCCATTTCATATAATCTGCCGTATACTTGTAAGTGTCTATGGCACCGCTGAAAAATTGTTCTTCATCGCACTCTCCACACATAATTAAAGCAGATTCTTTTACTATGAGAGATTTTTTACGGCTGTCCACACAGTAGGCACAAAACCTGTCAATTACAGCCTTTAACTGTGCAGAAATTCCAAAGAAATATAACGGGGAAACCAGTACAAGCATATCTGCACTTTCAAGTAGTGGTTCAATTTCTTTCATATCGTCACATTGAACGCAGGCTCCATCTTTTGTCCAACACATAATACAGGCCTTACATCCACTAACATTGAGTTTTGCCGCTTTGATTTTATTTACGGTATGCCCCTTTTCCATTGCTCCTTTCATAAAGGCATCTGCTAGCATATCGCTATTTCCATTATCTCGTGGACTACCAGTAAGTATCAGTATATTTTTATTCATTATATAACATCTCCAAAAAATTAGTTTTATCTTTCTCTGTAATTTTGCGTTTCACCCTACACGGATTGCCAACAGCTATTACATTGGCCGGAATATCCTTTGTCACTACACTTCCTGAACCGATTACAGTGTTATCGCCAATAGTAACACCCGGATTCACAATAGCGCCGCCACCAAGCCAAACATTGTTGCCTATGGAAATAGGAATGGCATATTCCAACTGGTCATTCCGTATGTCGGGATGTATGGGGTGTTCTGCGGTAAAAAGACTCACATTGGGTGCAATAAAAGCGTTGTCACCGATGGTAACTGTAGCGCAGTCGAGAATCGTGCAATTATAATTGGCGTAGAAATTCTCCCCTATGGAGATATTGTATCCATAATCGCAGCGAAAGGGCGGTTCAATAATGAAGTTTTTACCCGTTTTGCCAAAAAGTCTTTTAATGATCTTATCGCGTTGCTCAATTTTGCTGGGGTGCAGAGCATTAAACTCAAAAATCAATTCCTTTGCAGCCTGACGTTCTGCGACCAGTTCGTCCCCAAAAGCTCTATACGGTTTGCCTTCTAACATTTTTTCTTTTTCTTTCATTTTAAATTCCTTAGATCTTTCAATAAATTGACGATATCACTTTAAGTTTTCTAGTTGTATGTTGGAAGCAGCCATTCCGTATGGGCTTTTTTTAATAATCGTTTTCTTTATAAATAAAAGGAACAGGCATCTGAGGCATAATTTTGATAGCTATATAGCAGACAGAATTTAACCTGAAAACCATATTAATTATCTTGGACATATTTCTTCGTCATGCGAAATGGCTTCAGTGCGTGTTGGAAAAGTAGAGTTTAAAACTTCGCATGAGATTAGTCCTCTTGAGCAGTCGAATTGAGCAAAACAGATTTCATGCTCTCGATGCGGAATTTTGGGTACACTACAGAGCTACCAGCTGTTGAACAGAGAACAGTCTTCCAGAGACAGAACTTAGGCTGTAGAGCCGCAACTCTGCCAGGATGGGACCCAGACGGGAATCAATTATATACTAAAAGAGAAAAGAGAAGAAAAATGACCTATTACATAGCAGACTCAGCTGTTTTTATAATGGGGAACTGTGACCTGGACAGTTCTCTCATAATTACCGTTCCTTCGGTTGCGGATGAATTGAAAAGTAAGGATTCCGAGCTTCGTTTTGATCTTGCAAAAGAAGGTGGGTTACGTGTGGAATGGCCAGAGCCTGAAATGGTAAAAGAAGTTCGGAAAATGGCTGAGCACACGCGGGACTCCGAAGAGCTCTCAAAAACGGACCTGGAAATCCTCGCAAAAGCTCTTGAATACAGGGATAGGGGCATATTGCTTACGGATGATTATGCAGTCCAGAACGTTGCTGTGCAGCTTGGGATTCAGGTTAAGCCTATTGCCCAGAAAAAAATAAAGGATATTATTATCTGGCAAAAGCAGTGTATAGGTTGCAAAAAGACTTTTGACAAAGGGGATGTCTGCCCTATCTGCGGTTCTCCCCTCAAGAAAAAAAGGAAAAAAAGTAGAAAAGAAAAGAGTTACTCTTGAGCTGAAGAAAAAGATATAATGCTTGATAATGTAATAGTGTCTTTAATTGAGAGAATGTACATTTGAATATAGTTTTCCAGGCAGTATTCGAGGCAAACGTTGTGAATTTGTTGTAAAAAGTGCCGAAAAAGTGCCTAATAACGTACCTAATAAAGTACTTAATAAAGTGCCGAAAAATACAGCCAGATAAAAATTCAGGTGGGAATGGAGGCATGAAGAACATAGAAGATTTAATCCAGAAAGCTGTGGAATTGCAGAGTAACGGGCTTGTAACCGGCCAGATTGCCGACGAACTCAACGTTTCAAGGGAAACGGTTACCTGGCTTTTAACCCGTTCAAAAAAAGAAGTAGCAGCCCCCGCTCCGAAGGATATTTCCGTAAACTGGAGCAGCATAGGAAAAAGTGCTACACGGCTCCACTACATCTCGCTTGCGCTCTGCGACATGGTGCTTGAGACTCTGGAAAAAACAAACGCCGAAGTTGACGTTGTTGTCGGTGTCGCTGCCAGTGGCATTCCCCTAGCAAGCATGATGGCAAATGAACTGGGAGCTGACTTTGCTCTATATCATTCCCGTAAAGGACAGGATGTAGTCCAGCCAGGCCAGAAAGGAACAATAAGCAGAAACTTCGGAGGCGTTGCCGGCAAGAACTGTGTGATCGTAGACGATGTTATTACCACAGGTTCCACAACTATGGAAGTCATTGAGCAGCTTCGGGAAATGGGCGCAAAACCAAGAGCTGTAGCAGTTCTTGTAGATAAAAAAGGTGCAGATATGATTGCTAATGTCCCGATCCAGTCTCTTGTAAGGATTGTACGCCTGGACTAAATAGCAAAGCAAGGAAATTGTAATAATCTTTTTGCATGGGGGCCTTTCCAAGTGAGAGGTTTCCCATAACTTGCAGTATTTTTTAAAATTAGTGTTTAATTAAGATTGTCTTTATTATTTTTTTATGAAAAATAGTTTGACGAGTCATTTTCAAATAACGAGTCATTTTCAAGGAAATTTTGTGTAAAAATTAGAACTTCTTAAGAGGGCATATTTTAAGATTATAACTTTTTGAGAACTCAATATCTTAAAAACTCAATTTCTTAAAAATTCAATTTCTTAAGAACTCAATTTCTTGAAAACTCAATTTCTTAAAAACTCAATTTCTTAAAAATAGACTATTTAAAAATAGAATTTTTCTATCCAGAATAGAAGCAAAGGAAGGAAAGAGGCTATTAAAGCCCTTTAATATTCGACATCGGTGGCTGCTATCTTTTCAGCAAGCCTTGATAACACCTCAGTCCTCATTCCTTCTACAAATTTGATACTTCCTACAACCAGATGTCCTCCTCCGCTGACGCCTGCACCTTTCATTTCTTCCCGGAGTTCCCTGACGATTTTCGGAATATTCATGAGCACACCCTTTGAACGGATGACCGCAAAATCAGGGCCGTATCCAATGGTTACCACGGGTTTATCCGGATATTTTTTGGTAAGCACGTCATGAACTTCTCCTGAGGTCTTTCCTGGTGGCGGGAAGGTGAACTTCTGGGCGTAGTTTTCAACGTCTATCACGTTCATGATAGTTCCATTTGACAGTTTTTGAGACTTTACATTAAAGAGGCAGGTCTCAAGCTGGTCCTGGATCATGGTATTTGCCTGTTCGCAGAGCAGGGAAACAAGGTTTTTATGGGTTTCATGATCCCCGAGATCCAGGATGTCGTCGATAAGGCCCTTTCCACTACTGAATTTCAGCCAGAACTGCTCATAGTCCAGAGCCAGAGCCATTTCTTTCAGCTCTTCAAGGTTATAACGGTCCGATACAAGAGAGATATACCTTTCAGCTTCCGGAGCCTCTGAACGGTCTCCAACCGCTGAAACCGCGGGAAGATGTTTTATTGTGTCGCTAATATCGGGATTGATCATACGAGCAACTTCAGCACAGAGCATTCCGGCAGTAACCCCGAAATCTCCTCCCACATGCGCAGGATTTACATGCCCTATAAGGTACTGGTCAACAATCTCATCCGGATGATGGTGGTCGATAACAAGCATGTCGATTCCATAGACTTTGGCCTGCCGCATTGAAGGTACGTCTTCTTCCGTTGATCCGTTGTCTACCAGGATTACAAGAGGCATTTTCTGACCATGCCTGGAAAGATCTTCAAGTGCAAACGAAATATCCCTCGTAACATCGGCAAGTTCGTAAAAAGGAGCTTTGGACGGGGCACGCTTGTAGAAGTAATACTCTGCATCCATTCCTCCGATTTCCGTAATAAGAGGCAGGATGGCCCTTTCAATTGCAATTGCCGAGGTAATGCCATCGGCATCGGCATGGTGCCTTAGAATAATCGGGGTTGAATGGAGAATAGCTCTTTTGATTTCTTTGGCTACATGGAGCATCCTGGGTTTAAGTTTCTCCATAATCTCGCTTTTGACAAGGAAAGGAATATCCGCAGGAGCTGCCTTTTTGTCAATTTCTCTCTCAACTCTGCCCTTGACAATTGCTTCCTTCTCTCCGGTCAGCAATTTCATGCTCATGACCTCGATCTGGATCTGGTCATCTCGCAAAGTCACTTCTCCGGTAATGGAAACAATCATTTCTATGTCAATATGCGGATAGGACCTTTTCCCTGCGCTCTCAAAGGCTGCACAGGGCACAAAGCCTCCCTCATCGCTAATTGTAAAAATCGTGGGCCCGCTGGTCTGCTTTACCTGAATTACTTCTCCTTCAATTCTGAGGAGCCTGCCCTTCATACTGGAGTCGATTTCAGCTGAATTTTTGAGCGGAAGCTCTTTTTCAATCTCGACAGTTTCGTATTTTTTAAGGGTTTTAGGGATCAGGTCAAGCTTTCCTCCGGCCTTAATGCTTTTTACCAGTACAATCACGGCATCTCCCACTTCTGGAGGAACTCCGACATTGCTAGAATGCATAAGCCCTCTTACGTGAGGGTTAAGGTCCACAAATACCCCAAAAGACGCTTTACTGCTCACTACCCCATGATAAAGTTTTCCTGCTTCCACATCTTTAAGGTCGCAGGACTCATCAAGGGCATAAACATACTGAGAATGAGCACAGGAATCGCATACTTCTTCATCGGGATCCTGGGGGTTCTCAATACGTGCTCCACAAATCTTGCATGTGTATATCTTCCCCAGCCCCTTACAGGTTTTACAGGGAGTAGTTACTTCGATACTTCCAACACCTTTACATTTCTCACAAGCAGCACCATTTTTTAAAAGGTTGTCAATATTTTTTTCTGACATTTTCATGAAATCAATTGATTTTGATTTACCTTTGCCCTTACACTGAGGGCAGATTTCAGTTGAAACAACTTCATAGCCACGTCCGTGGCAGTCTGGACATTCCTTACTCATTAGTATCAACACCAATGGTTCTTCCGAACCTGCGTTTTCTTGACTTACTGTTTGTGGCTCAGAATAAGTTTCTGAACCTGACAGTGTTTCTCGTTCTTAGTGTCAGCTTTTAAGTATGCTGATCTAACTCTGAGGCCTTATCAGGGCCAAAAATCAATGTCATTCTGGTTCTTTTTCCCTGTTAACTCACTTTTCCCTGTTTTATATTTTCTATGTTCCAAATATAAGTGTTTTCAGAGACAAGTATTTCTCAGAATGAGTCTCTCAAAGTTTCTTCATAATTTCATCCAATAAGGCATCTGCATTTTTGACATTTTTCCTTCTCCGGTATTGCTCAAAATCTGAAAAACTGAGGTCAATGAAGATCTAGAGAAGGAAGAAATAATAAATAATAATACAATAATAATATAAGCTTTTCAGATGTTTCTAGAGTGCAGGGTGCAAAATTTTTGAATTATGAATACTTACTTTATAGAAAGTTTATTATTGATTATCCGAATAAAGAATACTTAGTTATTATTAAGTCTAATTTAAATATTAATGGAATAAGAGGTCATAAAAATTATGAGCATCTTTGCCAGTCAAATCTACCTTCCTGTATTATTAGTTGTAATATTAATACTCTCACAATCAATAAAAATGGTTAACGAATATGAGAGAGTAGTTATTTTCAGGTTGGGACGTCTCAGTGGCGTAAAAGGCCCTGGAATTTTTCTGATTATCCCAATTGTCGACAGAGCCTTAAAAATAGATCTGAGAGTTGTTGCAATCGATGTACCCAAGCAGGCTGTAATCACCAGGGATAACGTCACGGTTGAGGTTGATGCGGTTGTTTATTACAAGGTCATAGAACCTGGAGCTGCCATAACTCAGGTTGAAAATTACATGTTTGCGACTTCTACCCTCTCACAGACTACCCTGAGAGACGTTATGGGACAGATGGAGCTTGATGAGCTGCTTTCGGAAAGAGAAAGTATCAACAAACAAATTCAAGAGCTTCTGGACAAGTATACCGATCCCTGGGGGATCAAGGTTACGGGAGTTACAATTAGAGACGTTGCCCTGCCTGATACAATGAAAAGAGCAATTGCCAAACAGGCTGAAGCCGAAAGAGAAAAGCGTGCCAGAATTATCCTTGCGGAAGGAGAATCTCAGGCTGCGCAGAAAATGAGAGAAGCTGCAATTTCCTATGAAGGTGTGCCCGCAGCAATCAAGTTGAGGGAGCTACAAACTTTAGCCGAGATTGCCAGGGAAAAGAACCTCATAGTAGTTACCCAATCCCAGGCTCTTGAAACCGGAAATATAGCGGCTTTATCTAAGGCTATTGCGGAACAAAAAGAGCAGTAAACAAAAATAAGCTTAAAAAAGGATAATAACAGCAAAAGAACTGAAGGAAATGAATGAGCAAGAAAAGACCGGTAACCATGTCTGTAGAAAGAGGGCCAAATCTCTTCTTTATTTTCTTCCTGTGTTTCATCCTCATAGCCGTTTCTATACCCTCTGTGGATGCAGGACCTCAACAGAAAGTACTTGTGCTTGAAATATCCGAGGCTATTACACCAGCTTCAGATGATATTATAGCAGATGCTATAGAAAGAGCTGAAAATGAAAATTTTGAGGCCCTTGTAATTAGCTTGAATACCCCAGGTGGAGGCCTGGATGAAACTCAAACAATAATAAGCGCAATTGAGAATGCAAGCGTGCCTGTTATCGGGTATGTGCCCGAAAGTGGTAAAGCCTGGTCAGCCGGAACTCTCATCCTCATGGGAACAGATATCGCTTCAATGGCGCCTTTCACGGTTATAGGATCAGCTCAGCCCGTTCAGATGTCGGCAGAAGGGACAAAACCCATAACAGAAGAGAAAATAATAAATGCTCTTGTCAAATTTTCGGTTGCAACAGCCAGTAAACACGGGAGAAACGAGACCTTTGCAGAAGAAGTCATAACAAAAAATAAAAATCTTGACGCAGAGGAAGCTCTGAAGAGCAACGTAATAGAATATGTAGCACCCTCTATCCCGAATTTACTGACACAGATTGACGGGCAGGAGGTAAAAGGAAAAGTCCTGCAAACCGAAAATGCAGGGATAGAAAACTATGAATCTCCACTTTCTCTCTCCCTTTTAGGGTTGATTTCAAACCCGATTATCTCATCCCTTCTTTTGACCCTGGGAATTTACGGGCTAATTTTTGGAATCTCAAGTCCGGGAGCAGGAGCAGAAATTTTTGGACTCATCTCAATCGCACTCGGGTTGATAGGCACAGGCTTTGATATTAACATAGGGGCAATTTTCCTAATTCTTCTAGGAATAGGACTTCTGATCATTGAGATTAAAGTACCTGGATTTGGGATATTCGGGTTTGCGGGCCTAATCAGCCTCATAATAGGAAGTATACTCCTTGTACCCATGGGAAGCGAAAATATTTACACCCCAGAATTTAGAAAGGTTCTTGCCCTGACCGTCGTTGCCCCTACAGTTGTTTTCGGATTGTTCCTGGTTTTTGCAATCTACAAAGTAACAGAGATCAGAAATAAAAAACCGGTTATTGGGGAGTTTATAGGGGAAATTGCCGAAACTATAGACCCTTTAGGGCCGCAAAAAATAGGCTTTGTCCGTTATAAAGGAGAATACTGGAAAGCTCATTCAGAAGAGGAAATTGAACCGAAGGTAGAGGTCGAAATTACTGGAAAAGTAAGGGAAACCCTTTTAGTAAAAAGAAAAATGTAATTATCCCCTCTCCTCCGGCTCAATTTCTTTTTCTTTTAAGCCTTTTAAAAAACTTGAAAAGGCTTTTGATTAAAATGTGTTAAGTAATTTAGACATGTAATTTAAACATTTTTTTCGCTAAAGCCTTTTTTTAAAAGGCTTTATTTACTTCTTATTTTTTCGAGGACTTTCTGTTTCTTTTCAATAGCTTCAAGAGCGGCCTTATCAATTGCTGCTTTCATTTCTTCAAAGTCCCTGGGATTCTCTTCCCCATGAACTTTTTTAACTGGTGTATATGCAGACTCTCTAAACCTTGGTGTGAAGTCCCGGCATTCGCCATTTAAGAAGATTTCAGCTCCGTTTCCTTCCTCAACACGCCCTATGACATCAATTTTAATATCTGCAGCTCTGACAGTATCAAGAATTTCATCAGCATATGCAGGGGGAACAATTATAAGCAGGGCATCGAGAGAAACTCCAAGATAGTCGATTTTCAGGCTTTCAAGCATTGAAAGCACCTTTGGGTTCACAAGAGCCCTTATCTTTTCCTCTTCAAAGACCAGTTTTACCCTTGCGGTCTTTGAGATTTCTTTTGCATCTCCCCTTATCCCGCCGTTTGTTACATCAGTCATCGAATGGACTTTCTTATGCAGTCCGGACTGCAACAGGACCTCACAGGCTTCCAGGAAACGGATATTAATGGTTTCCTCCACAACTTCATGCATCCCATAGTAAAGTGCAGTTGTGGAAACCGTACCCCCACCTGCGCCTTCGGTCATAAGGATAAGGTCTCCTGCTTCGGTCCGGTTCCGTGAGGTAAGAGAAGAGGTTATGCCCACAGCTCCAACGCCGCCTGTCATGCGTTCACCTATGACCATGTCCCCGCCGATCCGAAGCGTGCTTCCTGTAATAAGAGGTATTCCGGTAAGTTCCGATACCGTAGTTATTCCTGCAATATGGTCGAAGATCTTTGCTACATCTCCGTCGTCTGCTACATGAATGTCGGAAAGCATTGCCAGGGGGCGAGCTCCCATAGCGTATATATCACGCAGAGCTGCCCGAGCTACGTGAAAGCCCGAAAGAAAAGGAAAGTCGCTCAGGCGAGAATGAATTCCGTCAATTGTAACCACAAGGTAGTCTTCGCCGATTTTGACAACTCCAGAGTCATCAAGCTGAGAGCTATCTACAACAGCACCTGTCTTGCCTATAACTTCTCCAAGCTTGGAATGAACGTAAAAATCCCCTGTACCCCTGGAACCTACCCCGAATTCTCCCATTGAAACTCCTGAGAAAGTGGGGCTTAACACATCACCGGTCACATCAAGTGTTGCTTTTGCCTCACAAACAACCGCAGCCGCGATCTCATGAGCCCTATCTGGGTTTATATGCTTAATTTCAAGAATTCTTGAAGCCAGCTTTGCCTCAAGCTCTGCTTCATTTGAGGGGTTCTCCCTGAGAGCCCGTTTTGCGTAGCCTTCTATATCCATAGTAACCATCTCTTGCAGATATTTCTGCCCTGAAAGGTATGCAGGGCAGGATAGTTTGGCATTCAAGTACAATCCATTTATTTTAGGTATTCTGTTGATTTTAGATACTTTAGTGTAAAGTGCAAAGGAATCAGAATTAAATAACCAGAAAAAATGAAAAAATAAATTTTGAGCCCGAGGGAAAATTCCTTAGAGAAATACTTTCAGCACATGTCTACAAAGTTTTTCAGAATCTTCAACCCGATAGCTCCACTTTTTTCAGGGTGGAACTGGGTACCCATAACATTACCTTTGGAATTTACGACAGACGCTGAAAAGTCCAGCCCATAATTGCAGGATGCAAGGGTGTTTTCAGGCGCTGTGTCCACATAGTAGGAATGGACGAAGTATACGAAAGAGTTGTCAGGAATTCCTTTAAACAGAGGGTGGTCCTGCTCGATTTTAATGTTATTCCAGCCAATATGAGGCACCTTTAACTCGGATTTTGGAAAGCGCAGCACCTTTCCAGAAATAAGGTTCAGCCCATCAGTAAGCTTTCCTTCCTCCGAAGAACTCATGAGAACCTGTTGTCCAAGACAGATCCCGAGCATCGGCTTGCCTGACCGTGCGTATTCTTCTATAGTCCCTTTGATGGGGTCAAGGCACTTCATCGCGTCCACAAAAGCGCCGACGCCCGGGAGAATTAAACCGTCTGCGGCAAGAATCTCCTCAGGATCCCCTGAGATTGCGGGACTTGATCCGACCTGTTCAAGCCCTTTTTGAACACTGCGGAGGTTTCCAAGCCCGTAATCGAGAATCACAATTCTTTTCATAGCTTTAACAAACTAAGTTAAGATAGATTAACTTTACGCGCAACGAAAAGTACAGCACGAAGATAATCGAAGGACAGAAGGAAACCAATTAAAAGAAAGGTAAAAATGAAACGAAAAAATTAGACAAAATATAAAGGGATTGTAAAATCTTTTGCAGTTAAGACCTCCCAGCAGGAAGGCTGTAAGAGCTATTCTCCCTTTCAAAAGTCACCTTGTATTTGCCACAATGTATACATTCATAGCGTTTTTCGAGCACTGTTGGCAAAAAGCACAATGCACCGCTTTTCCGCTTCCATTCATGCAGTCCTAAAAAACACAAGAAACTACGGTTACGATCCGATTCGTCTGAGTCATCAGAGCATTCCTGAGTCAAAAAACTGTTTCTCCTCGTTTCTGATTGTTAAGGTTATTCTACAACAGTAAGTAAATTATGGTTAAAAGAACTATATAAATACATAGTTTTTTTAGGAAAATATAAAGGAGTTCTGCTATGGGGAGATATGTATGGCTAAAAATAAACGAGTAAATCCATATTATTAAAATATTAATAAAATTTAATATTAACCATGTTATAATGTTGTAATGTTTTTAAGGGAATAAAACAATTTTATACACGAAGGTTAGAAAGTCTCCAGAAATAGCACCTGAAAATGAATCCAGGAAGATGCGTTCATTATCAGTTTTTGGTACTCTACAAATCGATGAACTGCTATTCTTCGGCGGTCTTACTACCTGGATCCATTCTTTCCATGTAACTTTTGTTCAATTCAGTAAATTCTTTATATGCACTCTAAGATTTTGCCAAAATAGTGCATCTCTTATCGACTATTTTTCCATTTATTATAAAAAATTTAATGTTTTGACATTAGGAGATGCTTCAAACTTTCTACAATTTTCCTGAGCATAAATCTCCAGGAAGCACAGGAACTTTTAGGAAACTTCTTTTCAAACTGCTTCCTGATCTCTCCTATGTCTTCATGAGAGAAACATAAAATCAATGTGATGGGTCAGTTTTCTCCTGAGGCCTACAGCTAATACCATCTTACAGTATCTAAGTACCTTCGATGAGCTCGTCTTGTTCTTCAAACTCATAAATACAGCCATGTCAGGCCTCTCAAGATCCGAGTTACAGCCTTGCTCTTCTACAGGCTTCCTATCTGCATTTTTCTAGGGCTTCAAGAGATAACAACCCCGCTGTAGCAAAATATTAATAGAGTCTGGTGTTAATAATTTAGCAAAGTTTTTGGGGGATATAACATGAAGAAATTTAAATTTATCAGACATGACGAGAAAGCTATGGAACTCCCGATTAATATCGTTGTGATGCTCGTTGTCGGGATGGTTGCCCTTGCAACACTCATTTCGATCATGCCGACCCCGACAAAGGATATGTCGGTATTTGTGGAAAATGCAGGGCTTAGAGGAGGCACCTTTGAGAAAGGGAACTCAATAATAGTAGATGAAAATACCGCAGAAAACCCTTTTGCAATAACCGTAGTTGTAAAGACAACTGACAGCGACGGAAATCCTGTAAGAAATGCAAACGTTATTCTGAGAGGGCTTGGTGGAGCAGCATCAAATACTACGGATGCTAATGGGTTCACTTACCTGACAACTCCGCAAGGTGCAGAGGTCAGGCTTGACCCTAACCAGAACGAGGGGACAATGGACCTGAAAATTGTGGCCGACGGTTTTTATGACTACGAGAAAAAAGATGCTGTAATGATCATCAAGACCAGGTAATTGTGCATCTTCCAAAAGTAAAACTGAAAGGAGGAGCCGTACATGCTGCGTGATAAATTCAAACATGACGAAGCAGGAACTCTGGGGCTTCCAATAAGGATTGTCGTGCTGACGGTTGTGGGTCTTATAGGATTTTGCACGATTCTTACAGCCCTGAGCAATGCCCCTACTCCTCCAAAACCTATGTATGCTACAGCAAATATGAGTGTACTTTCCTTACCTTCCACTGAAGGAGACAGTAATACGGAAACAAACCTGAGCGTGCCTGTAAAAGTGTTTGACAGCGAGAATCGCGGTATAAAGGGTGCAAACGTGATTGCCTGGAGCCCGGATAGAAAAAAAGCCTATTCGGGGGTTACAGACCTCGAAGGAAATGTAATATTGAAAATTTCGAATCCCAGACTGCCTCCGGGAAAAGCTGAAGGATACATTAAGATAAAAGTAATGAGAGAAGGATACAGAGATTTCACCAGCGATTATTTTCTGAAGGTGATTCGGAGCTAAATTGCTCTGGATATATTTATGCTGAAGAAGTCTGAGGTAAAAAGGATACTGAATCTTATTTTTGCATCATTTCTCCTTGCTTTCTGTTCTCTGTACTTTCTGTTCTCTGTACTTTCTGTTCTCTGTATTTTCATGCTTGTTACGTTGCGATAATTCCTACCCGGTATGCCAAATTTAGGTATTTGTTTCCTCTACTGTTGCAAGATCACCTTTGTTAATATTATTAACTGAACTGTGAGCCTCGTACACATACCTTTGTCCCCTCATTGCCGACAGCACTGCAGCTATGCCACAGAATACAGCTCCGATTATGAAAGAAATCCGCAGCGCTGGCATGAATGCCTGCTGTAATGTCTGCGGGAACCAGTAGTTACTTGTCAGTGTGGTCACGATTTGAATGGGGTATTCGTGACCCTCTGCACTCCCGTAGTAATAAACTGTTTAACAAACGTATCTTAATTGGGGAAGGATTGACACTACATTTAATTGGGCAAATAAGGATTAATATCCATTAAATAACTAATCATCTTTCCAGTATCTCCGAATCACTGCTCTAATTTTTCCAGAAACTCCTAATTTAGCCAAATTATTTATCCTTTTTGTATATACATATTATATACTATGAAGCAAGTTGAGTTGGAACTCCAAAACCATCTTGAAATTGATAACATTGAAGGATTCCTAATTCGTAAAGTAACCAAATTCGGGAACGGTGCAAAGGTCGACTGTCCCAAGGAGTATCTTGGACGTACGGTTTATCTTGTGATAATATGACTTTAGATCCTGCCAGATATTTTCGCACTCTAAAGACGTTGGATACATTCATAGATCGTTCTCTGGAATTAAAACCAAAGAGCAAATTCCTTTCCGGTTTCCACTATAATCGAGATCTTCTCAAATCTTCAGTTGCCAACACCTATGTCGAAACCGTTGGAAACCGAGCAGACTCTTTACATCTTGCAATAAAGAAAGTGCCTGTTTCAAACATTTATTGGGAGTATCTAGAAACGGTCAAAATCTTGGGAACAAAGTTTTGGCTTCAAGAAAAAGAAGTTGTATTAGCCTTTGATTATACAGATGAAGATTTTTATGGTGACCCTCAAGGTTTCTGGATACATGGATGGACTGGAGAACATGGAATATCTGGGAAATTCAAATTCTTGACATGTTCAATT